>NZ_CP136925.1:2387601-2736401 GCF_037126245.1 Mangrovimonas cancribranchiae
ACCTTATGATAAACTTGTATGTGGTATTTATAATTTCTTAAAAATTGATAAAAAACTAATCTTTTGTAATTTTTTTCTGCCAATTCCATGCTGAAAGCAAGGCTTCATCTAGTGATAATTTAGCCCTCCAACCAAGTTCGCTATTAGCTCTTTCGGTATCGGCATAGGCTGCTATAACATCGCCTTCTCTTCTATCTGCTATTTTATAATTTAAGGTCTCTCCGGAAACTTTTTCAAAAGAATTAATTACTTCCAAGACAGAACTCCCTTTACCTGTTCCTAAATTAAACACTTCGTAGTGTGCTTTATTGTTATTTTTCAACAAGCGTTCTAAAGCTACAACATGTGCTTTTGCCAAATCGACCACATGAATATAATCACGAATACAGGTACCATCTTCTGTAGGATAATCGTTACCAAAAACAGATAATTGCTCTCTAATCCCAACTGCCGTTTGTGTAATAAATGGCACTAAATTTTGTGGAACACCAATGGGTAACTCTCCTATGTGGACAGATTCATGCGCTCCTATGGGATTAAAATAACGTAGTGCTATAGCTTTTAAATTAGAGTTTGCTTTACATGTATCTTTTATAATTTCCTCGCCTATTTGTTTTGTATTGCCATAAGGCGATTCTGCTGGTTTTATTGGCGCACTTTCTTTTATTGGTAACTCATCGGCTTGCCCATAAACGGTACATGAGGAACTAAAAATAAAGTTTGGCGAATCCATAGCTCCAAATTCCTGAAGTAAATAAACTAGTGTGGTTAAATTATTTTCATAATACAACAATGGTTTATCGACACTTTCTCCAACGGCTTTACTTGCTGCAAAGTGAATAATACCTTCGATGTTATTATGCTTTTTAAAAAATGCTTGAACCTTAGGTTTCTCTCTTAAATCTAATTTTTCAAACTCGGGTAATTTTCCAGTAATTTTCTCTATACCATCTAAAACAGACAAAGAGGAATTCGATAAATTGTCTATAATAACAACATCAAATCCTATATTTTGTAATTCAACAACAGTATGAGAGCCAATAAACCCTAATCCACCTGTTACTAATATTTTTTTAGCCATTAATAAAGGTCTTTATGTGATTTGCTATAAACGCGATTTGTTCATCGTCGAGTTCGGTATGCATAGGTAACGAAATTACATCTTTCACCAACTGATTGGTTACTGTAAAATCGGCTTCGTTATATCTAGAATCTTGATACGCTTTTTGGTTGTGTAACGGAATAGGATAATAAACACCACAAGGAATATTATTATCGTTTAAGTATTGTACCAAAGCATCTCTATCTACTCCCGATAATTTTAATGTATATTGATGATACACGTGATTATCTTTGGCACCATATTCGTAAGGTGTCGTAATCTCGCTAACATCTTTAAAGTGCTCATTATACTTATGAGCTGCTCGTCTTCTTGAAGCGTTGTAAGTATCTAAATGTACTAATTTAGCATCTAAAACAGCCGCTTGAATAGAGTCTAACCTAGAATTCACACCAACAACATCATGATGGTATCTTTTATACATACCATGATTTACAATACCACGTATGGTATGTGCTAAATCGTCGTTATTAGTAAAAATGGCTCCACCATCGCCATAACACCCTAAATTTTTTGATGGAAAAAATGACGTTGATGATACATCGCCTATTGTTCCTGCTTTTGCTTTGTCGCCATTAGCATAAGTATACGTTGCACCAATAGCTTGAGCGTTATCTTCAATAACATAAAGGTTATGCGCTTTTGCTACTTCCATAATAGCCTCCATATTGGCACATTGTCCAAATAAGTGCACAGGCACAATAGCTTTTGTTTTTGGTGTAATAGCCTTTTTTATTGCTTCAACATCTATATTAAACGTATCAGCTTCAACATCAACTAAAACTGGGGTTAATCCTAGTAAAGCAATAACTTCCACCGTTGCTGCGAAAGTAAAATCTGCTGTTATTACCTCATCACCTGGCTTTAAACCAAGTCCCATCATCGCTATTTGTAAAGCATCGGTACCATTTGCACATGGTATAACATGCTTAACACCTAAATAGTTTTCTAAATTTTTCTGAAACTCATGAACCTTTGGTCCATTAATAAATGTTGCCGTATCAATAACTTCCTGAATAGCAGGATCAACAACATCTTTTATACCGGAATATTGACCCTTTAGGTCAACCATTTGAATTTTTTTCATACATCACGAAATTACAAAATTCGCCAACGTTAACCAATGATTTTTTATTAAAGAAACGTATTTTAGCAACAAAGTAAAAACCTTGCATTTTCTTTATAACATTCTCATTTTTTTGGTTCATCCTGTTTTAAAATTTGTTGGATTATTCAACAAAAAGATAAACTTGGGTGTAACTGGAAGGACTAAAACGTTTAAATTACTTGAAAAACATTTAAGCAACAACCCACAAACTATTTGGTTTCATTGTGCTTCATTAGGGGAATACGAACAAGGTTATCCTGTTTTTAAGGAAATTAGAGACACTTACAAAACACATAAAATAGTCCTTACTTTTTTCTCGCCTTCCGGATATGAAATTAAAAAAAACACCGACATTGCCGATGTTGTTTGCTACTTACCATGGGACACCACATTTAATGCTAAAAAGTTTATCAACTTAGTAAAGCCAGAACTAACCGTATTTGTAAAATATGATATTTGGCCTAATTTTTTATCTGAATTAAAACTACGTAATAGTAAAGCCATATTAATATCGGCGCTTTTCAGAGACAATCAACTTTACTTTAAACCACAGTTTAAGTTTATGCGAAAGGCTCTTTTTGCTTTCGATTATATTTTCACTCAAGATAACGCCTCTAAAAATATTTTAAAACGTATTGGCTATAACAATACCACTGTAAGCGGTGACACAAGGTTTGACAGAGTTTTCAGTCAGCTAAACATGGACAACAACATAGATTTTATCAAAAACTTCAAACAAGACAACCTCTGTTTAGTTGCGGGTAGTACATGGCCAGAAGATGAAAAATTGCTCGTCAATTTTATTAATAATTATAATAATGATATAAAGTATATTATTGCCCCACATAATATTAAACCGCTTCAAATTAAAAACCTTAAAAAAAGCATTAATAAAAAGGTGGTTTTATTTTCTAAAAAAAATACAAATAATCTTAAAGAGGCTCAAGTTTTTATCTTAGATACTATAGGATTGCTATCAAAAGTTTATAATTATGCCGACATCGCTTATGTTGGTGGCGCCATTGGTAATACGGGATTACACAACACACTAGAAGCGGCTGTTTTTAAAGTTCCTATAATAATTGGTGATAAGTATGAGAAATTTCCTGAGGCATTTGATATGATAAAACAAGGGAGTATGTTTTCTATAAAAACGCAACAGGACCTTGAAAAAGTATTAACACAACTCATTAAAAATACATCTCTTCGCATAAAAACAGGTGATGATAATTTTAATTATATCAAAAAAAACACAGGTGCTGTCATCCAAATTATGGACTTTCTACGTAAATAAACCATGAAAAATGCAACTAATCGCTAAAATTGTTAAAATATGTTAAATAATATTTGCATAGTTACATGATTAGTTGTTAAATTCGTTTTTATTAAATAACACTAAAACTTTTAACTGATGAAAAAATTATTATTAAGTGTAGCTTTATTAATGGCTTTAGGATTAACAGTTACTTCTTGTAGAGATACTAAAAAAGAGGAAGCTGCCGATGCTATTGAAAATGCCGCTGAAGAAACACAAGACGCTATTGAAGAAACTGCACAAGATGCTGGAGACGCTGTAGAAGAAGCTGCTCAAGATGCTGAAGATGCTGTAGAAGGTGCTATGGATGATGCTAAAGATGCTGCTAACGATGCTATGAATGAAGCTGACGAAGCTGTAGACAAAGCCGTTGATGGCGCTAAAGAAGCTGGCGAGGCTGTAGAAGATGCTGTAAACGAAGCTAGTGATAAACTTACAGGAGACGAATAATTTTTATTATTCTTTCAATAAAAAAGGCTCAAAATATTTTGAGCCTTTTTTTTATATCTTCTTTGTAGAGTTTCTTTCTACAATTTTGGTCTTAACCACCTTATTTACTGGTTCTGTTTTTAACTTACCTTCTATCCTATCTAAAAGAATTCCTGCTGCTATTTTCCCTATGTTTTCGGCATGTTGGCTGACTACAGTTAAAGAAGGATTGGCGTATTCTGCTACCATACCATTAGTAAACCCGATAACAGAAAGGTCTTGAGGTATGTCAAGATTATTTAATCTGGCAGCGTTTTGAGCTAAAGCCGCAGAATATTCATCAGCAGCTAAAATGGCATCAATTTTTTGGTTCTTAAATACTGTTGTTAACGTTTTTTCTATTTCTGTATAATGAGATACATTTACAATATTAGGCTGCTGATTTAAACTAGAAACAGCTTTTACATAACCTGCTTCTCGATGTTGCCCAACACTCGTATTTGAAATAGGGTTTAAAAACAAGATATTCTTACTTCCTAAATCCGACAAAAATTTCACAGCCTTGAAAGCGCCATCAAAATCATCAACAGTCACTTTATCGCAAGTTATATCATCTAAAACACGATCAAACATAACCATTGGCATGTTATGTTTTGCGCTTTTTTCAAAATGGTCGTAAACTTTGCTTTTTTGGGTTTCTTCGGCTACCGATAAAATCACACCGTCAACACTACCATTAATAAAGGTATTAATACTTTCGGCTTCTTTTTGGCTCGACTCATTAGAAAGGCATATAACAATTTTATAGCCTCTTTCTGTAGCTTCTTGCTCGATACCGTAGAGAACTTTATTAAAAAATTCTATTAAAATAGCTGGAATAATAACTCCTATGGTTTTTGTTGACTTAGATTTTAAACTTCTAGCAATATTATTAGGTACATAATTACAGGATTCTGCAATATCTTTTATACGTTGTCGTGTTCTAGCGCCAATCTCGGGACTATCGTTTAAAGCTTTAGATACCGTTGATACAGATACTCCTGCAAGATTAGCTAAGTCTTTTAATGTGGTTTTAGAAGGCATAATTGCGCAAATAATTAATCTTTATAAAAATATGACTTATTTTTTGCAATGTAATCATTAATACATCGTAACACGTTATTTTTCTTTTAAAGTTATATCTTTATTTTATTATCTTAGTCTTTCTAAACCTACTTAAATCATAATTACTATGAAACCAACTGCATTAAAACGATATAGTATTAAATGTCTTTTAGTTCTAGCCAGTATAGTTTGTTATACTAGTAACATAAAAGCCCAAAATCAAACTAAATTAGCGCCTTTTAAGTTAGTTATAGAGCACTCCAACCAAGGGTTTTCCTTGACTAGCCTTAAAGGTACAATATGGAAAAAATTATCTTTTTCTTTAAAAAGTGATACATCACAAATTATCGACGAATATGGTTTATTAAGTTCTGGAACAACTTCTAAAGTAGCTCCACCAAACTTAACCGATTTTCTGTTTACCATAACAAAAACTGCCGATGGCGTTTTATTAAAAGGGCTTGAAGGAACTGCTTGGACAGAACTTTCTTTTAGCTTACCTGTAAAGGGCAAACAACTATTTACTCATGAAGGTATGGTGAAGTAATGAAGTATCTTTTTTTTATATTTATTTTAACCGCAACCTGTATATCCGCAAAGGCTCAAAAATTATATAAATTTGACTATTTAATTACTTACGAACGATACTTTTCTGGAGAAGACTCTACTAAATCCTATCCTGTAAGTTATTTAACTAACTCTAAAGACAATAGCTACCTTGCAAAAATAACTTACTTACATGATAACAACATTCAAATTATATTTTTTAAACACGATGTTATTTATGCTAATGTAAAAACTACACAACAAGAACTTATTAAAGCAGAAACTATTGCCATTCCTTGCTCTGCCATTACCAAACTAAAAAACTCCCACAAACATCTAACCAAAAACTATTATTTTACTAATTTAAAAGATACTATAATTAATGATTTACCGCATGCTGTATATACATTGCAAAGTAATTATAAACCACGAAAAAAAAGACGAAAAAAAATAGGAAAGAACATTTATATAGTTGATAAATCTACTAATTATCACTTACCAATACTTCCGTTTAGTACAGCCTATGAGGAATGGCTTGAAGAAAAAAATATCCCAAATGGTATTATAACTCAAAGAATATATGTCAATCATTTAAATAAAATAGGTTCAATTAATAAACTAAAAAACATTTATAAAATTGATAAAAAGATTCTTATCCCTAAAGAATGTTGGCCTCCTAAAATCCCCCAAATAAAAATATCACACCGTTATCACTAATATGCCTTTATCTATTAAATTTATGGCTTAATTTTTTGTTACCTTAGTCTAAATTCTCAAAAGAAACCTATGAAAAACCCTATTCTCCTAATTACATTTTGTTTATTACTAACCTTTACCTCTACAAAAGCTCAAGAACAAAACACCTCACATTTTACTCTCAAGGCTTCTGGCGGTATTGGATATAGTTTGGTTAAAAATGATACCCAGCCTAACTACAATTTAAATAGTAATTATGCCGATATAGTTTTAAACTACAACTTCACTAAAAAACTAAAGCAATAATGGCTAAAACTCACGACGAACGCATAGCAAGCATGACCTTTGCCTCGGTTTACCCGCATTATATTACTAAAGTTGAAAAGAAAGGCAGAACTAAAGCCGAACTTCATCAAGTTATAGAATGGCTCACTGGTTTTAACAATAAAACCCTACAAAAACTTATTGATGACAAAGTAACTTTTGAAAGCTTTTTTAAAAAGGCAACGCTACATCCTAATGCGCCGTTAATTAAAGGCGTTATTTGTGGCTATCGCATCGAGGATATTAAAACACCCCTAACACAGCAAGTTAGATACTTAGACAAGTTGGTTGATGAGTTAGCCAAAGGCAGAAAAATGGACAAAATTTTACGAACACCAAAGCCTTAACTTTAAGAAAACAATAACACCGTTTACAATAGGTGTTTTTTAAATTTACGGCGTGAAAGAAAAAATCTCTATAAAAACAATCGCTTCTTTACTTTCCTTGGTAGGGTTAGCGGTATTGTTAATTCTTTCCCCTTGCAAGGTTAGAAACTTCATCCAACAGGAACTTGGCACCCAACAAACCGAAGTTTCCAATAAGAATAAAACCACAATAAGTCTTTCTAATTGCCTTGATACTGAAATAACTAATCACGATTCAACCTTAGGAAACACTAGTTTTTCACAACAACTTGCAGCTATTAAAACAGATGTTAGCACTTCGTTTATAGCAACTAATTTTAGTTATAATCACACACCTTCTTATGCAGCAAGAAAACATGCAAGTGCTACAATTCCTCTCTATATTTTATATCAAAACTTTAAAAACTATCTGTAATTAATTACGCTTATTCACCTCGTATTACCAGTTAATGTTACTGGTATTTTATTAATTAACAGATATTTTAAAAATGACATATAACAAAAAAAACGATGCTGGACTTCTAGTTCTAGCACTAAGATTAGTAATTGGTTGGACCTATTTTTCTGCCTTTTGGAGAAGAACTGTATTAGTTGATAAACTCGATCCTGATTTGGCAGGCTACATAGGCGAAAAATTCAATCACTTTTTACCTCACGCTTTAGGTATTAAACCTGTAATTCAATATTTAGTAGAACATCCCGATATCTTATGGATAAACATGGTTGCTTTTACTATAATTGAAGGTATTGTTGGATTATTCATCATCTTTGGTGCATTTACCAGACTAATGAGTATAGGCGTATTTGGATTAGCCATGGGCATTCTTCTAGGCTCTGGCTGGATTGGCACCACTTGTTTAGACGAATGGCAAATAGGAGTTCTAGGTATTGCTACAGGGTTTGTATTATTTTTTACAGGTAGCGGAAAATACTCTATAGATAATTACCTTATAAAAAACACATCTACTATAACTAAAAAGAAATGGTTTTCTTGGCTTGGATCTGGAACACTTCCTATTAAAGAAACTATTTTTCCAAAAATTGTTTTAGTAGGATCGATAGCTATTTTAGGAATTGCGCTAATGACCAATCAAATTTTTCATGGTGGTTTATGGGGAACACTTCATAACAAATCGGTTAAACCTCAATTAGAAATCACTAAAGGTAAGATAGTTAATAACGCCTTATCTTTTGATGTTTTTAGAACTGAAGGTGTTGATGTTTATGGAGCTTGGATTATTGGCATTGAATTACTTGATCAACAAAATAACACCATACTAAAATACACACCTACAGATTTATCGTCTTTAAGTAACAATAGTATTTCAAACTATTATATTGCCAAAGTTAAACCAGGAAAACATAGTTTAATTATTCCTTTAGGAGCCAAAGCAAATTTAACCTTAAAACATCCTAATTTAACACAGTTAGAAAAGGGAACTTATACCTTAAAAATAACAGATATAAGTGGTGTCTTTTGGAAGCATAATATTGCAAGTAATTAAAGTTAAAAATAGCCTATCTAGGTTTCACTCAATTTTTATCACCTTTCTACCAAACATACCGCCTAACCCTACCGTAAAAGTTATATAAAATGACGTACTCAAAAAAAGTCTAAAAAATGCTATATCGACAGGTATCAGCGGCATGGTTGGTGGTGGTATTTTTGCTGTATTAGGATTAGCTGTTTCATTAGCAAAAAGAGGTACACCAATTGCCTTTTTATTTGCGGGAATATTAGCTCTAATAACGGCTTACAGTTACGCAAATTTCTCTAAAAAATATCCTAATAGAGGTGGAACTGTTAAATTTATTAATCAAGGTTTTGGAAAAACCAGTATTTTAGCTTTGAAAAAAACGTATAAGAATCATTCTTTTTTTATCAATTTTTCAATAAAAAAATTTTATTCAACAATTGCACTAATTCTTTAAGCAATGTATACTGTTTACAGTATTTGAATTGTATATTTAGCTTCTTAACTAACTAAAAAAATCATGATTGGATTGCTTTCCTTTATAGGATTTACAGCTCTTGTGGCTATTATATCTTATTTCGCTACACGAAATACAAATGAAAATTCTTCAGACGGTTATTTCCTTGGTGGTAGAAGTTTAACGGGTGTTGTTATAGCAGGCTCGTTATTACTAACCAACCTCTCTACCGAACAAATTGTTGGATTAAACGGTACTGCCTATAAAGAAGGTGTTCTTGTAATGGCCTGGGAAACCTTAGCCGCAATTGCTATGGTAATAGCCGCCATTTTTCTATTACCTAGATATTTAAAAGGAGGCATTGCAACCATCCCTACGTTTTTAGAACGTCGATATAACAAAACAACAAAAGCCATAACCTCTGGTTTGTTTTTAAGTGGTTATGTCGTGGTACTTTTACCCATTGTTTTATACTCTGGCGCATTAGCCATAAATAGCATGTTCGATGTTCCGGAAATGTTAGGCGTTTCTAAAACAGTTGGACTATGGATTACGGTATTTTCTATTGGTATTATAGGGTCTATTTATGCCATTTTTGGTGGTCTTAAAGCTGTAGCAGTTTCCGATACAATTAATGCCATTGGATTATTAATTGGCGGGTTACTTATTCCCATTTTTGGACTAATGGAAATTGGCAACAATAGTATTACTGAAGGAATTTCAACGCTTTTTGAATCAAACCCAGAAAAGTTTAATGCTATTGGCGATGTAACAGCCTCGGTACCTTTTACTACGATTTTTACAGGTATGATGCTTGTGCAATTATTCTATTGGGGTACCAATCAAGCCATTATACAACGGGCTTTAGGAGCTAAAAACCTTAAAGAGGGTCAAAAAGGTCTTTTACTAGCCTCTTTTATAAAGATATTAGGGCCTTTAATTGTTGTCCTTCCTGGTATTATTGCCTTTCATATTTTTCAAGGTAATCTTTCCAACCCAGACGAAGCGTATCCAGAGTTAGTAACTCGTGTTCTACCAGCATCTTTAGTAGGTTTCTTTGCTGCGGTGTTATTTGGTGCCATACTTAGTTCATTTAACAGTGCTTTAAACAGCTCGGTAACCTTATTTGGTGTTGATATTTATAAGGAATTTATCAATAAACAGGCTTCTGAAATTCAAATTGTAAAAGCTGGAAAACGTTTTGGTGTTTTATTAGCATTGCTTTCCATGTTTGTTGCTCCATTTATTGCGAATGCTCCAGACGGGTTATTTGGCTATTTACAAGAAGTTAACGGTTGTTATAGCATCCCTATTTTAACCATTATTGTTGTGGGATATTTAACCAAACGTGTCCCTGCAATTGCAGCAAATATTGCTATTTTATCTGGAGCTATTCTTTATATTATCAGTCAGTTTGTATTACAACCGTATTATGTAAACACAGCGTTGGCAGATGCGAAAGCAGCTTCAATAACAGATGAAGCCGCATTAGCCTTAATTAAAGCCGAAGCTTACCCGCATTATTTACATGTAATGGCTATACTGTTTGTCTGTAATATTATTGTTATGCTTATAATTGGTAAGCTTTTCCCAAGAAAAGAAGCTTACACAGATACATTTACTCAAGAAGTAGATATTACTCCATGGAAATATGCAAAAACAGTAGGAGTTGCTATTACTCTTATTGTTATTGCTATATATATTTATTTCTCTTAAATAACTAAAACTCAGTATTATTAAAAAAGGCTTTTACATTTAAGTAAAAGCCTTTTTTGTTATGGTTTTTATCGCTATCGCTTTAATGCAAAGTGCGATTTAAATTGCTTTTGTTGCCCAGACATATCATCTACATAAGTTAACACAAACCAATAATCTGTTGAGGGCACTTTTTCACCTTTATAAGTTCCATCCCATCCAGGACCAGAAGGCCTTATTCTTGTGATAATTTTCCCGTATCTATCGTAAATAGTTATTTGAGCACTATTTTGATCTTCAAATGCTGTAATATTCCAAGTATCATTATAAGAATCATCATTGGGTGTAAAAAACTTAGGATAACCCACAATATTAATATCTTCAATGGTTAGAACACCACAGGATGGGTTTTCAGTTTTCATATCGTATACATAAACCGTATGTTCTCCAATACTTACGTTAGCAAACACACCACCATTATTAACTATAGGACCATCATCTAATTGAAACCAATACTCACCATAACCTTCTACAGTAATTATAATACTAGGGTTAGCATCTAATCCATCAGATTGTGACACATTAACCAAAACAGCTTGTCCTGATTGAAATACTTCAAAAGGTTGACTAACATCTGAATCGCAATTTGCCGTATTTTGAATTTCGGTGACAGATACCGTATAAAGCCCTGGAGCATTAGTATTAACCACATAAGTATCTTGATTTGCTCCTGTAATCTCTGTTCCATTTAAATACCATGTGTACGCGTAGTTAGCACCTTGCAAATCACTAACTAATGTCACTTGATTTTGCACAGCATCAGTTAAATAATCGACACACAATGTATTAGTACCATCTAAAGATGAAATGACAGGCGTTAATACTGGGCTAACGGTATAATCTACACTTGTAGTTGCTATACAAACATTAGGTATATTAACATTCTCTACGCGAATGTGAATCGTTTGATTATTTGCTACTGAATTAACAAAAGTTTCTGGATTAGTTATTAAATCTGTTCCATCTATAGCCCCTTGAGAAGTTTCGTGATAAGTTACTTGGTAATCTGCAGCATTTTGTCCATTTAAGACTTCTGCGCTTAGTGTTGTTAAATCAAACTCATGAAATCCATCATTTAGTCCATCATCATCACATACAACAACAGGATTAGGCATCGTTGCCATAGCAGCGTCTTCTACATATAATTCAAAAGGAAATATTTCAGAACACAAACTTGAATTATTTGTAATTTGAACATAAATCGTTTGATTATAGGCTACAGTATTGTTGTATGGGTTTTGGATGATTTCTATCGTAGCAGCACTGTCTTCGTAAAAGGTGACATCAAAATCTGAAATATTTTGCGTGCTTCCTAAAATATTAGCAACCTCAGCATCTAAATCGAAAGCATAAATTCCATTTCCACTAGTACCACATTCGGTTAAACTGGTTACGTCTATAGTTGGAATTGGACTCACCTGTATTTCCATGGTCTCGGTAACGGCACATTGGCCAGTGTCGGGCGTAAATGTATAGATTGTTGTAGTTGTGTTGTCCATAGCAGGACTCCAACTTCCTGTTACACCATTATTAGATGTCGTTGGTAAAGCCGCTAATGCATCACCTTCACAAATAGGAGCTACTTGTGTAAACGTTGGGATTACAATCGGATTAACTACTATTTCCATAGTTTCCGTAACGGCACATTGACCTGCATCTGGGGTAAACGTATAGGTTGTTGTAGTTGTGTTATCCATAGCAGGACTCCAACTTCCAGTGACGCCATTATCAGATGTCATTGGTAAAGCCGCTAAGGTATCGCCTTCACAAATAGGGACTACTTGTGCAAACGTTGGCGTTACAATTGGGTTAACTACTATTTCCATAGTTTCCGTAACGGCACATTGACCTGCATCTGGGGTAAACGTATAAGTCGTTGTAGTTGTGTTATCCATAGTAGGACTCCAAACTCCAGTTATTCCATTGTTAGATGTGGTTGGTAAAGCAGCTAATGCATCACCTTCACAAATAGGATCTATTTGTGTAAACTCAGGAATTAATCCAGAATTTACAATTATCTCCATAGTTTCCGTAACGGCACATTGACCAGCATCTGGAGTAAACGTATAAGTCGTTGTGGTTGTATTATCTATTGCAGGACTCCAACTTCCCGTTATTCCATTATTAGATATGGTTGGTAAGGCAGCTAATGCTTCGCCTTCACATACAGGATCTACTGGTGTAAATATTGGCATTACAGTTGGATTAACTATTATTTCCATAGTTTCGGTAACGGCACATTGACCAGCATCTGGGGTAAACGTGTAAATTGTTGTTGCCGTATTATCTATAGCAGGGCTCCAACTTCCAGTAACGCCATTATTAGATGTGGTTGGTAAGGCAGCTAAGGTATCACCTTCACAAATAGGATCTATTGGTGTAAACGTTGGCGTTACAATTGGATTAACTATAATTTCCATAGTTTCGGTAACGGCACATTGACCAGCATCTGGGGTAAACGTATAAGTTGTTGTTACTGTATTATCTATAGCAGGACTCCAACTTCCAGTGACGCCATTGTCTGACATAGTTGGTAAAGCAGCTAAGGTATCACCTTCACAAATGGGGTCTACTTGTGTAAACGTTGGCGTTACAATTGGATTAACTATAATTTCCATAGTTTCGGTAACGGCACACTGACCTGCATCTGGAGTAAACGTATAGGTTGTTGTTACTGTATTATCTATAGCAGGACTCCAACTTCCGGTAACACCATTATCTGACGTGGTTGGCAAAGTAGCTAAGGTATCACCTTCACAAATGGGGTCTATCTGAGTAAACGTTGGGATAATAGTTGGCGTTACAGTAACAGTTTCAGTTTCAGAAAGCGGTTCTGAGCAAACAACTGTTCCATCGTAATTAATCACTTCTGTATCCTCTAATTGCCAAGTCATATCTGCTGTTGGCGATTCTACAAACGATGCCACTCCTGTATCGTCCAATACAACTTCTTGAGTCGCGCCACCATCTATAGTGTAATGTACAGCTGCATATGGCGTTCCTGTTATAGTAAAAGTTACATTATCGCCTTCACAAATTGTGGTATCTGATGCTGCTAGCGATGCTGTTGGTAAAGGGGTTACAATTAAATCAAATTCAACAATAGCATAACAATCAGTAATTCCTGAACTCACTTTAGCATAAACATGCTCTGGATTAGACGTGTTTACATAAAATCCAGCTAATGGATTAATCCCATCTGTAGCATCAGCTAAACTTGAAAAGTATTCAACAGTTTCATTAGCTAAATCGTTAGAAATACTACTACTTAAACTATTTAAGTCAAATACTCCTATATCTGGCGTAATACTACATTGTTTAACATCGCCTATTTCATTAGCTTCTGGCGGACTAGGAAATGCACCATCTCCTTGCATAGCAGAACCTGTCCATTGAATCTCGAAAGGCGTATCAGCTCCAGGAGCTAAATCATGAGGTCTGTCAATTACAATATAATAATATTCGCCAGCAAGAACATCTAACCAACGTACATAACCATTTCCATTATCACCTGGTCCAGCTTGTGTTACCGTTGCTGTACTATTCATTCCTGTGTGATTATTGGATAAACCTGCCTGCTCTGGATTTGTGGTTGCACAACGAATAGGAGATCCTAAGTTGGCACAATTTCTATTTGGCCCAAACACCCAAAAATCGTAATCGACAGCTAAATTTGGATCTTCTGGTATTAAATCGAATCCTAATGTTCCATCTTGTACAATTTCAATTCTTAACCATATAGAATTATGCTCGTAACTTCCACAAGCATCTGAAAACTCTAAATCTCCATAGCCAGAGGCATTAGACATAAAAGTTCCATTACCACAAACTGTAATAGCATCTACACAATCGTTTGGTTCTTGCGCATATAATTGTGTAAATATGCTTAAAAAAGCACTTAATATAATATACTTTTTAATTGTATTCCCTTTCATCATAGTATCTCAAAAAAATCATTTTAAAAGAATGACTTTTCCACTTTTCTTTAACGCATTGACTACCTATTAAAGGTAATCAAAAAAAACTGTATTTACTTAATAATCAAAAACTCAGAACGCCTGTTTAACGCATCTTCTTCTTTAGTACAATTAGATTTACAATCTATTTTTGGTTCTGTACTTCCCATTCCTTTTGCAGATAATCTACTCTTATCTACTCCTTTTGAAATAAGGTATTGCATAGTTGACTGCGCACGTCTCTCGGATAACTTTAAATTATAACTAGCACTTCCTTTGGTGTCGGTGTGGGATTTTACCTGAATATTCATATCAGGGTAATCGTTCATAATTTTAACTAATTTGTCTAGTTCTAAAGCACCTTGCGAGGTTATATTACTTTTATTAAACTCGAAATAAATATTTTCTAGTTTCACTTCGGTTTCAGTAATCATTTCGTTAATTGGCTTTAACGCTACCTCAACAATTATTTGCTCTCCTTTAGATTCATCAACAGTTACAGTTGCAGATTCAAAACCTTCTTTCACAACATTAAATGTGTAGTTGTTTTTACAATTTACCTGAAAATTTGTTTGACCATTTTTAGCTGTTTCCTGGGTAGCAAGAATGTTACTATCCTTATCTAAAATAGAGACGTTTGCTTGCGGTATAATTTGATTAGTCGTTGCATCTTTCACAAAAGCAATAGCTTCGAATTGGCAAATAGGGGTTGCGCCATAAATATTATCTACTCCTGAACGATTTGAAGAAAAGTAGCCTATTTGCATTGCCGAGTTTAAACTAAAAGCAAAATCATCACTTTTAGTATTCACCCCGTTTCCCAAATTTATGGCGTTGTCATTTTTTGATAGATCGACTTTAAAAATGTCTAACCCTCCAAAACCTTGTCTCCCACTTGAAGCAAAGTACAATATATGATTTTCACTAATAAACGGAAATCCTTCTTTTCCTGCTGTATTAACTCTTTCACCTAAATTTTCGGGTTCTCCATAAGAATTACCATTTACAGAAACTCTCCAGATATCTGTATCTCCTAACCCACCAGGCATATTAGATGCAAAATAAAGTGTTTTACCATCGCTACTTAAACTGGGGTGTGTTACGGAATATTCTGTACTATTAAATGGTAATGGTTCTATATTACTCCACTTTCCATTTACTAAAGTCGCTTTAAAAAGTCCTTGTTGTCCAAGTTTAACCTTACTTCTTTTAAGTTTTTTGTACATTTTAGTGCTATGACCATCTCTTGCAAAAATCATAGTCTTACCATCTGTACTTAATGTTATTGGCCCATCGTGGTAAGGAGTGTTTAAGCCATTTTCTGCTTCTGGCTCGCTTAATGTACCATCGGAACTTCTAACAGACTTATAAATATCTAAATATGGTGATTTTGTCCAACTATCTTTCTTTCCACTTTCATCTCTTGCACTCACAAAATAAAGCACATTATTATTTGATAAAACAGGTGCAAAATCGCTTTGATTTGAACTAATATCTTCTATCTCCTCTACTTCAAATAATTTCGATTTATCAGCTAACTGTGGAATATAGTTAGGATTTTCTAAATGTGTTATTGCACGCTGATCTTTAGGCAATAGCTTAGCAAAAACATCCATTTGCTTGTTAGCTTCTTTATATTTTCCTTGCGATTTTAAGGTTTGTGCATATCTAAAATACGTTTCGGCATCTTGCGATGTTTGTACCGCCTTAGCATACCATTTTGAAGCTTCTTCCACATTATACACATGATAATAACTATCGGCCAATTGCTTATACACATGGGCATTACCTTCATGTTCTTCTACAAGTTTTAAATAAGCATCTATGGCATCGACGTATTGATACGTTTCAAAAAGCTTGTCGGCAGTTTCTATTTGATTATTTTGTGCAAAACCTAATGTTGCTATTAAGGCTGCACTTAAAAAACTATATATTTTTTTCATTTTTTAAACACGTTTTAGAGTTAGAAGAATCTTGGTGAAACAGATACTTTTTTCGGGAAATTTAAATCGAATAAAATCATCACTTCATGCGATCCCGAAGTATATGCGTTTAGTTCAGACACAACATGATCGTACGCATATCCAATACGTAAACCTTGTGTAATTTCAAAATTAGCCATCCCACCAACAGAGTCATCTAGACGGTAGGTTGCACCAATTTCAAAACGGTCAAAGAATAATACGTTTGCAGAAACATCTAATGATGTTGGGGCATCGAAAGCTGACTTTAATAAGAAAGACGGCTTAAACTTTGTATTTTCTGATAAGTTGAACACATATCCTGCTGAAAGGAAATAGTGCATAACATCTGTACCATACTTATATTCTCCATTATTATTGCTAATGTCTAAATAGGTACTTTTTAACATATTTGGCACGGCAAAAGACACGTAATATTTATTGGTATAATAGAAGAATCCTGCGCCAATGTTTAAGTGTGTATTATTAGTGTTTTGGCTAAAAGCTTCATCATTTGCATCAACTACATAACCATTACCAATATCGCTAAACAGCCCTATTTTTTGAAAAGTGGCACCTGCTTTCATACCTAACGCTAAACGGTGTTCACCACCAAGATTAAGCGTATAAGAGAAATCGGCATACACATTATTCTCTTCTACTGGACCAATTTTATCTGAAATAATAGAAAGCCCTAAGCCTACGTTTTTTCCTACTGGACTATGAGCAGAAAATGTAGCTGTTTTAGGAGCATCTGGAACATTTACCCACTGCGAACGGTATAATAATCCTAAAGACAAGTTCTCTTTAGAACCGGCGTAGGCAGGGTTAATCACATTCATATTATACATGTATTGTGTATACTGCGGATCTTGCTGTGCTTGAGCACTCACTAAAATGATAAGTGCAAAGGCTATTGTAAAATATAATTTCTTCATTTGTATTTTATATTGCTTTTTGTTAAAAAAACCGCCTGTCTGTATTGTTTAAACAGACGGTCTTATCATTTATAATTAGTGAGCTCTATTTATGAAAACCCATCCTGTTACCGAACTTCCATCGTCTTTTTTAATACTGTAGAAGTACGTACCATCTGGTAAATCGTTACCGTCGTTAGTTTGTCCATGCCATTGGTTAGTGTACATGCCTTTATAACTAAATACTTCACGACCATTTCGGTTATAGATAAAGATATCTGTAACGCCAAAGCCTGTTAAGTCAAACGAATCGTTTTTACCATTTCCATCTGGTGAAATACCTCTTGGAATATCTCTACATGCCGAACGCTCAACCATGAAAGATGCTGTTGTAGAACAACCACCAAACATTACCTCTACTAAAATTTGAGTTGGTAAATTTAAGTTAGTGTTATTTGCATAAGTCGTTACATTAAATGTTTCAGCGTTATCTCCAATAGTATTTCCGTTAGCATCCATCCATGTAAATGATGCTTCACTTTCATTAAACGATCCATTAACTGCTGAAGCTGTTAACACATAATCGCTATTGTTACATTCGCCATTTATAACAACTTCTATATCGTCTAATATTGTAATATCAAACGTACTTACACTTCCTTCAATACAGTTAGCAATGTCTTGCACAACCTCATAAACAACAGTATAATTACCTACTGAACTTGAAGACACATTAATTTCTCCAGTTGAAGCATTAATTGACAAACCATTCTCTGCTGTAAAAGTCCCTCCTGTTGTAAATCCAGCATCAAGAATAGGTAATACCATTCCGCCATCGGCACAGTATAGGTCTTCTTCATATGTAAACCCAGTTACCGTTGTAGTGCTAGCTATAATTTCGATTGAAGCTGTATAAGTTCCCGCTTCGATACAAGTTACTGTATCTCCTTCAAAAGTGTAGGTTACATCATGTATTCCTGATGATACCGAAGTTAAATCTACTTCTCCCGTTGCAGCATCAACCGTTACTGTTGTTGAACTAAATGTACCACCTGTTGTAAAACTAGTGTCTAATGAAGGTGTTGGATTTGTATCTAAATTACAATACGGACTTCCATTATAAGTAAACGTTAACGTTGGTGTAATTACTTCTACAATTTCTAATGATGTTGTATAGCTACCTGCTTCAGTACAAGTGGCTGCATCGCCATCAAACGTATAAGTAACATCGTGCATTCCTATTGTAGCTGTTGATAAATCTATCTCACCAGTTGCAGTATCAATAGTTAAAGTTGCTGAACTAAATGTCCCTCCTGTTGTAAACCCTTCTGACAATGTTGGTGTTGGGTTTTCACTATTTGCGCAATAGGATGCTTCGTAAGTAAACGCTGATGTTGGTGTAATTACTGCAACAACTTCTATAGAGGTTGTATAATTACCTTCACCTATACAATTTGCTTCATCTCCTGTGAAGGTATACGTAATATCATGTGTTCCTACTGTTGCTGTTGATAAGTCTATCTCGCCAGTTGCAGCATCAACTGTAACTGTCGCTGAACTAAATATTCCGCCTGTTGTAAACCCAGCTTCTAATGTAGGCAATGGATTTGTACTATCGGCACAATAAGAGGCATCGTAAGAGAATGTTGTGATAGGGTCAACACCTTGAATAAATTCAATACTTGCTGTGTATGTTCCTGAAGTCGTACACGTTTCTGCGTCACCATCAAAAGTATACGTTACATCATGTAACCCCGCAGTTGCAGAATCTAGATCTATTTCTCCTGTACTAGCGTCAACTGTTAGTGTTGCCGAGCTAAATGCACCTCCGGTTTCAAAACCATCTGCTAAAATTGGCATCGGGTTATTTTCTGCATTAGTACATGTTGCATCATAACTAAAGGTTAGTTCTGGTGAAAACGATTCGCTAACGACAACTTGTATTTCTGCTCTTGGACCTTCGCAACCGTTATCTGAAACGTAAGCTACATAGTAACTAGTTGTTCCAGTAGTTGATGTGTCTGGCGTTGGTGCAGTTGTACTACCTGCTCCTCCTTGTGCATCTGTAAACCACATGGTTGTATAAGTAGCAGAGGCAGTAACCGATAGTGCTTCGGCTGTATCACCTAAGCAATACTCTACTGGCGTCTCTACTGTTGGCGTTTCTCCTACACCATTATAGGTTAATTCTATATCGTAAGAACAATAAGTTGTTTCCCAAGTAAACGTATACGCTCCTGGTTCTACAAAATTAGTTATGGTTGTGGTATTGTTTGTAGCATCATTGAATGTAACTACACTTGGATTATTTTCGTTAGGCACCCAAGTTCCTTGACCATTAGCTTCTAATAAAGCAGTCGCAGTATTACAATCTACTTCAAAAGGTTCAGTAATTATTTCATTATTATATCTAACTTGAACATCATCAAGAAGGTTTCCTACATTGGTAGTACCTCCATCTGCTCTAAATATAAATCTTGTAATATCCTGACCCTCTGGCACCTCGTATGATCCTGAGATAATTTCCCAGTCCCATCCGCCTAGGTTTTCTGTAACTAATTCATACGGTCCGCCTGGAGGTCCTGCAAATAATTGAAGGTTATTTCCTTCAAACCTAATAGCATGTGCGAAACTATAATCTAGTAATGTCGCTTCTGATGTATCAAACTCTCTATATAATCCTTTTAGTTCTGGATCGTTAGGGTCATAATCTTCTTCTGCTATTACTTGCACACATTGCCCGCCTTCGTAAGGGAAAAATCCTGCACCATTTAAGGACATCCAAAACATTAAATTATTAAAGGTATCATAGTTTTGTCTCCAACCAGGAATAGGCTCTAAAGCGCTAATGTTTTGAACAATTCTGAATTCTGAAGAAACAGGCTCTTCAAAACCTCCATTTATAGCTAAATTCATACTACATGGATCTGAAGGCGTTGTTAAACACATATCAAACCTTCTGAAATGATTATTGTCGCTATTGAGTGTTAAACGTAACTTGTAGTTTTGACCTACGGTTAACTGAGCTGAATACATGGCTATTAACACATTATCGTAAGTACACATCATTTCTACAAGATCGCCACCACCATTATCTTGGTAGAGTGTCATGGTCATTGCCGGGTAAGGCATGTCGCCACTTGTATAGTAAAAATTACCATCAAACCCTTTTACTTGTAATATATGTGCTGTTGATTCTGCTGTAAAATCGAACCAGACATCACGTTGATTAACACCCTCGCAACTCATGGCTTCTGGAGAGACCGAAGCATTTAAAAAACTGACACGAGTTGTTGTGTTTTCACATGTATCACTATTAATAGGCAATGTTAACGCCGTAGAAACATCGTCATTTCTCACAAACACATAAGGTCCAGACCAATAACTCTGATCTTGATCGCTACATACAGCTCTCACAAAATACTCGTAAGTTGCTGCAGATAAATCGTTAAAATCGGCATCTGTTGGAGTGTAAGATGGTGTATTTACTATGGTTCCAGATTGCGGTACCGTTCCATTATCTACAGGTTGAATAGCTACTTCCCATTGTGATTCCGATCCAGCTGGTGTCCATGAGAATTGTGTAGTTGCACTAGATGTTAAATCTGTTGGTTGTGGGCACGTAGGCGTTCCACAAATAGCAGGGCCACTATACACAGTTCTTCTAGGAGTTAGTCCTGTAGGGCTTGAATAAACTAAATTGTCTTCACTATCATAAACGTCAAAATGATAATTAGCATATTGTGGTGCATAGCTACCAATAGTCCAAAAGTAAAGTGAGAATTCTACACCACTACACAAGTAAGCGAAGAATTCATCGCCATCTTCATTTCCTTCGAAAGGAAATACTTGAACAACTTGATTATTTTGTGTTAATTGTAATTCTGCAGAGATACCAGTATCACTACTTAGCACAAATTTGTATTGGCATTGATTATCTAAAGGACATTTTGTAGTTACTTGCAATGGCTCTGACCATGGACTATAATCGTTTCCACATTCGGATCTTACATAAACATCATACATACTTGAAGCAGTTAATCCTGTTATTGTAAACGGATTAGTATCTGCTGTATATAAATATTCTGGAGCAGTATCGCCTTCTGGAGCAGGTGTTCCTGCTGGTTGTACTGATATTTGCCATGGTTGTGTAGAACCATTAGCTTCCCAACTTAAATCCATAGTTGTATCGGTAAGCGTATTTACATCAACCGATAGGTTAGTTACCTCTGTACAAATAGGTTCTTCCTCTATTATAACATTATCTATTAATAACCCATTTCCTCTAGAAGTACCACCACCTGTATAGTACGGCACGTGGAATGCTATGTTAACATCGCCGCTAATATCTTGAAGATCGACTATTTTAACGCGATATTCTTCGTTATTTATAATAACAGTATCGTCACTTGAGTCGTAAAGCACTGTTGTAAATTGATCTAAACTAGGGCCATTAGTTGATAACAACACCTCTAAATCCTCGATATAGTATTGGCTTAGAGCTCTATAATAAAAACGTAGTCTATGATTTTCTGTAATGGTTATTGTAGGTGAAATTAACCAGTCGTCGTTATTACCATTTGTTCCTGTAAAAGTGGCTGCCGACTGGTCACCTTCGTACACAAAATTAGCATTATCCGTATACCAGGTTTCTGTATCGCCATTTTCATCAAATACTGTCCAACAGCTATCAGATTCAGAATCTGAATCAAATGTTTCTATAAAAGGTGCGACATAAGACGTACAGGCTGTTTGAAATGCTATAGGTCCAAACCACTCGCTAACACCATTGGCATCGCAATTAGACTGAATATAAAACTCATAAGCTGTATCAGGTTCTAAATCTGTTGCTGAATAGCTCATTTCAGATACTAAAGTTCCCCCTTCTGTTGGGGCCCCCATCCCTGCTTCTTGAACAACAGCATTCCATGAGGTTTCTTGGTAACCAGATTCCCATGAAAATTCGGCTCCTGTAGCACTTACTAAATCTAAAGAAGCGTTAAATGGTATTGGACACGGTGGCGCATCTGTAATACTTACATCATCAATATTTAATCTTGAAACTTGACCAGAAAGATCTGCTGGCAATCTAAAAGCAATATAAATGGTTCCTGTAGCCTCTATGATAACCGACTTTTCGATATAACTAGAATGTGTAAATACTTCTGATGGCACCACTACTGTGGTAAAACTAGAAGGGTTATCGTTTGTTGTAGACATTACCACCTCTAAACCATGTCGTGGTGGTGTAATAGCGCCTAAATTGAATAAGGTTTCGGCTCGGTATTTATATTTTAGTTCTTTAGCGCCATCAATATTTATTGCTGGTGAAATTAAATAAGAGTTTGGGCTTGCACCAAGTTTTGCAGTATTTTCAGTTATATACCAGCCACCATTATCGGTATTCCAACAAAATTTTTGGGTATCGGGGTCTTCATCATCAAAACTCTCAAAAAATGGTGTATCATAAGATGCACATAAGGTTGTGAAAGCTATTGGGCCAACCCATTCACTTTGGTCATCGGCTTCACAATAGGCTCTAACATAAAACTCATAACGCGTTCCTGGTTCTAGACCTGAAGCCATATAAGGTGCGTTTTGTGTAACTAGTTCGCCACTTCCTGTTGGCTCACCAGCTCCTAAGTCTTGAATAGCTAATTCCCATTGCGTTTCGTTTTCGCCTTGTGTCCAAAATAACCAAGCAGAGGTTTGCGTTACATTTAATGTAAATGGATTTGTTGGTACAGGACAAGTTGGTTTATCTTCGATAACAACATCATCAATAGATATTCTAAACGCTGTTTCTTCGTTGTTAGGCTCGACAACCCAAGCAATATTAACATTACCCAAAATATCTACAGGAATATCAATGGTAACTTCCTCAAAAGCCGTATTACTAATTTGAGTTTCTGGCAATATAACTGTTGTAAAATTATCTACACCAACTCCTGTAGTAGATAGTTTAATAGAATAACTTGAAATTCCTTGAGTAGCTCGATGTTTATAACGTAAGCGTTTTTGAACACCATCGAAATTCACTTGTGGTGAGATATATAAATCATGATTTTGACCTTGCGATGACCCTGTTTGCACCGTTGCATATCCTCCTATAAAGCTCCATGCAATACCATCGTTATTGGCATCGATTGCTGTCCAACATGGTTCTGGATTTTCGTTTGTAGCATCGGTAAAACTTGTAGAATATGGTGTATTAAAAACAGGACACTGCGTTGTAAACGACACAGGGTTACTCCAAACGCCTGGTGAACCACTACAAATTGATCGCACATAAAAATCGTACGCTGTACCTTCTGTTAAGCCAGAAATAAGATTATCTAAGTTTGTTGCTGTAGGAGTTCCTGCACTAGTTGGTTCTCCTGAACCTGAAGGAACAACGGCATATTCCCAAGAATCGGCAAAGCCTCCTATATTATCCCAAGAAAACTCAACACTATTTTGTAATAAACTATTAAATGTAATATCTGCTGGAGGCGCACATGTTGGGCTAGATATTTCTAACTCGAAACATATTCCGGCTCCAGTGATTAATTGTGAGGATACTACAATAATGTATTCTTCGCCTGCTTGTACCAACATATTTGAAATAACTGCAGGGTCAAAACCATCAACAGTATTTGCACCTTCTAAACAAGTAACTCCCACATTGGCACAACTATCATACACTAAAAGTGAGCTTAAAGCGTTCCAACAGTTATTTGATGAGTCGCCGCCATCAAAAGTGGTTTGACTTAATGTTAATAAGCCATCGACTATTGGGGTATAACTTAGGAATATTTTATCGCCGTTTAAGTGATTTGTTGTTGAATTACCAGAGGAAATACAGTTAGTTCCTTGCGTTGAGTAAGTTAAATTAGGATTAGGGTAATTAGCCAAATTATCTGCTAACACATAAGGCGTTGTACTTACATCTGGCACCACTAGAGGGTATTCGCAAGACACACCGTACCTAAGTGTTTCGAAAGATACAGGGCCAAACCAGTCACTTTTTGTATCATTGTCGCACAAAGCAGCAACATAAAAGTCGTAACCTGTTTCCGGGTCTAAACCACTTAATGTATAGCTATTCCCTGAAACTGGAATTCCTACATCTGCAGGAGAGCCTCCTTCTGGAATGGCTTGTATTTCAAATTCTGTAGCACTAACATGCGACCAAGATACTTCAGCACCATCTACAGAGATGCTTTCTACAGAGATATCGTTTTCATTAATTACTGGACATCCTTCTACCACTCTAAACTGGTCTACAAACCACTCGTCGCCTGTTGGTGTTGCTCCGTTTTGTGTATTGGTTACTACAAAAGCAATATAAAGCGGAAAGCCTTCTGGCAAATCAGGCAATTCAACAACCTTTTTTTCATAAGTTGTTTGCGAATCGATGTTTAAATCGGCTTCTGTGTAACTTGCTAAGGTGACATTAAATCCGTTAATATCTGGTTGCGCTGCCGTAGAAATTCTTACTTCATACGTAGCACCATTATCTATTTCACTAGATTGTTTCGTGTAGAATTGAATTTCTCCATCGTTAGGCATGGTTACCTGTGGTGAAACCAAAAAGTATTGTGCCGTATTTTGATCGCCAACATTATCGGCACTAGGGTTTACAGAAGCACCATTAGTTCCTAAATAACCATCGGTAGTTGTGCTCCAATCTATATTAGCATTATCGTTACCAAATAATGTCCAAGTAGCTGGAATGCCACTATCAAAAGATTCGGTAACTTGAGCATATCCTTTTCCAGAGAGGAATAAAAATAAAGCTAAAACAAAAAAGAAGATAGGCTTTTTTGCTACAGCCGTTTGTAACGTTTTTCTCATGTTAGTACAAATTTCAGTTTAGTATTTTAAGCACTTAAAAATAGCTATTGCTATACTATATATAAAGGGGATATCTTTGCTTTTTACTGAAATTACAAACACAAAAAAAATCTAAAACCACGCGTATTACATAGGATTAACGCTTGGTTAACATTTTTTTTACACGGTTGAGGCGGGTTTCGTGTTTTGGATGTCTTTTATCTTTTTTTGAAGGGTTTTTATTGTCTTTTTGTTTTTTCTTTCAATTAAAAAAACAGCTAAAATCACTAAAATTATAAAGGAAAAGATCCATTTAATTATGGTTTTAAAACGAACATCTGAAGCTTTTAAAATGGCTTCTTGATTTTTATAATTTTCGTTGATGGAGATATTTATAGAATTACGTTCCGACTTTTTTATTTCTAACTGGGTTTTTAAATACAAGTCGTAATACTTTTGATAGCTTTCCCAGTTATTTAATGCTAAATGATTTTCAAATAGGCCTTTGTAAATACCTTGATTTAAAATTAAATCGCCAACCTTACTTGAGGTTTTTAAAGCAGCTTCTAGTAAAGATAGGGCTATTTCATATTGTCCTTCTAAAAGATAGACTTCTGCCAGGCCTTTCTGCGCAAAAGAGATTAAACTGTTGGCTTCTTCTAACTCGGCGTATGATATAGCCTTTTCAAAACTTTCTTTAGCTAAATTATACTCGGAAAGCAAACTATAACAATTACCCTTATTATAATTTACAATGCTTAAATTGGTGTAATATGCTGCGCTACCTAAAGATTTATATTCACGAATACTTTTGTTAAAAAACTCGAGGGCAATGTCGCAATTTAAATTCTCTTTGTAGATAAATCCTTTTACAGCATAACTGTTTGCTAAATACTTCCTAATAGGATCTTGTGGCGGATATAAAGAAGATAATTGTTCGGTTTTTTCTATATATTCTAACGACTTATCGTAAATTTTTAACTGTTGATAAAGAATTCCTATCTTAAAAAGAATTTCTATTTGTAGTTTTTCATCATCTATTTCACTTGATAAATTATTTGCTTCTGTGGCATATTCCAGTGCTTTTTGGTAATCTCTTTTAGAAGTATAAGCTAAAGAAACAAGAATTAAACCGCGAATTCTATTTTTTTGAGTGTACAGATTATTTTCATAAATGGTTAACCCTAGTTTAATAGATTCATCAGGGTTTTCATAAACTTTACTTTTACCAACTTCTAACAAACTATCTATTTCCTGTATAACCTTTAGTTCAGGAATATTCGATACGGCCACTTGAATAGCAAAAACCGTTAAAAAAATGGTATAGCATGTTTTTATTTTCATGAAACAGATTGTTGTTCTTTTAGCTCTTTACGCTCTTCACGTATTAAATTAATAAATTTTGCTGGCGACATCCCTACTATAGACTTAAACACAGTTGTAAAGCTACTATGCGATGAAAACCCACATTCTTCTGCAAGAAAGCTAATTTTATAATTCACATAATTAGGGTCTTTCTGCAGTTGTTTTATAATGTAATCGACCCGTAACTTATTAATAAACGTATTAAAATTATCGTTATAGTATTTATGGATAACTTCTGATAAATATTTGGTGTTTGTTTCAAATTGACCAGCTAAAACAGCTAATGACATGTCTTTATTTAAAAACTTTTTAGACTTTTCAAACCGATTTAATTTAGCTAAAATAGCGTTCTCTGTTTCTTCTGATATAACGATCCCTTTTGTTTTTCGTTTTTTGCTTATAGTTTTAGGTTTGGGTCTTGTTTTTAAATAATTGGTTCGGCTTATTTCTAAATAATTAATAATTTCTCGCAGTCGTTTTTTTCTACTTTCGCTTTTAAACACGACAAATGCGCCTAGTGTTAATACTAATAAAGCACATATTAAAAAGATATTTCGTAGCCTAGATTGCTTTTCTTTATTTATCTCTAAACTCCTTTCTCCTAAGTTTTGTAATTGATTGTAAAGGTTGTTAATAGATTCTTGCTCTATCTGCTCAACTTGATTATTCAACACTAAAAACTCATCATTATAGACTTTATGTTGACTTTTTTTGTTTGAAGCCAAATAATTAACTGCCAAGTCTTGATTTATTTGCATTAATAGGGTGGTATTCTCTATAATGGAAGCAAATCTTAATGCTATAAACAAGGCTTCTTCACTTTGTTTAAAAGCCCTTTGCTGCAAATAAAGGTGCCCTAAAGCCTTATACATTTGTGCTTTTTGATATACATTTTTTCCTTGCACAACAGCATTTAAGCTTATCGCATTATTAATGTAAACCATTGCAGAATCGTTTTGAGACCTATCGCTAAAAGCACGTTCTTTGGTTAAATAAAGCTCTTGTCTTGCCTCTGGGTGGTCTTCTAGATAAGTCCTATACCTTACATCGGTTTCATTTAATGATTCTAAAGCGTGTTTTGCTTCGCGTTTGTCTAAGAAAAGTTTAGATTGCTCTATAGATAGTTTAAAACCTAAGTAGTCTTGTTGGTTCTTATTGGAGAGTTTTTTTACTAAATCTTGAGTTTCTGCTGAAAAATCATCAGACAAGTTGTATAAATATAGCTTACGTAATAATTCGGACTTAAGAATATTAACCTCAACCTTTGTCTCTAATGAGATTTCTTCCACAAAATTATACTCATCAAAAACATAAGTAATCGCTTTATTATAATCGCCTTTTATCAAGTAGCTTTTTGCTAGAAGGATATTGGCTAAAGCTTTTTTTTGGGGTGTTAGCGCTGTTTTTAAAATATGCTCAGAAACTTTAATAGCCTCATCAGGATTTGTAGAAACAAGTTCTTCGGCTTTGGTATATAAATCGCTTTGCTGAGAGTAGGCATTAGTAACAAAAAAAACATTCATACATAAACAAACATGTATAAGTATTTTAAATAAAACTGTCGCGTAATTCTTTATCAAAACAATCTTTTTAACTTTTAAAAAGCATATTTATTGAAACAAATATAATGTTATATTAAGCTTAATATAACATTATAACTTTAAAAAATGTAACTAGTATATAAAAAGCAAAAAATCCATCGCTATATGCAAATGGATTTTATTCATAAAAAAAAAAACAGGGATAACTTTTACGCTATCCCCATTTTAACTATTAACCAAAAAAACTTAATTTTTATTTTTTAACGACTTTAAATGTCTTTTCAGCTCCGTTTACTTGAACAGTTACAAAATAAACACCTTGGTTTAAGTTGTTCATGTTTACAGTTGTTTTTAAACTGTTTGGCTTAGTTACTAATATCTCTTGTCCAACAATGTTGCGAACACTAATGTTTGAAATATTATTTCCAGCCTTAACAGTTAATGTATTTAATACTGGGTTAGGATAATATGTAAACGATTTAAAAGCATCTACATCACTTACACTTAACGCTTCTTCTGTTGGATAAGCAAATATTTCAAAATCTGCGGCTCCACTTGCATGAATACTAATTAGGTATGTATTCCCTGCTACAACATCACCTTGTATATCTCCAGAATTATAACAACTATAGAATCCCGTTATATAATTATCTGATGTATTAGTACAATCGTCTGTATTATACACCGTATAATAAGCAGAACCTGTTACTCTTGTAAAATCAAAATTATAAGTTCCTGTATAATTTGGCGTAAAACTGTACCAAATGGTATTATAACTAGACACACAGCTTTGAACTGACGGATACGAATCATCCATATTCCCTACAATAGTATTGTTTCCTGTATCGTCTGATTCTAGTAACTCAAATGGCGTTGTACAACTATCGTTTTCTACAGGTTCTGGCAATGCCCACACACATAAGTCAAACTCGGCACCTGGTGTAGATTGAGCAGACCTTACTATAACGTAATACGTTTCAGAACTACTTAAAGTTAACACTACATTATCATTCTCGCCACAATCAATCAATTCGGTAAACGCTCCACAAGAACCACTATATACCATATAATTAGTACTTGGGGCATCAGCTGATGTTATTGTAAGATTAAATTCATATAAACCATCTACACTTGGTGTAAATGTATACCATACATCACCAAAAGTTGAAAATATTGTATTAGGACAAGTAGATGCGTCAGACAATGAAGCCCCTACAGTCGTTCCAGATACAGCATTATCACATGTTTCTGATGTTGATTCTGTTAACACAATAGCATCAGCACAATTGTCATTTGCTGGAAAAACAGGTGTTTTTAAACAAATGGTAAAGTTTTGTTCATTACCACCATTAGAGCTCGTATTTCTTATGTAGTAAGTATCCCCTATTGTTAAACCACTAACATAAACAAAGTCTCCTGTTTGACATAACATGCTAGTAAAGTCACCGCTACATGTTCCATCAGTAGTTGCAAAAACCTCTGTCGATAACAAGGCTGTTGAAGACCCTATTGCTGACTCAATATTAGAATACTGAATAATTACACTCTCTGCAACGGCTTCAAAAGAAAACCAAACATCACTGTTTCCTGCCCCACAAGTAAACGATGTTCCTGCTCCAATAATTTCAGAGTAAGAAGCCCCTGCATTTGTTGCATCGGTTGTTATAGTACATGTATCATCTGTATTTATGGCTAACCCTAAAGCTCCGCTACACTCATCGTTTGTTGGTGGACAGTAATATGATGTCGTCGCTTCTGCAAAACATGATGTTGTATCGTCGTTTGTTAGTGTTAATGTAACCTCACTTCCGCTTGTATAAGGTCCAGGCATATTAACAATACCTGTTTCCGTAATATTTGTTATGCTATTACCTAATCCATCACTTAAGGTTAAAGAACTAGCATCTCCTAAATAAGTTATATCAGCATCAATACTAAAGCCTCCGTTAGCGCAATCTTCAACAGCTGAAATTGTCATTTCAGGGCTTATACATTCATCTTGGCTTATTACCAAGTTATAACCATACGTATAATATGGAGCCGATTCATTACCTGAAGACGAACTTAATACCACATAATAATCTTGATTAGCAGAAAGCACTACATCTAGAAGTTCTTTTTGGTACAATCCTGTATCTGGGTTTACTGGCACACTAAAATTACCATCGGCTACAACACAACTAGTACCTGGGTCACCTGGACAACCATCAAGAAGTAATACTGAAGAAGAATAGAAATTCCCATCAGCTTCATTCCAGTTATAAATCACTTGAATATCTACAGATCTATCTTCGGTAGCTGCTGGTATTTGATAAAAAGCGTCGTTAGCTCTCATGTAATTACTATTACATGGGTTAGCATCTACTATATCTTCAAAATTGGCTGTGTCGTTAACATCAACATAAACAGGACTTGGGTTAGCAATAATAGGATCTCCACAAGTTGCTCCTGTAATAGGCGGGGTACGTGTTGTAAAGCTTTCTTCTGAACAACCAGTAGCATAATCATTTACGTCGTCTCCATTAAAATCGTTAAAAGGTGTAATACTTACAAAATACTCAGTTTCATAATCTAATAACCCTGTTAAATCATAGCTTGTTCCTGTAACCTCCTCAGCATTAACAATATCTGTCGCTCCTGTACTTGTTCCTATAGAAACTGAATAACCTGTTGGAATTCCTGTAGCCGTCGCCCACGTTAATGTTGAATTTGGCTCTACATCAGTAGCACCACTAACAGGTGTAGCTAAAGCAGTACAATTAGGTGCAGATGTAGCCACTTGTGTTATGGATATATCGTCAACAAGCGCAATTAAGCTAAAGTTATTTACTGTAGTTCCTGTTAACACAAATCTAGCCTGAAAATCTGTACCTGCCGCTAAAGTTCCAACATTAACACTTCCAGTTGCAACACAGTCTAACGGACTTACAAATGTAAAGTTAGAATCGTCTATTGTAATAGCAGCTGTCCAGTTTGTTCCACCATCGGTAGAGTACTCAAACACTAAAGATCCCCAGTTTGCTGCTGGTGCCGAAAAACTTGGAGGTGGAAATCGGCTTACTTGTTCAAAAACATTGTACGCAAAACTAACTGTTAAATCAGTATCGTTAGTAACAGCTGTTAAGTTTTGTGTGGTCATTATTGCTGTTTGCCCAGCACCAACACCCCCAGACGCTTGCTCTGTACCACAACCATAAAAGGCATTAGTATCAGAAACATTAAAATCGCCTGTCCAGCCAGCTGGCAGATTACCACTTTCGAAGTCTTCAACAATTTCTACTTGAGAAAATGCTGTGACACTTAGTAGCATCAAAAAGTAAAAGGTAATTTTCTTCATTTTTAATAAATTAGTTAAGTTAATATTTAGCTTTAAAAAATTTTGAGAAAGCAATCCTCTAAAAACGATTATTAGGCTATTTTCAAAATTCATCGAACTTTAAATTCTTGGTTAAAACTAAGTAGAGATATACATTAATAAAAGGGCTTACCTTTTACATTTACTGAAATTTAAAAGAAAAAAAAAGACTGTAAAATACTGACAAACAAAAAGGTAGACGTTCGTTTACAAAACATTAACAATTAATATGCTATTAGTGTTTTTTTACTATAAAAAACTACTTTTTACAGTAAAAAAGATAATAAAAGGATTAAAAGAAATAAAAAAACACAATAAGAAGATTAGAATTTTAAAAAGTAAATAATAAGAAATTTAAGGCTATAAAAGTGACTCTCTAAGATTATTTAAAAATATTCAAAGCATCTAACTCAGTTATTTTTTAAACAAAAAAACCTGTAACTAAGTTGTTACAGGTTTTTTACAGTACAGAAGGCGGGACTTGAACCCGCACGACCAAAATGGTCATTGGATTTTAAGTTCCCTTTCTAATAAAAACAAAAACAATTTCAACTAATAATCAGTATATTAACTAAATTCAACCTTAAACAACATACCTTTACACATACCTTAAAACATACCTTATAACATTAACTCTAAAAATCTATTGTCGTGTAGTTTGAACTCTTTTTAGGTAAGATAGCACCGATACTTCTTAGGTACTTTTTCAATGCATTTTCAGATGAATGCCCAGTAATACCCATTAATTTTATGATGGCTTCACGTTCATTTAATCCCTCATTAATAAAGTTCATAAAAATATCACTTGTAATAGTGTGTCTACTACTATAAATAGTATGATCTTTAGTTAAATTGAAATCTTTTTGTTGTTCTCGAATAGTTTTAAACCTATTACTAAAATAAGCTGTTTTACCCTCGTCTGAAATATCCCAATAGCCTGTTTTACCTGCTTCTTTTGTAAAAATGTAATGTTCTCTTGGCTTGTTTCTTATATCGTAAACATTCTCTAAAAGTGAAATTAAATCTTTAGTTAATGGCTTATATGTTATATTCTCTGTTTTAGTTTCTATAGCAACTACAGCCCTATCTAAATCAAAGTTTTTAACTTTCAGTTTAGCAACTTCTTTATTTCGCAAATAGGTAAACATGATAAACTTGAAAAAGTAATACAAGTTTAAATCATGCTTCACTAAATACTTTTTTAAAGCTACAAGCTGTTTTTTTGTATAAACTTGATGCACTTCTGGAGCTGACTTTGAAGTTTCAATTTCTGAAAAGTGGTTATGATCTATTAAACGACGTTTTTTTAATACTCTAAAAATAGCCGATAATTCCCTACGTGTATTATCTACACTAGTTGCCTTGTTGCCTTGATCAGACTCATAGTCTATGTAGCTTAGTGCATGTTCAAAATTAAACTCATTAGGAGCAATATTTTTTAACTTGTTTTTTCGCAACCATTCAAGTAGTTTGTTTACCCTCATGGTGTACCCTTTTATTGTTGTAGGCTTTAAAGTAAGGCTTTTTTGAACTATAGCATCGTTTAATGCCTTTTCAAGTGTTAAACTATCATCTTTATTTATACCAACTGGTTGCTTGGGATTGGTTCTAGCATCAAAATTAAACTCTTGCTTATCTAATGGGCTATAACCATGATAAAGCAAAGTAGATAAACCTTTTGCTAATCGTGTACCATACGAGCGTTTTTCTTCAACAGATTTTAACCTGTTAATTTGTTTACGCACTTTAAATGGCCCTGTCATCTTACCATTATTATCTCTAAAGTAATAATAAACATACCAATCAGCATTAACATTAGCCACCGTTCTACCATTAACTTTTTTTTGGGGGATGTAAAGTTTAGGTTCAGAGTAGTTAGTATTGGTTTCGGTGGCCAATATTCTGCGTAAATATTTATCGGCAGCGTTACTCATTAATATATTACTGTAAAATTAATCTTATCCTTTTAAAATTCGTAATGCAACTAATTGGTCTTTCCAGCTATCTGTGTAATGAATTGTATAGCCATAAGAAAACTTATTCATTCTAAAGTCAATTAAATGTTGCCAATTAGCATCAAGATCAACTAAAAGCTCTTCAAAATTAGAATCATCGTATTTAACGGCATCTTTATCAGAAAAAATAGTTTTAACGTACACTTTATTTGTTTGTAAGGCAAACTTTAAAGCTTCAATAAAAGGATCTTTAAATTCGACTTCGCTGTCACTTATAGTTTTAACTGGATGAATTATATCAGATAAAAATTCATTACCCTGTTTATACAAGAGCAAAAATAATATATGACACACCAAAGAGTTGCTTTTATAGCTTTTTAAAAAATTCATCACTTAATTTAATAATACTTAAACTACTCATTTAAAACCTTATACTTTTCCTTTTTAAATTCTTCGTCGGTTAAGATACCATCATCGTAAAGCTCTTTTAGTTTTTTTAACTTATCGTATTTTTTGTTAAAATTACTTGTTGGTTCATTTTGAGACTTTAATTCATTTTGTGTTTCTTCATCCTCATTAACTTCAAGTGTAAGTTCACCATAAAAAATTTCTTTCAACTTTATAGCTTCTTCAATATCTATATTATAAACAAGTGTTTTTTGATGGGTGCTTAAGTGGCCAACTAAATATGGATTACCATTAAACATATCACTTTTAACTTTAATTTTATCTATAATAAAAACACGTGTCTGAGATGTCTTTTTTAAGTTCTGTCTTCCGTAATACCAACCACCAAAACCACCAGAAATGACACTTTCATAAACTTCGTCAACATCACTACCAGCCAAATATACTTCATCACCTATTTTATAGTTTATACCATCGCTTGCCGTATAACTATCAAGTTTTTTAGTTTGCGAAAAAGAATTAATGTTTAAAAATAAAGTGGTTGTTAGTATAATTATTAATCTCATAAGTTAATTTAGGGTTATTACAATTCTGTATTTAAAATGTTCGTTTAGTTACTTTAAAAATTTGGTGTATGTTGTTTAGGTTTAACTCAAAATCGCTGTATTCTGGGCTTGTGTTTCTACTATGGCAAGTTATCGTTCCAGCTTCGGCATTCATTCCTATAATATCTTTAAATAAAATATTGCTATGCGTTACAATTACCCAACCATATTTTGCTGGATAAAAACCATCTTTCCAATGGTCTCTTCTTAATTCTCGGCCTAAAACAATAGCATTATCTTCTGTATCGTTTATGTTACCACCATCCATGCTATCACCTTTTACTTTAAATGCCTTATAATTACCCTTACCTACCTTATCTACTATAAAAGTAACTTCTTCAAAATCTTCAAAAAAATCTACGTCTTGGTAATCACTTATATATTTAGCAAAGGCGTTTGCTGGTATCATTGGCACTTTCATTAAAAATTTCCCACTTGGTAACTCAATATGCTTTATCCTATTTTTAGGTATAATTACATTGTTTTCAATCTTCTTTTTGAGCATACTTCCATTACCAAGCAACAACCATTCGTAATTTATTTCGAACGTTCTTGCTATTTTTTCTAGGAAGCTATATTTAGGCTCTGTTTTATTTATATAATTCCTAATATTAGCTTCATTAACCCCTAATTTTTTTGCAAAATCAGAATTATTACCATCGCTAAAATGTTCTACAAGCTCTTTAATACGCAGGTTTATATCACCCATTAACAAAGTTTTATTTAAATGTATTCGCATTTTGTTTCGAATTTATTTGAATATTCGTAATTTTTTTCGATATTTGCCTTGTAACAAAATAACAAGTCGCAATGTTAAAAACACATACCAAATCACGTGCCAAAGTTGTAAGAACTTTCATACCAACGGCTCACACCGTTAAACAGCAAAGCAACAACCCTGCAACAACCCAAATAAATACCAATACTAAGAATAATAAGGGGCTAAAAATCCCTTTTCTATTCCTCAAAATAAATACCCAACACCATAAGGTTTTAGGTCGACATCAAATATAATATTTTTTTGTCACAGTAAATTCCACCAAATAAATACCAACAAAAAAGCAGGAATACCACTTCCTGCTTTCTAAAAGAGCCAACAATGTTGACTCTCACCAAATAAATACCAAACACCACACAAGGCAATGTAAGGTAAGTATTACAAAAGGATACCACTCCTTTTGTGTTTAACAAAGTTAAGTAAAAAAATGTCTGCTACAAACAACACGGTTAAAATAATTGCAACAACCCTTAAGGGTTTGTTGGAACCGTTAAGTGAAGCCGAAAAAATTGCTGTAGCAAAAGAAGTTGGTTTGCCTGTTAAAGAAGAACCTACAAAACGAGAAATAGACGATGCCGAATTTACAAGCTGGTTAGCAGACTCATTAAATAAGGATAAACGTAAAAGACACGCAAGGCAACAAGCGTAAAGATACAATCTCAGCAAATTTTTTGCGACAGTCGTTAGTGGCCGCCACACATAGTTAATTTAAGATTTGGGAAATAGATTAACGGCGGCCATGAAGCGACAACTAACAAAACCTAAAAAACCCAACCACTATGGATAACGCCTTTTTTAATCTTCTAGACAACACAAACCTAGTTCTTTTACTAATTATAGTTACAACAGCAGTAGCTTTAATTTTCATCATTGTAATAGAGCATATTTATAGCCACATAAAAGGTAAAAAGTCTTTAAAAACGAGGTCTTACAAACCTGCCAAATCTTACAAGATATATGATGAGATTGAAAAAGAAAATAGAGTGAAACGTAGAAAAAAACTTAAACAACAAAACCGCACTAGAAAGTGGTTTTTACCATATAATTAATAACCAAATAAATACCAAAACCATGTCGCAAACACCAACATTAGAAGAACTTAGAAATACCTTTGGAAAACAGCTTTTTAACGTACGAAGCAAAGTAGAAAAATGGCATTTACTTGATGATGGGCTACTGCCTAAAGAAATGTTTATAACAGGGCATTTTCCAGATGATATAACTAATGAAGAAATGACTAAGGAAGCATTACTTTTTCTAGAAATTTTTAAACTAGAAATGTTTAAATCTATGCCGTATCTTAAAATAATCGCTTTACACATAGATTATACAGTAGGGTTTGTTCAAGTTAGATTTAAAGTATTACAGTAGCAACACCCTTAACAAGCCTTGTTTTTACATAAAAACAGGGCTTAATTTTTCCCAAAACCAAATAAATACCAATTATGCCTAAAAGAAGTCGCAAAACTTTACAATTAGGTGATACGTTTGGCCAGATAAATAAACATCTGCAAAGCCAACGTAAAAACACCTATTTAAACAATAGTCAATACCCAAGGCTAAAAGGCACATATCCATACATAAACAACACCGCTCTTAAACTCACTCTAGGGCGTTACAGAACCTATGTAAATCTTTGGGCTAAGCGTGTTAAAACTGAAAATAAAGCCGTTAAAACCTATAACCATAAGGTTAAAGCCTATTTAGAGCAAAACCCACCTACACCAGCAATACAACAAGCCATTAATAATTTTGGTAACCGCAGAGTAAATGGCAAAAAACTAAAACACCTATCTCCTAGAGTCTATAATTTTTATGTTGAAGCCGAAAACAAAAATAACAAGGCATTATTAATACAAAAACGTAACTGGCAACGTATAAACCAACAAACCGACGAAGTGTTTTTATGCTGCCTGTTCCAGTATAATAAACTGCTTAAACGTATCAACAAAACAAAGCGAAACATAGCAAATAAGTCTTATCAATATATACCTAAACTAGACTTTAATTCGAGCGAAATTAAGATGCTAACTAATAATGGTGAACGCATATTACGCATGACAAATCAAACCATTAGAAACCACCGCAAACGTTTAGAAGAAGCCCATATATTACGAGATTACTCATTTCATAATCACGAAACAGGTGTTAAGGTACATTTTAACAATCAAATTTTAGTAGCATTTTGTGAACATGAACGCGAATTATTACTACCAGAACACCAACGTATAGATCAAAAAACATTTGCTGCATGGGCGGATAACGACTTTGTTTGTTTAGCCCTACATTCAAAGACCTACACACCTGTAAATCAACAAAATAAATATTTGAAAAGTGAAGAAAACAAGAGCGTTAATAATATTGTTAATAACGGTATTGAAAAAACCGCTAAAAACACTATACATTCAACAAGTCAAAACATTAACAATCACCAAAGTAACCATTTAAAAAGTGAAGAAAACGATGGTGTTAATAACGTAAATAGTACAACTTTAACCCAAACGAGTAAAAATCTTACACATTCAACAAGTCAAAACATTAACAATCAACAAGATAACTACTTAAAAAGTGAAGAAAATCAACTAAAACAACATAGAGAGGGTTATTTTATTGATAGTCAGTATAGTATAAATTTAGAAAGTGAAAGTTTCACGGATAACAATAAACTTACTAGAACAAAAAATAATGTAAATAAGTTAAAAGGAAGTTCGCTAACGCTCTCAAATAATAATTTAAAATTACAAGAACACAATCTAGCAAGTTTTGCAAATTTTAATAGTACGCCTAATAAAGCATCATTAAATAACCCCAAAAATTCCGACGATTTTTTAAAATTTTTGTTGCGCCCAGAAATTTTGGCCAACCAGTTAGCCCAAGGCGTGTATTTTGTGCCGCCAAAAATAGATGCTGCGGCCATTTTTAACGAAGCTAAACATGGCACGCTAACAAAACAGGAATTTCAACACTTTGCTATTAATTATTTTATGATGGTTTTAAGCCCTGTGTACAACAAGCCAAATGTAAAAGCATCTTACGGTAGCTGGCGTTATGCCATTAACTATTTTAGGCAATACATGTTTAGGCTAAAAACAGGTAGCATAAAACCTAAAATACAAATAGCCGATGAGCTTGTAAAAATACATGTATTCGCCCTTAACGAGCTTCATAAATACTGCAAATCAAACCCAAAATTTAACGTGCTTTACCCTAACCTTTATCTAGACTTAAGAAGAACCGACAAACAAAGTGGCGGTTATAGATGGTTTGCAACAACCCAATACAATGCTATGCTAGATGGTTTAAACCAAAAACCAACTACAGCAGATAAGCCAGAAAAGGCACCCCCTTACCAAAGGCTACTAAAAAAGGTAGAAAGCCATGTAAACGGTAAATTGTCTTTGCTTGATCTGGAAGAATACGCCTATAAAAACCACAAAGGCGAATTATACGACAAGCTAGAACAAATGATTATAGAAGAAAAAAAGGAACAACAACACAGGCAAAATGCCAATCAAGCCCAAAGTATAAAGAATTTTTTAACCAAATAAATACCAAATACAATGACACAAGAACAACAATCACAAAGTAAGGTTATAGAACTACTATTGCAACAAGCCATTAATAATATAGATCTAACCACAAGTAAAATAGTCTCCTACTTTAATGAAAGCAACCATATCACCGCCCAAGAACTAGAAAAAAGTAAACAAACTCTTAAAAAAGTCCTTGCAAAAGGACTTAGATAAACTCATTATCCAGCAAATTTTAATGCAATTGCAATAAGCTGAATAATTAAAATAACAATAAGTATTGCTATTATGATATTTCCAAACAATGTTGGTTTTTCAGAATATTTCATAAACCAAATTTAGGATTTATTAAAGTTATTACTTTTTGGCGATAACACAAAAAAATAGTATTTTCACAGTACCAAATAAATACCACACATTATGACACCAACAAAAAATTACCACAATACCAATGGTATTACTGGCGAAGCCCTTGAAACCGAAGAGCAACAAGCCACAACCCAACAACAAAGAGTTCTCGTAATTTTTAAGAAAAACAACAATAAACCTATGAGCGCAAGCCAAGTTTATGTTGATTACATAAAAGAATACGAAGCTAATTTACTAAAGCCTTTCCCTACACCACTACATAGCATAAGGCGTGCTATTACCAACTTAAAAAACGAAGATAAGTTGCGTAAAACCACCGAAACAATACTAGGCTTTTATAAGAAACCAGAATATTTATACAAACCAATATAACGCCAATGCAACAAGCGTTAAATTGTTGCAACCAAATAAATACCAAAACCAATGTCAAACCAAGACACAAAAAAGAAAATTCCAGCATCAAAGCTGCAAATTTCAGCAAGCGACAAAAGCAAAATTAAAACCTATGTAATAGATGGTTACGTAAAAGTTAAAGGTGAAAAAGAAGTACCTAGAAACTTAAGCCATGCCTTTAAACTTATTAATCCTAAATGTAACCGTAGGCAGTTTAACATTTATGTTAATCATGTAAGATCTAATAGTTAGATTAATAGCAATTAGAGTTTAGTGGGTTGTTGCAATTTGCTAGACTCTTCTTATTACCAAATAAATACCACACCGTTACACATGAAAATTTCCCAAGCTAAAAAGGCTAAAGGCCTATATTGTTGCGCCTATGGTTGCAAAGGTGAACCCATTGCAACCATAGGCGGCCTTTGCCACAAACACTACGCCAGAAAAATAAGAGAAACACGCCCAAGAATAGCACGCTACAACCAATTTAAGCAAAACGCAAAAAGGCGTGGTAAAGCATTTTCAATAACCTTTAAACAATTTTGTGAGTTCTGCGATAAAACAGGCTATTTAAAAAATGGCCTACGTGGTTTTAATGCTACCATAGACAGAAAAGACAATACAAAAGGGTATCATATAGACAATATTCAACTACTCACCTTAAGGCAAAATATATCGAAGTTTAACAATGTAGATCGTTTTGCCGAAGTACCATTTTAAAGCCGTAAACAATGGATAAAACAACCCTTAAAAAATGTAGTTGTGGTGAAAAAAACGGTATGTCATGTAAAAACTGTAGCCGTATAAAGCTGGTAATATTAACTAACTGGAATTATAAAAACCATTTAATAGGTGATAATGATAATCCAGCTTATTACAGCCGTATTCGTATGAATAATTGGAGTCCAACAACAATTGCCGATGCCACGTTTAACAACCTAACCACCAAAGAGAAACAACCTATATACACAAACGCTTTACAACATTGTAGCTGGGTTGTTGCTTACGATACTATTACCAATCAAGAAATAAAACGCTATAAGGCATGATAATAGAACTTAAAAAACTAAAAGATAAAGAGCTTAACTGCATTTATAAATGCTTGATGCAGTTTGCCGAATATATTGCTAATTACGAGCATCAAGACAGTCAAGACAGTAAAATAAGACTATCAATTATTAATGAATTAACCAGCAATTTAGCCCATAAAGCCACTAGCAAAACCCAACCCAAAAAGCGTAAACTAAAACTTTATTTACATCAAGCTATTGTATTAAGTCTATCCTTAAAATTTCAAATGGATTACGGCCAGACAGATCAAGAGCAAACAAGCGTTGCAACACGCCTTTATTACCAACTAACACCAGCTATATAATATGCCAAAAAACCAAGATTTACCTTTTTGGGAACTTAACCTAAACCCTATTACCATGCAAACACCTATACGGTATTACGATGAAGAACTTAAAAGCACCCCTATAACGAATAATAGTAGTATAAGCCTTGTTTTAGATCGTATGTACCCAATACCAAATAAACCTTATAATTTGTAGAACGGAATAAACAAGTTTATGCCGTTTAAGTGGCATATTTCACTAAATAAATACCGTACATACAAACAACTACAAAACCTATTCACCCAGAAAGTAGGGAGGATTGGAACTGGAAATTATGAAAGTAGGTTATAAAATATTCTTCGATTTAGATTTTTGGGATGAAAATGGTAATCATATGCTTAAAGAAGTAGAATCTATTATTTTGGATTTAAGTATTGATCCTTTAGGCATTCACGAAACAAAATGTACCGTTGAATATCAAGGGGAAAAATACGGGATTCCTTTTTCAGAAATTAAGAATACAATTCCATTAGGTGAGCAGCTAGAATTATTTAATTAGTGCAAAGTTAAGTGCTAACCTACGCAACTACTCATAGTCATTGTTAGCTGTTGTTATTTTTTATCTAAATCTTTCAATTTATTCGAAATGGACTGCCCTATTTTAATTAAAAAAGTAGATGGTTTAAATTCCAAATCATTTAATAATGTAAGAACTCTGTCAAAAGCAATAAAGGCAATAAAAGATTGTAAAATAGCTTTATCAAACTCCGTTTTTTCGGTTAATGAGCTTCCTTGAAAGTCAGTTATATTAATTGCCAATAAGGAAACAAAATAAAGAACATATATTAAAAATCGAATATTCTTTTCCGAAATCAAATAGTCAGTGAGTTTGTCTAATTCATACGGTTTTAACTTTTTTGAGGTTCTTATTCTTGCTGGTGAAATCAGATACACTAATTGCTTAATTTGATGATTAAAAAGTACAGAAATAAAAACAGTTATTGTTATCTGAAAAAAGAAAACAGTCGTTTCGGTTAAGAAAGATAAATAACCGAAATGATTTAGACTTTGAATTATTATTAATGGTAAAATAACCGAAATCATTAAATAATATAACAAATGAACAAAGACTGTCATAAATGGAATGATAACAGTTACAATGGCAAATAAAATTCCAGCTGGGATTAATATTATTCCAGCAATTTTGTCGACAATTTTATTCTTAAATATTTGTTGAATAATTACAACAATTAAGCAAATTAGAATGTAACCTATAATTGTGTAGTAAAAATACTTTTCATTGTCTCCCAAAGAAATCAAGTATATAAATGCTCCAAATACAAGGAAAATTCCAATAAATATTGATACAGCTTTGATTTCCTTTATATAGTTCATTTATTTTGAGTGGTCTAATAATATCTAACAATGACTATGAGTAGTTGCGTAGGTTAGCACTTAACAGCGTTGGCATTTTCTGTCAGTTTGTTTAATTCCTTTTTCTTTTTCTCTACATACAAAACCACATCTTTAATTACCAATTTATGAATAGCAGAAATAATAGTTTCCATAATTTCATAGTCGGGTTTTCCGTCTTTTACTGGTAGCGAAATATCTAATGCGTCAGCGTCTTTTGCGTAGAAGTTTCTACCATAGTTGAACTGTCCGTTATATGATGATTTGTGAATTGCAGAAGTCACAAAAACAGATGCGTATTTTGGCAGTTTGTTAGTATGAACGACTGCAATATGGTCGTCTCCTCCATATTTGAAGTTTCTATACTTGGCTGAACCAAACATATCAATGGTTGTGGTATTCGCTGAAAAAACTTTAACATCATTTCCTATAAAAGCGGAAATACCTTGGTCAGTTTCTCCTGCTGTAATAAAGGGTAAAGCTCCCGAAACTCGGTCGGCACTTTTTAATCGTCTTCCACGAGTTGATTTACCAAATAAGTTTTCAAGGTTGAAAATGTTCCAATTGCATTTGTCAAAGTTTTCTAATGCTTTTTTCTCTTTGTCAGTTAATTGATATTCGTTGAGTCCATTATTTAGTAAGTATGTTTCTAATTGACTTATTCTTTTACTTTCAATCTCTGCTAAGAGACTCTCAATAAAATCAAAGTCTATTTTTTCATTACTTAAAACAGGAAGTGTTACTTTTTGATTTTTGATTACGTCAACACTGTAACTTGAACTTCCCCAAGAAAATGAACTAAAAGATTTCATCATTGCTGCAATAAAAAATTGGGCATTTTTTTTACCAAACCTTTTTTCTTTTGGCTTTAAAATTTTGATTTTATCCCCTGTGAAGTAAGGTTTTTCTTGGTAAAACATTGTGGCAGTATCTTGACCAAATGATATTGTATTACCTTCATTTAAAAATTTTGGATCTTCATTGATAAAGCCTTTTTGTCCATTATTTGATCCCATTCTAACTACATATGGATAAGTTCCAAGTTGATGAACTTCCACCTTGTTAGCATCAAATCTCTTTTTGTAGGTATTAATTGAAAAAAGGTCTCCTATTGTAAATTCTCCCCACTTGACTTTGTTTAATCTGCTATCAAGTGGGGCGACTACTTTCCCAAGCTTTCATCTGTAATTTCTTGGTTTTTCAGTAAGTCAGAAATTTCATAAGCTATGTAATCACTAATTGTCTTCTTGAAGTCGCTGAATTTTGGATTCAAGTCAATTGGTGCCGACTGATTCCAATCCGCTCCATTATTAGGGTCAATGTGACCTTCGTAGTATTCCCTTTCTGTAAAAATTTTGAGTTTGTTTTTACCAAAACGCACTAAGTCTACAACTTCTTGATAGCGTTCCTTTGCATGGTCGGTATCTTTTAAATTGTTGCTTGCTTTTTTACGATTGCTACGGGTATAACCATCATTGGTAAAATCTATGAATTTTACTACTTCGTCTTTATGGTGTTTTTCGTTTACCTTGAAAACATAAATGTTAGTATTAACACTTGATTTGCCAATGAAAATATCTACTGGCATTTTAATACTTGCCAATAGCGTATGTTTTGCTAGTATGCGTTTATTATAACCTACTGCTTTACCAGATCCAGACGAGTTTTGTATAATAATAGCAGCATAGCCTTTATTCATCATATTTAATGCTCTTTCAACAAAGTTCATTCCGTTACCATCAGCAGAGTATGGCGGGTTTAATATAAAGGCATCTGCAGGGAAAATAGCGTTAGTTTTTCCATAGCCATATTTACCATCAAAATCTGTTAAAGAGTCTGTATTTAAAATGTTAGAACTACCATCGCCCATAAGTATCATGTTGAGTATAGCTAACATGTACACACTAGATAACAGCTCTAACCCTAGTAATTGTTCTGCTTTAATTGCTATTTCTTTTTGAGCTAATTCTTCTGGCGAATTAATGTTTTCTTTGGCATCGTTAAGCATTTCGTTCATGGCTGCTACTAAAAGCCCTGCCGATCCTGTTGCAAAATCCCATACGTACGAGTCTTTATTTACCCTTGCTAGTTTAACCAATAAATTTGCCACATACGATGGTGTAAGCACCACATCGTTAAGTTTATCTTGCGAGAAACCTAACCAGCCGTACATTTCGTTAAAAAGTTTACCTGTAAAATCGGTTGTTAAGCCAATTTTGTAGTAAATACCTAAATCGTCAACAATTTTTACAAACACACGCTTTAACTGGCTTTCGCCACCTTTAACTTTATTAATATTTTCGGTTAAAAGCGTGTTTGACAGTGTTCTAACAATAAGGTTTTTCTTTTCTTCTGGCAGCTCTTTATAGCTTAAAAACGATTCTATTTTTTTAATCATTAAATCGCCATCTCTATACCCTTTTTCTGTAGATGATTTTAAGTCTGCTTTTTCAAGTGGCGTTACTTTTCCTGGTATACCAAGTGTAGCAATAATTGATGCAGCTACTAAATAAACACGATCATTTTCACCTAAACCCTTTTCGTTTTGGTAAATATCATTATTAAGTTTTACAAGACTTTGGTCTATTTCTCTTTCTCGCTGTTCTTTTAATTTATCTAACTCACCTTGCGTTAACTGTAATGCTTTTACTTTTTCTATAAAAGCATCAAAATTGTTTTTGGCTAAAAAGGATAGATCTGTGTAATCATCTACTTTTTGCCCTGCTCCTAAATTACTTTTAGACACATAATAAACACCAATTTCGTGATGAATGTTACCCGAACTATCCTTATGACCTGTTACCCCAATTGCTATAATATCTGTATAGCTTGTATGGTGTAATAATGCGTTTGCATAATGCACGGCACCATTTACTGCATACGAATTAATGTTTGTAAAATTTGGCAGGTTTTTAGATGTTCGGTTTTCAACCTGTCCGTCTTTATCAAGTTTTACAAGTTTATTTTTATAACCTTTATACTCAATAAGTACTGGGTAATAATTTAAATTTTTATCTTGTAATAATATTTTAGCATCTGGGCGATTGGCACCTTTACCACCATTTTTTGTAAAATAATCTGTAAGCGCTTTATCAATTTCAGCGTTAACTGATTCCTGTTCTAACTTGTAAGGTAGCTTATATTTTTTTAGCCATCCATTAGCTAAATCTGCAATATTAGGTTCTATTGATTGTGCCATTATTTTTTTTCTTCCTATTAGTTAATCTTTGACTTCCACATTTAAAATTTCTGCAATCGTGTACCGAAAACAAACTTACAAAAGAAAAAGTAGATTAATTTAGAGAAAAAAGAATGATTGAAAATTATTCAAAATTTGTAAATCCTTTAATGAGATATTCAGAAGTGGCAAGTGAAAGAATATTAACAGAAATTGCAATGCATGATATTGAAGAGCTTTAAAGTTTTTTAAATTCCCAGCATTAGAATAAACAGAAATGAATATGGAAAATAAAAAGGCTTTGAAAATCAAAGCCTTTTTTATTGTTTATTAAAGTTTAAAACCACCTAATTAACTTTAAGCGATTTTAGATACTCTTTATCTAATTTTAACTTAAACTCAATATAATGAGAGTTTTTAAAAGGAGTTATTTCTGCTTCTGTTTTAATGCGTCGTTCTAATTTAATCCAACGAATAAACTTTTTTAGAAGCGACACGCCTTTTTTATCTAGCTTAAAGTCAAAATATAATGTACAGTTTTTATCAACTAAGTAATTAAAAATTATACTTGACACAGCTTTTCTTATCTCTCTACAATACTTTGCATCATTTTGACCTAAAAGGTTTACTAATGAAACTTCAGTATGTTTTGAGTTTATATTATCGTCAAAAATTAATTGATATGGTGTGTGCCTTGAACTTGTGAAACTAAAAACATCTAATCCATAAATGTTTTCTCTAGTAGCAATAATCATTTATTCCCTTTTACCTGTTTATACGCATCAACAGCTAAACCCATTAAACTAGCCTTTCTATCAAGTGCTTTTTGGATTCTGTTGACCTTTGCAGGTGAAGGGTTGTTATCTACTTTGTAAGTAATACCATTATTGTCAAGGTAACTTGTTAGTGATTTAGTTGTCATTGGCTTTTTTTTATTGATCTATTTCAATTTAATAATAAAAATTATTAATCATAATTGCAAAATCCATTCCATAAAATAAAATGGCCGCAAAGGTAATATATTTTTTTTTACCCCTTAAGGGTTCTAAAAATATTTTGTCGAAACTTATCAACGGCTAATATAAGTCCTTTTTTTGAAAAAAATCCACAATTAATGTTAATAATTCTGAAATAAAAAAAATCCAGTTTTGATATAATATTTCATTCTGAATTAAAAAATCCTGTTTTGTTGGCTAAAAAAAAGCTATTATAGATAATTATAATAAAGCACTTTCCCTTATAGGTTCTCCTATTTTATTATAAAACAACAACACTTCAACAGGCCTTAACTTACTTTTCTTTTTCGCTTCATCTAAAGTAATATTCCTGTTATTAGCAATAATAGGATTAATGTACTTAGCCACTTCTTTACTATTCATTTGCAGATCACGACTTAACGCACCCTTGTAGCTGGGCTTTACCTTTTTGGCTTCATCTAAATTCATAAAATTTGGTTTTGGTATTTACTTGGTACGGTAAAATTACGCCGCTATCCAATTAAAATCAAGCCAAATAATGTTTTGTTACGCTTTATCGTGTTATATCCTGCCTTATCCTGTTTTATCCCGCAACGGTTGTTGAGTGTGTATGTAATTTTACAACTCAAAACAATGCTAAATAAAGAGTAAAAGCATGAAAAAAATCTATTAACAACAACCGTTCTTTAATTTATTGAGTTTGGATATAGAAGCAGTAAACCAGTCATTAAAACGCCCTATTAAGTCAGGTAAAAAATATGAAAAGTTTTTCCCTAACGCATCATGCGAACGTACTTTTTTAGGAAGTGGAAATACCGATTTTTCACTAGAAAAAATGCAAGAATGGACATTACAGCATGTAGATCAAGCTAAAGCCATTGCTAAACATTTAAACACTAGCAACAGGGCTAAACTTATAAAAAACATACATCGTTTTTTATTCGATCATGTACAGTACGAAATCGACAAAGGCGATCAGTATATTAAAAGTCCTGCTTGTGCTTGGACTTCAAGGCAACAAGGCAACGATTGTAAAACCTATGCTGCCTTTGCAAGTGCTATTTTACTTAATCTTGGAATACCTCATTATTTCAGAAAAGTAAAACAAGCATATTACAACCCTAACTACTGGACACATGTTTACGTCGTAGTACCAAACTCAAATAAAAAGAACGATTATTTAATAATAGATGCCACCGTTGCAGATAATAAAGAGCCTGTTATGGTAGATAAAAAAGATTTATTTATGAGTGTTAATTTAAAGCATTACGGACTAGCAGCAACAACCCAAGCAACATGTTCTTGTGGTTGTGGTACTTGCAATGATAGCAATGATGCATTGGCAGCTTCAAAGCCAGAAAACACAAAACAAAAGCTTCAAACATTAGCCGACAACTTTAATGCGCTTTTAGATGTTTTAGAACATAAAGGCGTGCCTACTTATGTTACCGATTATGCCATGCAGCGTGTTAAAATGTTCATAGATAAAGACCAAAACCCAAGCATGTCACAAGTATTTGGGCAATACAAATCTTTAGTACAAAGCGTAATTACATCTAATGGATTAAACGCTTCTGGCGACGAAACACAAACCGACCAAGAATATACCGTTGTTGATGGTGCTATTGATAGTGTGTTAACCGATATGGAAGATGAGGATTGGTGGAGTAGCCTATTTAGCGGCATAGACTGCTGGGGCGGTTCTGCTTACGATCAATGGGAGCTTGATGGTGATAAACAAAAGTTAAAAAACATCATGGCTAATCATGTAAGCAATATCAATCAAGCTATTGCTAATCAAAACATGGTGGCCTTGTCACAAGCTGTATCAGATTTTAAAGGTGCTGCGTTTGTTTCTGTTAAAACGTTTAACCAAAAGATTTGGGATAACGACTGGAACAGCTGTACAGAGTCTAGGCTTAATAATATCCGTGATTTTTCAAAAGTATTTAGAGATAAAGCAATTCCTGCATTAGACGCTTATTTATCACAATACTTTAGTGTTTCAAATAGCGGACAAACAAACACGTATAATAGTGAAAGCGTTGGCCTAAATCCATTATGGGCGGGTTGGGTGCGACCAGTAAAAAAACATAATGTTTCAGTTAACAATTACACTTTTAAAACAGGTGTAGAGTCTATTCCTGCATTTATTATAAATGACTTTGTTGTTAATAATGTTATTGACAATCAAAACTCTAACAGCTTTTTTGAAACGCTTACCAATACCGTTTTAGAAGTCGTTGAAGAAATCAACAACGATAATGGCGGTTCTACTACTGGTAGTACTACAGGAAACACCAATACTGGTGGATCAACCACAGGAAACAATAACACAAGTGGCGGCAATGTGCAAACAGCCAGTATGGGTGGCGTATTACCTGTATTATTATTGTCTGGTGTAGCATATGGCGCATATACCATATATAAAAATAAAAAGTCTGAAACCAAGTAAAATGAGCAACTTAGAAAGTCTTAAAACATACAACCAAACTGTACCTATTGAGCAAACAGCTGTAGGGCGAATTATAGAACAAAGAATAGCATCTCAACAAGAAGCTTCTAGATTATTAAATGATGGTTTTAGTTTTCAAGAAATTACTTGGACAACAGCATTCACAACTGTAGGCGTTGCTATAGGAGGGCCAATTGGCGGTCTTGTTGGTGGTATAGTTGGCGGTGTTGTAGATAGTTGCACAAAAAACAGAGACAATGCTAGAGCTAGAGGTATTAATCTAGATGATTATGTTGCTTATCCATTAACAGGAATTGAAGAAGTCGTCTTTTTAAAATGGTTTGATGATTATGCAGTACCAACATTCAATATTATTATAGAAGATGTTGATGCTATGATTGAAAGCCAAGGTAGTGTTAACCAATCTGTAATAGATAAGGCCAACGAGGTCTTTAAAGCATTAGCCGTAATGGAAGCTTACAAAGATAGAATGAAGAGCTTGTCGATTTCATTTGAGGGTAGCGAAAACATAGTGAATAACAAAGTTTCTGTTATTGAATTTGGCGTAAATGCAGTTAGAAATTCGCTTCTAGATTATTTAGAAGAAAACACAACTAACTACGAAGCTACTACAGAAACGATTACAGCTTCTAGTGTTAACAAAATTGGCGAAATGTCGCTGTTTTGGAAAGATACTACGGTAACAACTACAACCATAAAATTTGTAGAAACAACACCTAATAATTCTGATGCCAGTACAGAAAACACCAATACTGGTGGTGATGAAAATACAGGTGGTTCAAGCACAGAAAACACCAACGATAGTGGTGGTTCAAATACAAGTGGTTCAAACACGGAAAACACAAATACTGGTGGATCAACAAACCCAGAAGAAACAACCGAAACCAAAAAATTCAATTGGGGAAAACTAGCCTTTTTTACGGCTGTAGGTATAGGCGTTTCAAAGCTGGTAAAAAAAGATAAAAAATAGGATTTTCTTAAAAATCAACATAAATAATTTATTAACTAAAAACACAAATCAAATGTTTAAAAAACCAAACACCAAAAAAATTGCAGACAACGGTACTAAAATCGGTGCTGGCGTTGTAGGAGCGGCTGTTTCGGATGGACTTGTTGGTTTAGTGCCTAAAGAGTACGAAAAGTACAAAAAGTGGGGTAAACCTGCGTTTGCATTGGCAATGGCTATTGCAGCTGCGGCCGTAGATACAAAAAGTACAGGCGGGAAAATCACACAAGGCGCTTTAGCTGGTATGTCTATCAAACAAGGCCTAGATGCTTTACGTGAGCTTGTTTTATCTAAAGTAGATAAGCAAGAGGGCGAAACAGCAATGGCACGATTTACAAACCACGTTACAGGCTTAGCCGCTGGAACTGTAGAAGTACCAGAAGTTACTGTAGACTCTTCAATGTTTCAACGTAACAGAGGGCAACAACACCAAATTCCAGCAGCGAAACAAGACATGTTAGCAATGGCACAAAAAGAAACTAACAACATGTTAGCATAGTCTTTACCAAGCGTTACGCTGAAAATTAAAAAAGATTTAAAAACCAAATAAATACCAATTACCAAAATGAGAACACTTATTACCAAGGCCAGAGCCTTATCATATTTAGAAATTCCAAAGGTAAAACACGATTTACCACAGGACACGCAAAGACGTATTGCAAGCAAATCGTTAGCGTTAAAAAAGACAACCGCCGTTATTAGAAAACAGATCAATATCGGTCAAGGAACTATTCCTTTAATCACATCTAACACACAAGAAGAAACAGGGGTTTCAACTTTCGAGGGTGACAGATTACCAGACAGAAAAAACATCGTATTTAATGCCGTTGCATTAGGTTACGGTACGCACGCCACAGACTCAGACAAAGCAGCTGTAATTAATTACGACGCTTCTTTAATTCCTAGTTTACGTAACGCAGAATTAGAGATTAAAAGTGATGGTAAAGTTGTTGCTACTGTACAATGTAGCGAATTTTCTAACGATTTAGCCGCTGCATCTGGAAGAGACCTTTACTTTGATTTAGGTGGTGAATACATGATTAGAGAGGGTAAAAAGTTTGAAATAAACTTAAAATTCCCAGAGGGCGCAACTGGTGGCGGAACGGTAGATTACGTAGAAGTACGTTTAGATGCTATCGCTACTAGCGAAAACTAAAATTTTCTTTCATAGCCATAGTTTAAATTTTATTGTTTAACATCCTAAAAAGCCCTGCCTATCATTGGGCAGGGCTTTTTATCTAAAACAAAAATCATGTCAAAAACCACATACGAAGTTGTAACCGTTACATTAGATGCTAATGCACCTACTGCTAATGAAAAAATCAACTTACCAGAGGGTAGATGTCACCGTGTAGGAGTTGCCATTATAGATGGTAACGTTGCAGAACCTATCAATCTTGCCATTTTAGACAATTCGGGAAACGATGTTATAAAAGCGCACGATCATAGTTTTTGGCTACAAAGACAAGGTGGCGATTACTTAGACAGCTTAAAGCCTGTCGATTTTGAGTGTAATAGAACTATTAAACCAACTGTTTTATGTCCAAACACTCAAGCAGGATCTATAACCTTTCAATTTGTGTTTTATATATCACAAAGCGGAACGGACTATTAAAAAACACCAAATAAATACCAATAATCATGTTTAAAAAAGGCAGTTTTCAAAGTGAAATACTCGTAAAAGACGACCAGCATTATCCGTTACTAGGCAAAGCCGATGTTGTATTTCAAAATGCAGGTGATGACAATGTAAAAATAGGCTTAAGAACCTTAAAGCCTACAGAAACATTGCGCATTTGTGGTGAAAACACCGTACTAACTAACGAGTCTATAAATGTAAAGTTTGAGGGTAATGGGGCTTCCCCTATGCTATGGGTACATTTTATACTGCCTTTACAACATGATTGCAATTAATACCACGCAACATGAATAAAGAACATATTTATAACAACAAAAATATTGATAGGGTTAACGATTGGCTAAATAAGCCAAAACACGCTATTCAAATTATCAATGCCGATACAGGTGTAGAAATACGTTTTACACCTAATCCAGATAATCCAAAAAGGCACTTTGCCAATTGGACACTTGACGACATTTTAAGCCGATCAAGTAATATTTACGAGTTTTTTATAAACCTGTATGAAAAAGATATACAAGCATTTATTGTCAAGCTAAAAAAACCTAACGGTACTAGCTATAAAGTACAAGACACCTTTAAAATTGAATTAGTTGAAAATTCCATGTTGCGGAATGGTGAGGACAAAGGCGCAACACAGGTTGCGCCAGTCCAAACCACACCAACAGAACCAAATTATCAAAATCATAGCCCTATGCAACATTTAGGCGGTTTAGGAGCTGCGGCACAAGCAGCTGGATTAGGCTTTAACGATTTAGTTAATCTTAAGGCAAAGGCCGAAAAATACGACGAGCTTAAAGAGCAATTCGATGAGCTAAAAGCCGACAAACGCAAGCTTGATCTTGACAATAAAGAGCTTCAAAGCAAGGTTAACACAGCGGCAAAGGAATTAGATTTAGCCATTAAAGAAGCTAAACTAGATCAAAAGGGTATTATGGACTCACCTGCTGTAACAAAATTAGCAGAGTCTTTGCCTACGTTTATTCCTTTGCTATTGGAACAAAAACACGCTCATAGTGGTAATCACAGTTCTAATGCTAAACTAGAGCAACCAGAGCTTTCAGAAAGCAAACAAGGCTTAATAGATTGGATTAAAAGCGATGATATTACAGACGAAGTGGCCGAAAACTTCTACAGCGTAGTACTTCATCACGCTAATAGTTCTGATGAATTTAGAGCCGAATTACAACAATTATTAAACAAACACACCGCATAAAATATGGAAACAACTGTAATAGTAACAGCAAGTAACCCAATAGAGTTGCAGCAAAAGTTAAAGGCTATAGAAGCCGTTAAAAATTTATCTGGTAAAGAATGTAGTAACCTTACCAAATTAGCCAATAGTGATAAAGCTAGAGGATATTTAAAAAGCGATACAAAGTTTGGTATTCTAAGCCTAGGTTTAAAGTAAAAAATTATTAATTCAATGAGCAAACAAGGTTTATCAAATCCATTAATAACAGCGGCCACATCGGCTATAACAGCTAAAGCTACATCTAAAGCTACAGATAAAGGCGGTGAGTTTTTGTCTAAAAATGCTAAAACCATATTTGTAACGCTTGGCGCTGTAGTGTTAGCTTATTTTGGCTATAAAGCTTATAAAAAATGGCGCATACAAAAGTTTTTAGATGCTAATGCACACAAACCAGACGTACAGGCGGCCATGATTATCTATAAAGCTATCCATAGAGTAAACCTAGGCTTTATATCTAATTGGTTTGATATACCAGATGGTACAGACGTTGAAGCATTAAACAATCTGGCTATTAATATTAATAGCTTACAAGATGTTTCACGAGCCTACAAAATTGTTTTTGGCGAAAACTTACATCAAGATATACAAAGCGATTTATCGAGTGATGAACTTTTAGAATTTTATAACCGCTTAAAAGTTAATGCTAGTAGCCAAAGTATAAATGCTGAACCTGTTTATTTAATCGGCGAAGATGTTTTTGCTAGAAAAAACACAGGTGTTATAACTACTAAAGCAGAAATTATAAACGACCGTTGGACAAACACCGAAGAGTTTTATAAAAAATATGAATACGGCGAAAAGCTAGGAAAAATAGAAGCTATTATAAACGATCCTTGGCAACCAGAAAACACCGTTTACATAATAGATGTTCCTTGGTCTTATGTTGAAATATGGGTAAGACATGACGACGTAGAAAACAACCTTTAAAAACAAGCCAAATGAATACCATAACCAACAATAGTTGCTTTTCAGATTTAATGAAACCAACAACCCAAACCATGAGTAAAGAAGTTGCAAAAGACACCGTTGCAGAAATACCACAGGAAATGCTTAAAGTTCCAGACGTTAAAGGTCGTGTTATAGATGAATTTGGCGATCCTGTACCAAATGCAAATGTGTATTTGCAAAGCAATAATTCTATTGGCGTTTCAACTGATGCTAATGGGGAGTTCTTAATTGAGTGGGTACAAGCTGGTGAAGTAATTATAGTTAGTCACCTAACGTTTAAAAACGTCAGTTTCATACATAAAGACAGCAACTATAAAGAAATTGTTTTACAAGTTGAAACCCAACAACTAGACGAAGTTACCCTAACAAATAAAAAATTTGCTTGGGGATGGGTTTTGGCAGCCATAACAGCTGGAACACTTATTTACAATGCTAATAAAAGCAGTAAAAAAAAAGCAGCTAAAAACAGCTTAAATGCCGCAGCACCAAAAAAGCAAAAAAAACAACCTATTAAAGTTACGATATAATGTTAATATACGAGTCACAAGTACCTGCTAGTTACAGACAAGAATTTATAGATGCTGTACGCTATTACGCAAACAAACTTAGCATTAATCCTAATTGGTTAATGGCTGTAATGTATTTCGAGAGCGCAAAAACATTTAGCCCTAGTGTGCAAAATCCATATACAAATGCCACAGGACTAATACAGTTTATGCCAGCAACCGCCAACGAGTTAGGCACAAGTATAAATGCACTTAAAAATATGACTGCGGCCGAACAAATGTACTATGTATATAAGTATTATGTAAGGTATAAATCAAAGCTAAAAAGCTATGTCGATTTATACTTAATTACATTTTTTCCTTTAGCCGCTGGAAAGCCCTTAAACTTCATTTTGCAAACAGCAACGTTACCAGCTTCTTTAATAGCTAATCAAAACCCTGTGTTTGATCTTGATAATAACGGTCAAGTAACCGTAGGCGAAATACAAAAGGTTATGCTTAACAAAATTCCTGCAAGCTGGATAAACGAGTTTAAAAAAAAAAGGTATTAGGGTTCGCTTACCTTTTAGCATTTTCGGTTTTAGGCTATATAAGTATTAAAGAGTATCAAAAAATTAAGAAAAAACAATGAGTGAATATTTAGGTGTACATAGAAAAGGAGCAAACAAAGAGGATATTGAAAATTTGTCCATAGACATTAACGCTAACGAACAGAATATTGATGATAATTTCAATGCTATAACTGTACTATCAGATGAAACTGTTAAGCGAATAGACAACATACAAATAAAAACATCATGGGCTAATAGTAAAGATGATGGAGCGGTTAACCCCAAAAGGCGATACTCTGCAAGAATTGATGGTAATGTTAATTTATTGAGTCTTACGTTTCAAGATTTTAGCCCTTTAAATTTAGAGTCAACAAGAGGTGTATTAAAATATTATTTATTAATTGATAGGTTTAGAAATCAAGAATTTAAAGGTTCAGGTAAGGAATACAGAAAAGCGGGCTATAAACACGAGGTTATAGATGAAAAATCATCAACTAACAAAATTAATACGGTGTTGATAGATAGCCCAAATATGATTTTAGACTTCAATCAAGATTATTACTTTAAACAATACAACGGTATATACACCGACAAAGTTACTTTTCCAGCACCTACAGGCGTAAGTACAGGGCGTAACCAAATGGGTTACACAAATAGGCTTACAAACAATGTTAGAAAAGGATTTGTTGACTTAGCTTTTAGAATTAGGGTTGATTCTAAAGGTAGAATATTGCATGAAACACCCTATTTAGGGTTTATAAGAATGTTAGCTACTAATGATAAAATACTAGACAGAAGATTAATAACATACGTTAATAGGCAATATTAACATTAAAAATATTTAAAATTTACAAGTTTCACCCGATGCGGTCAAGCCTAGGGAGAAATTGTAACCCACCCGATGCGGTCAAGCCTAGGGAGGGATTAAGGGATACCCGACACGGCCAAGCCTAGGGAATCCGACCAGAAGTTTAACACCTCAAATTAAAAACCAAATAAATACCAACCAACTACTTATGAATTTTGACACAGTATTAACCATGATTTTAGGCGGCACGAACATAGCGACTTTAATAGGATTTGTAACCGAGCGAAATAAACGGAAACACGAAGTTTCCATAAAAGAAGCCGATGCCTTGAAAAGTATGCGAGAACAATACACCGTTTTTGTTGAGGATATGAAAAAAGATCGTGAAGAACTTAAAAAAGAAAAAGACGAAGTTAAAAAAGAAGTATTAGAGCTAAAAAAGTACTCTAGGCAAGTCACCAGAAAATTACAAGAAGCTGAAATAAAGTGTAACAACAAATGCTTTACAAAATGAAAACCAAAAAAGATAAAATAGAGATAGTTTGTAATGTTATTTTTTACATTCTTGTTGCTACGGTAGTAGCTATCTTTTTTATGGTTTCAAGCTGTGCAACAACCCAAACAGCCAACCAAACAACAACCGTTGCTAAAGATAGTTTTTCTGTTAAAACAGATAGTGTAAAAACCAATAAGGTAGAAACTAAAAATGAAACACTTTACAAAGGGTTTAAAGAAGCGTTTAATATTTATCCAGACACATTAACCAATAAACTACCAGAATACAAACGTAGGTTTAATAATGGTGCTGTTAGTGGTGAAGTAGGCTATTCTAAAAAAAGAGGTGCTTATTACGATATTGAAACCAAAGACTTAAAAGAAACCGATCATAAAATAGAAACCGACACTACCAAAACCAGTAAACAGGACACCAAATCAAAAACGTTTATAGATACGGTTTCAGAAACGGTTTTAGTAACTAAAAAATGGGGGCGTTTTCAATGGATAACATTTATTATAAGCCTAGCAGTAGTAGTGTATATCGTTTATCGAGTTTATAAATTTATTAATGGTGGTTTTCTGTCCAAAATAGCTAAAAAAATAACAACATGAAAAAAGGACTACTCATAACATTAGCATCACTAGGTGGCTTAGTTTGGTTTTATTCCAGTAATACCAAAAAATACTTAAGCGTTGGCGAAAATTTAGATATTAAGCTAAAACGCCTTAACGATATTAACTACAGTAATGGCGTAATAACCGCCAATGTAAATGTAGCTATTGTTAATAATACCAATATTGAAACAAGTATAACCAAATTAGCAACGCTTAAAAAACTAGTTTTAATAAGTAATGCAAGCGGGGCAATTCTGGCCGAAAGTTACCCTAACATAAACGGTATTGTTTTAAATGCCAACGGAGAAACCCTAATACAAAATATAGAAATTACAGCCACAACCCAAGCGGCTTTATCGGAGTTTATTAAAAACCAATTTAAAGGCGATTATAAAGTAAAAGCAACTGTAAACGCATTTGGTAAAGATTGGGTATTGGGCTAATTTTACAGAACCAAATAAATACCACATCATGCCACTACCAAAAATTGTAAATAGCAAACATTTAGCCTATGCTAAAAAAGAATTAAAGCTAATTAATAGTTTTTACAAGGTAATAGACACCAAAAAAACTATAAGCTTTACAACTATTAAAAAACAACGTGATGCGTTTGTTTTATTAGCAAAAAACAGCCAGCAATTTCAATCAGAAGTTTTTAAAAACACCTTAAAAAAGGTAATAAGTATTTACAATAAATCACAACCATTAAAAAGTGATGTCGATTTGCATGTTGAAGATAAAGCGTATTTAAAACACTTAAAGCAGTATGTAAAATACAATTCTACAAAAGAAATTCTATTGCTTGAAAAGTATGCAAAAATACAAGGCTTTAGCCCTGCATACCAAAAGGCCGAAACGTTGTTTAATGAGACTATAGATATTTTATTTAATGGTACCATAAATAAGCAATCCATATTTAGCGACTCGCTTTACGAAGTCATTTTCGAGCTTAATATGTATATGTTACATTTTAAAGACTCAAAAAAACATAAATCATTAGGCGCAAACCAAAATACAAATACAAATGAGACCAGAAACCCTAATAGCTATATTGTTATTGATAGTTTTGATAATAATTCTAGTAGTTCGCAAACCGAAACCGAAAGACTAACCGAAGTAAAAAAGGAAACTGCTACACCAGATCAAAACAAGGAAGCAAAGCAAACACCAACGGTAACACCTGTTAATAATACAACCGAAACCGACACACCAAACAAAGAAAATGTTACAAAACAAGAAACAAGCGTTACACAAATAGAGGTTGTCGAACCTAAAGAGGTTAAACCACAACCAACACAAGAACCTAAAAAGACTTCTATTCCTGCTGAATTACGAAAACTTGGTATTACTAGCATGAACGACACGCCAGAAGCCAATAACGAAGTGTTTAAAATTACTGGCGATATAGCCGAATTTCTTGGTAAAATAGAACGCAAACCAAAAGGGAGTGTTTCCATGACTTTAGATGCGGAACAAGGTGCGGGAAAAACACGCTTTGTTTTTCAAATGTTAGACACCTTTGCGGCTCATGGTTATAGATGTTTATTTCCATCTTTAGAAGAACACCCAGACTCTAATTTATTTATTGAAAAACGTGATGAATACATAAACCCAGCGCACCGCCATTTAATACATAACATTGGCGAGTTAAGAAATGGGTTTGCTACATTACAACAGCTTATTCCATTTTACGATGTTGTATTTATAGACTCATGGGGAAAGCTGGTCGAACTTAACAGAAAATTAGACTTTGATCGTGATTTGCGTAAAGCGTTTGATGGGAAACTGTTTGTAGTTATTTTCCAAAGAACATCCGACGGCAAAATGCGTGGTGGTAGCCGTTCGGCTTTCGATGCCGATTTAGTTTGCCGCATAGAAAAAGCCGATGATTACCGTGATACTTACGCCTATTTTAATAAAAATAGATACCAAGATACACCACTAAATCAACTTAAATATAACATCTATTCTAAAACACTTCTTAAAGAAGAAACAACAGACATTACAGGAATAGACTTTGAAAAAGACCAAATAAATACCAAAAAAGATTACATACTACTATGATAACAGGATTAATACTAGGTGCAGCCATAGACAGATTATTTTTAACCAAAAAAACACCAAAAAGCAAGTCAAAACCTATTCACCCAGAAAGTTTAGGAATACCTTACCTAAATCCAAAGGCTGAAAAAGAATTAATAGACAATCATGCTGGATTAGGTAAGGCCATAACATCTAATGATGTTTATGATATGATTACTAAACAGATAATTGATACTATTGATAAAACAGGTCATTTGCCTTGGTACACGGGGCGTGATGAAAACGTTGGTAAAGGCGTTTCATTAAACATAGATACACCTTATAACTTTGATACATTAAAAGCTTACCGTGGTATTAATGCGTTTATGTTAAGCCTAAAGAAAACAGAGGGTAAAGATAAGAATGGTAATAAAGTTATTTATTTAGATCCTATTCAAGATGGCCGCATGTATTGGTTAACCTTTAAACAAATTGAAAAACTTGGTGGAAAAATTAAAAAAGGTACACGATCATCACAGGCTATTTATTACAACTTCATCTTTAAGTATGGCAACGATACAATAAGTGAAAAAAAATACAAGCAACTGTTTAAAAAATACGGTTCAAAAAATAGTCCTAATTATAACGTACAGGAAGCTAAGAAGCTTAAAAAAATACCGTTTGTTAGGTATTACAACGTGTTTAATGAACGTGATATAACAGGAATTAATTTTGAAGCTAAACGTAAAAAGCAACAAGAAAAATTAAAGCAGTTTGAAAGTAAAGCTAAAAAAATAAAAGCGGCCGATGCGTTGTTTAACAACATGCCTAAAAAACCAAAATTAGTACAACGCCATATCGGATCTGGTGAGTCACCGCATTATACGCCAAATACCGATGCTATAACAATGCCACTAAAGCAACAATACAAAGATGTTGGTATATGGTATGGTACATTATTTCACGAGTCTATACATGCTACAGGTCACAGAAGTAGGCTTAATAGAGGGCTTTTAAAAGATTATCATTTAGATGTTCGTGTTAGAGCCTTGGAAGAACTGGTAGCAGAATTAGGAAGTGCTTTTTTAAATGCCGAAAGTGGTATTTTCTTAAGTACATTAAAGAAAAATGCCGCATACATTAAAGGTTGGAGTAAAAGCGTAAAAGAAACGCTACAAGAAAACAACAAAGCTATTTTTGTGGCCGCTGGTTACGCTCAAAAAGCTGCCGATTACATTCTAGATCGTGATAAAAATGGTACACCTAAGTTTTACAACGATATTTCAAATATTGACAATACAAGTAATTTAGAAAAAAGAGTTATTAAACACTTAGAAAAAATGAGCCATGAACAATTTGCAAATGATTATGCTTATTTGTTTAGTGCTGATTTAGATAAAGTTTTATACAGAATTGAAGATAACAACACCTATAAAAAGTATGTTAAATTACTAGCAAAAAAAGTAATAAAAGACAATCGTTTTGATGATGTTAGGTTTGATAATTTAAAACAAAGCGAACAATTATCGTTGTTTGGTTCTTCTGGAATAAATGTTTCTACAGAGAGATTTAAAAAAATGAAAGTTTCTGAATTAAGAGATTTTACTCTAAAGTACTACAATGCTAAACTAAAAGGAAATAAAACTTATAGCAAGTACTTAAATGAAATTGTATTTACAACTAAAGCAGGTAGAAAAATATCTAAAGGTTCAGCTATGTATAAAGAAAAGGCTGCTGTAATTGAACGTCTTGAAGAGCTTATAAAAAAATCCACATATAACAATTGGGGTGATCGAAAAAAAGCAGATCCAAAGAACTTGTTGGGGTATCTTAATTTTAAATCTAAGTTAATTATTGACGGTAAAAAACGTCATGTTAGAATTTCTATAATATTAAATTCTGACAGAAAAACTCACCTAAAAGGTATTGAAGTTGGAAAAACAAAAAAATAGCCTTGCTTCCTCAGGTCGCAATGCGATACCCGCAGTCGGAGAAGCAAGACTACATTACAAATTTACAGGATTTTAATTAATTACCATAATATAACCCTAAAAACTCACTTGTTTTTAAATCATACTGCATGTCAACAATAAAACCATTCATTTGATAAGAAATAATTTTTAGGTTCTTTGTATTGTGGGTATCTAGAACTTTTCCAGAACTTAAAATTTCATCAACTTGCCTAGATTTACTAAACTCTTTGAATGTTTTTAAATCAATCATATAAATAAATTAAATATTAAAATGCCTTTTGGAATAATTATCTGCTGTTTTACCCGCTAACATCTTATATTCATTTAAAGTATTATCTAAATACTTTAATTGCTCTAAAGATAAGCTATAATTATTTACAAAGTATTTAGTGACACTCATTCCTATATCTTGAAACATTTGCGCTTTCAAATTCTCATGCAACCCTTTATCAAAAGGAAATAATCTAACGTCAACTTGCCTTTTATATTCATTAAAGGCTTTACGTGTTGACTCTTTACATTTTATATGCAATAACTCTATATCCATATCTAAATTTAAAAAACATCAATATGTTGAATACAAAATTAACTACAATGGTTAATGAAGTTGAAAATGAATCATGATTTAATGAAAATACGCATTTCTACTTATTTTAAATAAAAAGAGAAGTGATTAGTTTTGATGAAACTATTAAACCATTAATATAAAACTCATAACAATGGATAATTCACATAAGCTTTCTAAAATAGTAATGTACCTAAGTTTTATAAGTTTAGCTTACTTTGTTTTGATTGTTTTTTTCTCATACACCCCTCCCGATTCAACTGGTTCCTTACAATTTTTCGGGGAAATATTGACTATTCCGATGCTGCTTTTAATAGTTTTTAATATTACATACGGCTTAATTTCAATTCTGAAGAAAAAAAGCATTAAAATTAATGCTATCACTATTATTAGTAGCTCATTTGCTATAGCATTTTTAATTATTGTGACTATTAAACAATTAAACCCGTAAGTTTTTCATCAATAAGATAAGCTATTTCATTAGTTAAGCCTGCTATATAGCAGGCTTATTTTTTTGATTAAAATCATAACTAAAAAACTTTCCTACAGCTCCAAGGATCAATGTAACTAAAAAAGAATATTCTAAAACAAAATACCTTAAACCATACCTTTAAACATACCTTTTGTTGGATTTACAAACAAAAAAAGGCTTTAGAAATAATCTAAAGCCTTTTAAAATAAGTACAGAAGGCGGGACTTGAACCCGCACGACCAAAATGGTCATTGGATTTTAAGTCCAACGTGTCTACCAATTCCACCACTTCTGCTTGGACTATTGTGTCTCAGAGCGAAAGACGGGATTTGAACCCGCGACCCTCACCTTGGCAAGGTGATGCTCTACCCCTGAGCTACTTTCGCAAATTTAAAAATGAACGTTTCTCTCATTTGCGAGGGCAAATTTAATACATTTCTTAGAATTCCAAAGGCTTTTTTAAAATATTTTTAAAGAATTATGCTTGCTTCTTTTTTACTAGCATACGTTTTATCTCGTTAAGCTTCATTAATGCTTCTACTGGCGTTAGCGTATCTATATCAGTATGAATGATTTCCTCTTTAATTTGCTCCAACAAGGGATCGTCTAAATTAAAAAAACTTAATTGCATTTCGTCGTCGGCTAATGTTTTAACTTTATCGGTTAGCTCGTGACTGGAATGCGATTTTTCTAATTTTTTTAAGATTTTATTGGCTCGCTGGATAACGTGTTGTGGCATCCCAGCCATTTTTGCCACGTGAATTCCAAAACTATGTTCACTTCCACCCTCAATAAGTTTTCGCAAAAACAACACATTATCTTTTAACTCCTTTACCGACACATTATAGTTTTTAATACGGTTGAAGGTTTCGGTCATCTCATTAAGCTCGTGGTAATGCGTTGCAAACAATGTTTTTGGTCTTGCTGGATGTTCGTGTAAATATTCACTTATGGCCCAAGCTATGGAAATACCATCGTAAGTACTTGTTCCGCGACCAATCTCATCTAAAAGTACTAAACTTCTATCGGAAATATTATTTAATATGGAAGCGGTTTCATTCATCTCCACCATAAAGGTCGATTCGCCCATAGAAATGTTATCACTAGCACCAACTCTGGTAAAAATTTTATCTACCAAACCTATTTTAGCGTCTTTTGCTGGCACAAAACTTCCTATTTGCGCCAATAATACAATTAAGGCTGTTTGACGTAAAATTGCCGATTTACCCGACATATTAGGCCCCGTAATCATAATAATTTGCTGGGTTTCGCGATCTAAAAACACATCGTTAGCAATATAAGCTTCGCTTGGTGGTAATTGTTTTTCAATTACTGGGTGGCGTCCATCTTTAATATCCAACGCAAACGTATCGTCTATAGTTGGAAATGTATATTGGTTGTTTTTTGCCAAGGTTGCAAACCCACTTAAACAATCTATTTTTCCTATTAAAAAGGCGTTTTGTTGTACCGGTTTTATAAACTGACTCATCCAACTTACCAATTCTGAAAACAATTGTTGCTCGATAGCTAAAATACGTTCTTCGGCGCCTAAAATTTTGGCTTCGTATTCTTTTAACTCTTCGGTAATATAACGCTCGGCACTTACCAAAGTTTGCTTGCGTATCCATTCTTCGGGTACTTTATCTTTATGTGTATTTCTGACTTCAATATAATACCCAAATACATTATTAGACGCTATTTTTAACGACGGAATTCCTGTGCGTTTGCTTTCTCGATCGAGCATATCGTCCAGATATTGTTTTCCTGAAGAGGACAACTTCCGTAGCTCATCCAACTCTGATGAAAATCCATCTGCTATGGTTTTTCCTTTTAAAATATTTACGGGAGCTTCTTCATTTAAACTTTCCTTAATTTTTTCACGTAGCGTGTCGCAACTTTGCAACGTATCGCCCAAAACACGCAAGGCGTCATTATCACTTTGCGAGGCCAAAGCTTTTATAGGCACAATGGCTTCCAAGGAGTTTTTTAGTTGAATAACCTCTCGCGGACTCACCTTAGCTGTCGCTACTTTGGAAATTAGACGCTCAATATCGCCAATATGCTTTATATGGTTTTGTGTTTTTTGAAGCGTGGCATTGTTATCCAACAAATGCTGAACAACTTGATGACGCTGCTTTATTTTTTCCACATTTTTAAGCGGTAAAGCCAGCCATCGTTTTAGCAATCGGCCACCCATTGGCGTTATGGTATGATCAATAACATCTAATAAAGTTACCGCGTTGACATTAGTAGAATGATATAATTCTAAATTGCGAATGGTAAATCGATCCATCCAAACATATTCATCTTCAGCAATACGGCTTACCGATGTAATATGCTCTAATTTATTGTGTTGTGTTTCGGACAAATAATGCAACACCGCTCCAGAAGCAATAATGCCTTCGTAAAGATTATCTATGCCAAACCCTTTTAGTGTTTTTGTATTAAAATGACGTGTTAAGGTCTCATTGGCATAATCGGGTTGAAACACCCAATCTTCTAAATAAAACGTATGAAAGTCTTCTCCAAAGGCCTCATTAAAACTTGTTTTTGATTTCTTGGACACCAAAACTTCACTTGGATTAAAGTTTTGAAGGAGTTTATCGATGTACTCAGCATTACCTTGCGAGGTTAAAAACTCACCTGTCGACACATCTAAAAACGATACGCCTATTTGTTTTTTATCGAAATGAACGGCACACAAAAAGTTGTTGGACTTAGAGCTGAGCACCTCATCATTCAACGCGACTCCAGGTGTTACTAACTCAGTCACGCCACGTTTTACGATTTTTTTGGTTTGCTTAGGGTCTTCCAATTGGTCACAAATAGCCACACGCTCGCCAGCTTTCACCAACTTTGGCAAATACGTATTCAAGGAATGATGCGGAAATCCAGCCAATTCGGTTTTTTCGCCACCATTATTTCTATTAGTAAGAACAATATCCAATATTTTGGCTGCCTTAACAGCATCGTCTCCAAAGGTTTCATAAAAATCCCCTACTCTAAACAACAACATCGCATCAGGGTATTTTGCTTTAATGGTGTTGTACTGCTGCATTAACGGCGTAACTTTCTTTGCTTTTTTTGCCAATGGTAAACTAAGTTTTTAATTGTATTTTTGCTCCTAATTGTAGGTTTGCTAATGTAAGTATAAATCTATGTTTTTTGAAACGGATAACCGATAAGTTATCTACAATTGTTGATAGATTTTAAGATGAGAAAACTAAAAAACAGCGAATTAGATCGTTTAGATGTTAATGAGTTTAAAGCTTCAAAGAAAACACCTCTAATTATAGTATTAGACAATATCCGCAGTTTAAATAATATTGGCTCGGTATTTAGAACAAGTGATGCCTTTTTAATTGAAAAAATATACCTCTGCGGTATTACCGCCACGCCACCACATAAAGACATTCATAAAACCGCTTTAGGAAGCACCGAAACCGTGGCTTGGGAATATGCTGAAAGCACACTTGATCTCGTTAAAAAATTGCAAAATGATGGTGCAAAAATTCTCGCTATTGAGCAAGCAGAAAACGCCACAATGCTTAACAATTTTATACCTGAACCCAACACGACTTATGCTTTGGTTTTTGGCAACGAAGTAAAAGGCGTGCAGCAAGACGTTGTTTCGGCTAGCGATATGGTTATTGAAATTCCACAGTTTGGCACCAAACACAGTTTAAATATTTCGGTAAGTTGTGGGGTTGTCGTTTGGGATGTGTTTGCTAAGTTAAAAGCATAGGTATTATACGAAAAAACTTACGCTAAGTTAAAGATTTTATTTATTTTAGCCTTGTTCTTTTTTTAAAACCTAAAACAAATATTAACCCTAATTTAACCCAACTAAAATGAACAAAACTTTACTTTCCTTTTGTGCTTTTTTTATTGTTCAATTTACATTTTCTCAAACCATTACCGTAAGTGGATCTTGTACAGAAGCTGACGCTTTAAGCGATTACATTCAAATAAACGGAATAGACACCCAAAACGGAAAAACCAAATATACTGGCGTGAACTCTTCTTCGGCTGATTGCTCACAATATGTAGGAGAATCGGCTTGCGACGCTGCTAACACAAAATTCACTTACACAATAGAATGGAGTGGTACTAATTGGGAATGGGTAAAAACCACTACAACCGGCAGCTTTTGTGTTTGGCTAATAGAAGAATGTGTTCCTGCGGCACAAACATCAGAAACAGATCCACCACAATCATCAAGAGAGGTGTTAGCTAGTAATCCTGCAGATACCCCCACACCACCTTGTACGGGTTGGACTGGAGATTGCGCCCCGACACTTTCAGAATGCGCTACTTTGGGTTTAATTAGCAATGAATTTGACAATCAATTTACTTATTACCCTAACCCTACAGACGACAAATTCAACATTAAATTTGAAACACCAATTGAGGAGTTAACGCTCAATTTAACCAATGTTTTAGGACAAGTAATTATGAATAAAACATATAAAAACACAAAACATATTGCGTTAAACATTAATCAACCTGCTGGGATTTACTTTGTTAAGCTTACCTCTAAAAACAATAAAGAAGCTTACATAAAAGTAATGAAAAACTAACATATTAAATTATTCCTTTATTGGGAACAATTTTTAAAACAACAATAATTGCACTAATTAAACGGCAATTATTGTTGTTTTATTTTAATATGTTCGGTAATCATAATTAAATACAAGACATTTCAGCCTTCACGTGTACACTCTGGTAAAAACTCAATCTTGTGTTTCATTACTTATCTCATTTAACAACCATAAGTAATCTTCGCGATGCTTGACAAAATCTTTATCGGAGATATCAATCATTTTTACATTGAGCTCGTTTTGGTTTTTTAAAAACTCCAAATAGCCGGCATTAATTTTCTCCAGATAGGCATTTTCTATATTCTTTTCGTAATCGCGACCACGCTTTTTAATGTTTTCCTGTAATCGGTTAGTATTTTGATAGAGATAAATATAAAGCTCTGGCTTGGCGATATCCTTGTACATTAAGTAGAATAACTTCCTGTAAAGCCTGAATTCGTCTTCTGGTAGGGTGATTTTAGAAAAAATCAAGGATTTATAAATATCGTAATCACTCACAATAAAATCACGAAACAAATCCAATTGCGATAAATCGTCGCTAATTTGTTGGTAGCGATCGGCCAGAAACGACATTTCTAAAGTAAACGCGTAACGTTGTTGATCTTCATAAAACTTAGGCAAAAACGGGTTATCGGCAAAACGCTCTAAAATTAATTTAGCATTAAACTCGTTAGCTATTTTTGTAGCTAAACTGGTTTTTCCTGCACCAATATTACCTTCAATAGCGATATAATTCAGCTTTGACAACTCGTATTTTTTAATGGGATTTTTCAACCAAACATTGGCTGGTTCCAAAACACTATCGTCTGGGCTTTCTACCATCAATTGCATAATGGTTTTATTAAACTTGGGATGTGTGAATTTGGCAGCAATATCCAACATGGGTTGTAACACAAAATTGCGCTCGTGTAGTCTTGGATGCGGCACAATTAACGCTTCACTTTCAATGTGTTCATCATTAAAAAACAACACATCTAAATCTATAGTTCTTGAGACATATCCTGAAGCTGAACTGCGCTCACGTCCTAGGTGTTTTTCAATCTCTAATAACGTGTTAATAACCGTTTGCGCATCGTATTCGGTTTGCAATAACAAACAGGAATTAAAAAAATCGTCGCCTTGAAACCCTAAAGCTGGCGTGTTGTAAACCTTGGCAATGGCTTCTATACGACCTAATTTTTCAAAAATCAAGTCAATAGCATCTTGCAGGTGTTTTAACCTATCACCTTTGTTACTTCCGAGTGCAATATATACGTTATGGGTAGTTGTCATAAGAAGTGTCAAAATAACTAAAAGTATTTTTAATAGCTTATATTTACGTCAACCTATTTATTCACAATTTACCTATGGCGCAAAAAGACAAATTAGCAGCACAACGTATTTACTTGATTTTGGCTGCTTTGTTCATTACGTCTTTGGTAGTGTCAAATCTTATTTTTCAGAAGTTTTTTTATTGGTATCCAGGAAACATTGAAGTTTTTGATGCTAAATTATTTGAGATTTCTGTAGGGATACTACCTTATCCCATCACCTTTTTAATCACCGATTTAATCAGTGAGATTTACGGCAAAAAACGTGCTAATCAAGTGGTTGTTACTGGTATTTTTGCATCGTTTTTCTCTATGTTAATTGTTTATGTGGCCAATGCTGTTCCTGCAACTGAATGGTCGCCTGTAAAAGATAGTTTATTCTCTACCGTTTTTGGCAGTACTGCGATTGCTGTATTTGCTAGTATGATGGCGTATTTGTTAGCACAATTTGTTGACATCCAAATTTATCACTTTTGGAAACGCTTAACCCAAGGTAAACATTTATGGCTTCGTAATAATTTTTCAACTTGGCTATCGCAATTTGTAGACACGTTTACGGTATTGTTTCTATTATGCTCTTTTGGGAAAATAGAATGGCACTTATTTTTAGGCTTACTTTTAAGTGGCTTTATTTTTAAAGTTTTGGTCGCTTTGCTAGATACACCATTCTTATATTTAGGCGTATATTTATTTAGAAAACGCTTCAATTTAAAGGTGAATGAAGAAATTGATTTACTCGATAATCGAGATTTGAATAGATCAAGGCTTGCACCAAAATCAAAGCACCCTTCCCAATAAAAACCTTATAAGCTTATCCTGAGTCAGTTTATTATAATGTTAAAGTTTACTTAACAGTTTGGCTTTGTTTCGTTAAATGTGTCTTAACCTTATAGCTTATATTTGCATAGCAGAAACCAAAGCACTATTGTAATACGTATATACCTACATAAATACATCCTAATCCAATTATGAAGAAAGCTCTTAAAATACTAGGCATTACTTTAGGCATTATTTTTTTATTGTTATTAGCTATTCCTTTTGTTTTTCAAGGACAAATAAAGGATATGGTTAAAACATTTTTAAATCAAAACCTCAACGCTCAAGTAGAGTTTTCCGATGTCGATTTAAGCTTCATTAGAAGCTTCCCACAAGCTTATGCCAATGTAGACGATTTAACAATCACTAACAAAAAACCGTTTGAAGGCGAAACCTTGGCCACCGTAAAGTCGATTGCTTTTACCATGTCGATTAAAGAATTATTTAAAACAGCCAATGAAGATGCTATTGTTATTAACTCCATTAATATAGATGAAGCCTTAGTTACCTTAAAAACCAATACGCTTGGGCAAACAAATTACGACATTGCCTTAGAAAACGAAAACATAGAAACAACTACAGAAGACACTAATAGTGACAGCAGTTTTGCTTTCGATATTGAGGATTACGCCATCACCAATAGTGCATTAACCTATATTGATGAAAGTTCAAAAACCGAATTTTTTATCACAGAACTCAATCATGAAGGAAAAGGAACCTTTTCCGCAGAAAAATCTGAACTCAACACCAATACAGAAGCCAATGTAAGCCTAAGCCTTGACAGCACCAAATACTTAAACAACAACCATATAAAATTAGAAGCAATTCTTGGGTTGGATTTAGAAAACCAAAAATACACCTTTAAAGATAATAAAGCTTACATCAATCAATTACCTCTAGAGTTTGATGGTTTTGTACAATTACTAGATGAGGGTCAAAATATGGACATTACCTTTAAAAATCCAGGATCATCATTTAAGGATTTCTTAGCGGTCATTCCAGAAAATTATTCTAAAGATATTTCTAACGTAGAAACTACAGGGAACTTTAAAATTTCAGGGGTTGTAAAAGGTATGATTACCGAGAAAACCATTCCTACAATGGATATTAACATTGTATCCAATAACGCCTCATTTAAATACCCAGATCTTCCAAAAAGTATAAAAAACATTAGTATTAATACAAGTATAAAAAACACCTCTGGAAATCTTGACGATACGTTTGTAGACATACAAACTCTTAATTTTAAGATTGATGAAGACGTCTTCAAATCTTCAGCAGTCTTAAAGAATATAACCCAAAATATGTTAGTCAACGCCAATATAGACGGCACACTTAACTTAGGTAATATTACTAAAGCTTACCCGGTTGAACTAGACAACGAATTAACAGGTATTTTAAAGGGGAATATCAACACCAATTTCGACATGAATGCCATAGAAACCAATGCCTACAACCGTATTAAAAACAACGGAACCGTTAGCATTAGCGATTTTATATTTTCATCAGAAGACATTGTAAACCCTATCGAAATTACACAAGCTAATATAGATTTCAAACCTGGAACCATAACCTTAAAAAACTTTAACGCCTCAACTGGACAAAGCGACCTACATGCTACTGGAACTATTGAAAACTTACTTGGCTTTTTACTTAGCGACAAAAAATTACAAGGAAACTTTAACGTAAATTCCAATAATTTTGTGGTTAGTGACTTTATGGTACCCGATGAAGAAACAGGCGAAGACAATAAAACAACAGGTGAAAGCGAATCTTTAAAAATCCCCGATTTTTTAGATTGTACCATCAATGCCGATGCCAAAGAAGTGGTTTACAACAACCTTACACTTAAAGATGTTAAAGGATCGCTTGTTATTAAAGACCAACAAGCATCGCTAAATAATATGACCTCCCAAATTTTCAATGGCGGATTATCTATAAATGGACTTGTAGACACTAAAAATGACACGCCAACATTTAATCTAGATCTTGGTGCCGATAATTTTGATATTTCGCAGTCGTTTAAAGACTTAGAACTCTTGCAAGTCCTTGCTCCTATTGCTAATGTTTTACAAGGAAAATTGAATTCAACCTTACACCTTTCAGGCGATTTAGATAGTGAGTTTTCCCCAAAACTAACAAGTATTTCTGGAGATGCTTTTGCCGAATTACTTACAAAAGAAATTACCACCGAAAATTCACCTTTACTTAGTAAGTTAGAAAGCAATGTTGATTTTATTGATTTCAAAAAACTAAACTTAAACGATTTAAAAGCCAATTTAGAATTTAACAATGGACAAGTTAACGTTAAACCATTCAACGTTAAATATGAAGACATCGACATTCAGGTTTCTGGTGCGCACAGCTTCGATAAAGCTATAGACTACAATGTGGTATTTCAAGTACCAGCAAAATATTTAGGAAGCGATGTTAATAGACTTATTGGAAAAATAGATGACAAAGAAGTTAATAATCTTTCCATTCCTGTTACGGCAAACATAGGTGGTAGTTTTACAAGCCCAACGGTAAAAACCGATTTATCAAGTGCAGCAACTAACCTTACCAATCAATTAATTGAAATTCAAAAACAAAAACTATTAAACCAAGGATCCAACACAATTAAAGATTTACTTGGCGGTATAAATAATAATCAAGAAACAGAAACACCAACTAATACAAACTCAACAAACACAACAAACACAACAAACACAAACAATAATACTGTAGAAGAAGGCGTAAAAAATCTTATTGGAAATATTTTTGGTAAAAAGAAACAAACCAAAGACTCTGTAAATTAAAATGTACTCACACACAAAGTGTTAACATCTTCTTAATTTTTGCGTCTTTTTAAAAAGAAGTGCTACTTTTTTTGGATTTTCCAAAAAAAAAGTTATGTTGTAGAGTTCATAACATTACATAACATAAATTTTCGGAAAGTATATGAGGCAGTTAAAAATTACCAAGCAGGTTACCAACAGAGAATCTAAGTCACTTGACAAGTATCTTCAAGATATAAGTAAAATGCCCCTAATTACAGCTGAAGAAGAAGTTGAGTTAGCACAACGTATTCGCGAGGGAGACCAACAAGCCTTGGATAAATTAACAACAGCCAACTTACGTTTTGTGGTTTCTGTAGCCAAACAATATCAAAATCAAGGATTAAAATTACCCGATTTAATTAACGAAGGAAATGCAGGTTTGGTTAAAGCTGCTAAAAGATTTGATGAAACACGCGGGTTTAAATTTATATCTTATGCCGTTTGGTGGATTCGTCAATCCATTTTACAAGCATTAGCAGAACAAGCTAGAATTGTTCGTTTACCATTAAATAAAATTGGGTCCATAAATAAAATCAACAAAGCGTATTCTCATTTAGAACAAGCACACCAAAGACCACCAAGTCCAGAAGAAATTGCTAAAGAACTTGACATGACTGTTAGCGATGTAAAACAGTCTATGAAAAATTCAGGCAGACATTTATCTATGGACGCCCCATTAAAAGAAGGTGAAGACTCTAGTTTATACGACGTTGTAAAATCTGGCGAATCTCCTAATCCAGACAAAGAGTTATTAAAAGACTCTTTAAATGTTGAAGTAAATCGCGCTTTAGACACCTTATCACAACGCGAAGCCGATGTTATTCGTTTATACTACGGTATAAGTAACGAACAACCTATGAGTTTAGAAGAAATAGGAGAAACATTTGGATTAACAAGAGAGCGTGTAAGACAAATTAAAGAAAAAGGAATTCGTAGATTACGACACAGTTCAAAAAACAAAATATTAAAAACTTACTTAGGATAATCCTTAGTAATAATACTCTAAAAACCATATATGATAAAAATTGAAGTAAAAGAAGGCGAAAAAATTGAACGCGCATTAAAACGTTACAAGCGTAAGCACCGTAATGTTAAAATCATGCAACAAGTTCGTGAAAACCAATATTACACTAAAAAATCTGTTGAAAGAAGAAAAGAAATTCAAAAGGCCTCTTACATTCAGTCTATTAGAGACGAAGAAGCCATTTAATTTATGAATGTATTCAAAATATACAATTCCAACACAAAACCATCTCAAGAAGAGAAAGATACCATTATTAATTTTCTTCACACGCATTTGCAAGAATTTGGCGATGACAAAAAAGACATTGCCAAATGTTTAGATTATGCTGTAAAAGATAATATCTCGGCTCAAGGTGGTTTTGTTTTGGTAATTAAAGATAAAGAAGGCATTCAAGGCATTACTATAATTAACGAAACTGGAATGGACGGTTATATACCCGAAAACATTCTTGTTTACATTGCGGTACACGAAAACGCACGTGGCAAAGGCATTGGCAAACAACTTATGCAAAAAGCTATCGATTTAACAAATGGCGACATTGCACTTCACGTAGAACCTAACAATCCTGCCATTCACCTTTACGAAAAACTAGGATTTGAAAACAAATATCTTGAAATGCGGCTGAAAAAGTAAACAGTCTGTATGAACCTTATAGATATTCTTGTTTTTATTATTTACATGATTGTCGTTCTGGCAATCGGATTTTATTACTACAGAAAGAACAAAAGTGCAAGCGACTACTACGTAGGCGGTAACAATATGAGTAGTTGGCACGTAGGCCTATCGGTTGTCGCTACCGATGTTGGTGGCGGTTTCTCCATTGGTCTTGGCGGCTTAGGGTTTGTTATGGGCCTATCTGGTTCTTGGATGTTATTTACAGGACTTGTAGGCGCCTGGCTAAGTGCCGTATTTTTAATACCAAAAGTGATTAAGGACGGGCATCAATTCAACCTCTTAACATTTCCCGAACTTTTAAAGCGCAATTATGGTAAAAACGTAGCGCTTGTTGCTGGTATTATTTCATTTATTGGGTATCTTGGCTTTACCGCTTCACAACTATTAGCTGGTGCAAAGTTAGCTATTGGCACGTTTCCCGAATTAAGCTTAAATCACGCCTTAATTATCATGGGGGGCATTGCTTTATTGTATACTGTATTTGGTGGCATAAAAGCCGTTATCTACACCGATACATTTCAATGGATTATTTTAATGATAGGCTTGATTTTTATTGGAATTCCCATAGCTTACTCAACGCTTGGTGGCTTTGAAACCATTTCAAAAGCATTACCTAAAGAGTTTTTCAGTCTAACCAACCTCACTTGGATTGACATATTAAATTGGAGTATTACCATTATCCCAATTTGGTTTGTTGGGATGACACTTTACCAACGAATTTATGCCTGTAAAAACGAAAAAACAGCTAAAAAAGCATGGTACATTGCTGGTTTTTTTGAATACCCCATTATGGCTTTTATGGGTGTTGCCCTTGGTTTACTAGCTCGTGTTGCTGCAGAACAAGGTGTTTTTGCTCCAGAAGGTTTTATATCTGCTGCTGGTATGGATCCTGAAATAGGCTTGCCTATGTTACTTAAAAACGTATTACCCGTAGGATTAATGGGCTTAATGCTATCGGCTTATTTTTCGGCAATTATGTCTACTGCAGATAGTTGTTTACTGGCTGCTTCGGGTAATTTTACTACAGATATTTTAGGAATGAATGACAGCAATCCTAAAACTATTCGCATATCACAAATTATAACTTTTGCTATTGGTTTTTGCGCCATCGTAATTGCCACGTTAATGACTAGTGTTTTAGATTTAATGCTTAGCTCCTATGCGTTTATGGTTTCTGGTTTATTAGTTCCTGTGTTAGGAATGCTTTATTCAAAAGAAAAGAAACCTTTAGCAGCACTTTTAGCTATGCTTTTTGGTGGGTTTTCAACGTTAATCATCATGTTTATAGAAGCTGATATTCCTTATGGTTTAGATCCTATTTTAATTGGAATCTCAATTTCTTTGCTCACTTATCTTTTAGTTAAAAAATAAGCTGTATTTTTAAATGTGAACTTAAATAACCTAACGACATACCGAAAACACCTTCACCAATACCCAGAACTTTCTGGGCAAGAGAAACAGACTTCCAGACACCTTATTGAGGATTTAAAAAAGCTAAATCCAACACAAATTATCACCAATATTGGCGGGTATGGTTTTGCTGTTATTTTTGATAGTGGTAATACTGGTGAAACGGTTATGTTTCGCGCCGAATTAGATGCACTACCCATACAAGAAGTTAATACATTTTCGCATCACTCAAAAATTGAAGGCATTTCTCATAAATGTGGTCACGATGGCCATATGACAATTCTTTATGGTCTAGCGCAAAAACTACAAAAAACACCTATTTCAAAAGGAAGCGTCATCTTACTTTTTCAATCGGCTGAAGAAACCGGAGAAGGTGCTAAAGCTATTTTGAGCGATGAAAAATTCAAATCCATAACACCTGATTTTATTTTTTCACTTCACAATGTCCCAGGTTACCCTTTTGGTAATATTATCTGTAAAACGGGAACATTCACAGCATCGGTTGTTAGTCTAGCTATTGTTTTAAAAGGTAAAACAGCACATGCCGCAGAACCTGAAAATGGCATTAACCCAGATATTGCATTACAGGAGCTCATCTTCAAGATTAAACAACTGGAAAACCCTAACCAAAACGCTAAATATTTTTCAACTATTGCTACGGTTTATGCTGCTTTAGGCTCAAAAGACTATGGCATTTCTGCTGGTAATGCGGAGCTTCATTTTACTATTCGCTGCTGGGCTTTGGAGCAACTTAACACTCTAAAACAGAGCATCTCAAAAATAGTCGAGACAACTTGCAACAAACATCAACTAAAGTATCACATAGAATGGTTTGAAGAGTTTGCTTCTAATCATAATAACAAAACCGCCACAAAACACATAGAACAAGCGGCAAAACAACTAAACTATAACTACATTGAAAAAACGCATCCGTTTAAATGGGGAGAAGACTTTGGATTGTTTACACAGCATTACAAAGGCGCCATGTTTGGCTTAAGCGCAGGAGAACACACATCTGCTTTACACAATCCTGATTACGATTTTCCCGACAGTATAATAGTAAACGGAGTTTCAATGTTTTATCAAATTTTAAAACAAATCAATGCCTAATTCAATTATAGAAATTAGCCAAGAGGCTATAAATAATAATATCTCGTACATTAAATCGCTGTTAAACGACAAAACAACCATGTCTTGTGTGTTAAAAGGAAATGCCTACGGACATGGCATATCGGTCATGGTTCCTGCATTACAAAAAGTTGGTATACATCATTTTTCGGTATTTAATTCGTTGGAAGCGCGTCAAGTTTTTAACAAAGCAAAAGGAGAATTCACCATTATGGTTATGGGCGATATTAGTGACGAAGATGCTCATTGGATGATTGAAAACCATATTGAGTTTTATACATTCAATTTACAGCGCATTCAAAATATGCTGGAGATTGCCAAAACAAAAAATACATCTATAAACATTCATTTAGAGATTGAAACTGGTATGAACAGAACGGGTTTTAGCAAAAGCGATTGGCAAGAGTTAATTCATATTATAAAAAACAACCATAAATTTATAAATGTAAAAGGTATTTGCACACATTATGCAGGAGCAGAAAGCGTAAGTAATTATGTGCGTGTAAAATTGCAACGCAATATTTTTAAAAAAGCTATTAAGTATTTTAAAAATGAAGGTATTCAACCAGAACGCATCCACAGTTCTTGCAGTGCAGCAATCTTGGCGTTCCCTCAAGATAATTTTGATATGGTTCGTATTGGTATTCTTCATTATGGATTATGGCCAAGCAGAGAGACGTTTATCTCTCATATGACAAAACACAATCTTGAACATTCGCCGCTTAAACCTATTTTATCGTGGACATCTTATATTATGGATATTAAACACGTGAACAAAGGCGAATACATTGGTTACGGAAATTCGTATCTTGCTGAAAACAACATGACTATTGCCTCTGTTCCTATTGGTTATGGTTATGGTTACAGTAGAAGTTTAAGTAATCAAGGGCGCGTTATTGTTAATAATAACCGTTTTAGTGTTATTGGTATTGTAAACATGAATATGCTTTTAATAGATATTACTGCAGACCAAAATGTAGCCATTAACGACAATGTATTTTTAATAGGCAAACAAGGCGATCATGAAATTACCGTATCGTCTTTTGGAAACATGACCGATCAATTAAATTATGAAGTACTATCCAGAATAGACAAAGACATTCCAAGGATTTTAAAATAACACTATGGCTTACTTTACATTAAATAAAGCATCATTAACACACAATTACAGGTTTCTTCAGCAACTGTTCAATAAAGAAGGAATGACTTGGGCGCCTGTTTTAAAACTACTTTGCGGTCATGAAAAATATTTAGAATTTGTGCTTTTGTTAGGAGACGAACAAGTTTGCGATGCTAGATTATCTAACCTTAAAACCATAAAAAAATTAAAGCCTAGCGTTGAAACTATTTACATTAAACCACCAGCAAAACGCAGTATTAAAAACATTGTTAAATATGCCGATGTAAGCTTTAACACCGAATACACAACCATTAAATGGCTATCTGAAGAAGCTGGAAGACAAAACAAAATCCACCGGGTTATTATTATGATAGAATTAGGTGATTTACGCGAAGGCATCATGGGTGACCATTTAATGGATTTTTACGAAAAAGTTTTTGAACTCCCCAACATAAAGGTTGCTGGCATTGGTACAAACCTTAATTGTTTAAGTGGTGTTATGCCAAGTAAAGACAAACTCATACAATTATGTTTATACGAACAGTTAATTGAAGCAAAATTTAATCGTAAAATTGAAGGTGTTACAGGTGGTTCGTCTGTCATGGTACCGCTTTTAATAAAAGGCATTGTACCCGAAGGCATTAACCATTTTAGAGTTGGTGAAACCCTATTTTTTGGCACCGACTTGTTTGAAAACAATACCATAGAAGGCATGAAAGACGATGTATTTACCCTACACTCTGAAATCATTGAAATAACAGAAAAACCTAGTGTTCCATATGGAAAACTAGACAAAAACCCTTCTGGAGAACTATTTGAAATTGATGAAACTAAATTCACCGAAATTCAAAAACGTGCCATTTTAGACATTGGATTATTAGATATTTCAAAAGTCGATTTTTTAAAACCTATAAATACTTCATTAAATTTTGTTGGTGCTAGTTCTGATATGTTAATAATAGACATTACCAATGCTAATCGCGCATACAAAGTAGGCGATATTATTAGCTTTAGAACAGATTACATGGGAGCCCTTCGCGTAATGAATTCAGAATATATTGGGAAACGTCTTATTTAATTTACTGTAATTCCAACTACCAAGCCTTCATTACTCCTAATATTAAATACCGTCTGATCTTCAAAAATTAAATATTGTCCTTTTACGCCTACTAATGTTCCTGTATAGGTTTTAGATTTTTCAAGATTTAAACTTTTAGGCTTTTCGGGGTATTTGGTTACAGGAAAATGCAATTCGGTTTCGGTATTATTTTCTATAAAATACTCGGTAGCTTCCTCTGGAATAAAGGCTTTTAAACGCTCACGCCACTCTACCAAATTTTCATCTTGAATCTCGTTTTTAAGCATTGTACGCCAATTGGTTTTATCGCTCACGTGGTCTTTAAGCGCAACCTCTGTTATACCTGCCAAATAGCGATTTGGCACCTCAACAATTTCTATAGCCTCGTGTGCACCTTGATCAATCCAACGTGTTGGCACTTGACTTTTTCTAGTTACGCCTACTTTTACATTACTAGAATTAGCTAAATACACAATATGTGGTTGTAATTGTACTTTCTTTTCGTACGCTAAATCGCGATCTTCCTTATCTAAATGCGCCATGCTTAATTCTGGTCGCATGACCCAATCGGCAGCTTGCGGCACATCAAAAAAACAGCTTTTACAAAATCCTTGGCGGTAAATAGACTTATTTAAACCACAGTTTAAACACTGATACTTAACAAATTCCATGGTAATCGTTTTACCTAGCATTTGGTTTAGGTTTATAAAGTCGTTTTCAAACACTAGATAATATTGAATAGGATCTAAAAACTCCGTATTCATTTTTGTAAGAACGCCTTGGTAGGTCATAAAAAAAAGTATTATTTTTATTTTTTAAAGATAATGCAAATATGCCAATTCCTATAGTAAATTCTATTGCTTCCTGGTTTTTAAAAAAACGTTTTCATCAAATTGAATTATTTTTAAAGTATCCTAACGAAGTACAACAGGAGTTACTATTTCAACTACTTTCCAAAGCTAAAGACACCGAATTTGGAAAAACTTATGATTTTGCCTCGATAAAAGATTACAATACTTTTTCTAGTCGCATTCCTATATCTACTTATGAAGATTATCACGATGCTATTGAACGCTCACGACAAGGAGAACACAATATTTTTTGGCCACAACCTATAAGATGGTTTGCTAAATCTAGCGGGACAACCAATAGTAAAAGTAAATTTATCCCTGTTAGTGATGATTCTTTAGAAGATTGTCATTATGCAGCAAGTAAGGACTTACTTTGTATGTATCTTAATAATAATGAAAACTCTCAACTCTTTACAGGAAAAAGTCTAAGACTAGGTGGCAGTAAAGAACTTTACAAAGAAAATGGGACCGTTTTTGGCGACCTTTCTGCCATATTAATAGACAATATGCCTTTTTGGGCCGAATTTAGTAGTACGCCAAGCAGCAAAGTTTCTCTTATGAGCGAATGGGAAACTAAAATGGAAGCTATTGTAAATGAAACCATTCAAGAAAATGTTACCAGCTTAGCTGGTGTACCCTCATGGATGTTGGTTTTATTAAACAATGTTTTAGAAAAAACAGGCAAAGACAACATATTTGATATCTGGCCAAATCTAGAGGTGTACTTCCATGGTGGCGTAAGCTTTGTTCCTTATAAAGACCAATACAAACGTATTTTTCCTAGAAAAGATTTTAGGTATTACGAAATTTACAATGCTTCAGAAGGTTTTTTTGCTATTCAAGATCAAAATAAATCTAGCGAATTGTTACTTATGTTAGATTATGGTATTTTCTATGAGTTTATTCCTATGGAAACATACGGTACCAAACATGAGAAAATTGTTCCGCTAGGCGAAGTAGAAAAAGATAAAAATTACGCTGTCATTATTACTACAAATGCAGGACTGTGGCGCTATAAAATTGGGGATACCGTAAAGTTTACTTCTATACAGCCTTATCGTATAAAAATTACAGGACGTACAAAGCATCATATTAATGCCTTTGGCGAAGAATTAATTATAGAAAATGCTGAAGAAGCCTTAAAAAAAGTTTGTGAAAAAACAAAGTCGGAAATTGTAGATTACACCGCAGCACCTATTTTTATGGATGGCAAGGAAAAAGGTGCTCACGAATGGCTAATTGAATTCAAAACGCCTCCTAATAATATTGATTATTTTAATGAGCTACTAGATAATGCTTTAAAATCTCTTAATTCAGATTATGAAGCAAAACGTTATAACAATATGACGTTAAACAAACCTAAAGTCCATATTGCTCGCCCCCATTTATTTTACGATTGGTTAAAACAAAACAACAAACTGGGTGGCCAACATAAAGTCCCAAGGTTATCAAACACAAGAGAATATTTAGACGAGTTACTTCAATTAAACTCCTAATTGTTATTCACCGAAAAAATAGTTATACTTTTTTCTCATAACGAAAATAATGGTGTGTTTATCTAAAAACAGATAAGGTAATTTTTTTCTTACAAGCAAAACTGTAGTTTTACAACATCATATCATGCTTATAGGCTCTTAAAAGACTATTGTTTATAGCCTATTTTCATAATGTTACTATTAATTAACATATCCATAAAGCTTAAAAAACCACTTAAAGTTATTAAGTGGTTTTTTTATGATGCTTATCTAAAGTTTTTTAAACAGTCCACAAAATCTTTAGGGCTTTTTAAATAAATACTTTCTCCTTCTTTAATAGCATTCTCTATGTTATCTGTATTTCCCGATATATATAATGGAACATTAGATTTAGAGCAAAACGCATTAATTTTTGCAAAAGTTGCTTTCTGTATTGGAGTTATAAACATGGTTAACATAATGTCTGGCGTAACATCTTCTATTATTTGACTAATGTTTTCTAAAGGAACATTTTGCCCTAAATAATAAACTTTCCATCCTAATTTTCTAGCCAAATAATAGGCTAAAAGCAACCCTATTTCATGATACTCGTCTTCTATTAAAAACATAACAACAGATGGTGCACCTTTTGGCGGATATGGGAGTAAATCTATCTCAGTAAACATTTTTTTCTTAATTAAATTTGAAACAAAATGTTCTTGAAATGGCATAACCCTATCAATACCCCATAAAACGCCCACTCTATTTAAAAACGGATAAACAATCTCTAAAACCGTTGTCAATAAGCCTTTATTAATAATTTGAGTTTTTAAAATATTATCAAATGCCTGCTCATCCATATCCAGCAAACTTGTAATCAAAGCATTTATTTCCACCTCATATGTCTCATCAGAAATTTGATTAGTTACCGCTTTATGAATGTCTTCTTCAGACATTTTATCAATTTTGGATATTCTATATCCATTTTTTGTGAGCAAGCTTATATTTAAAAGCTTTTTTAAAAGACTATCTGAATAATACCTGATGTTTGTTTCTGTTCGCTCTGGCTCTATTAAAGTATAGCGCGTTTCCCATTTCCTTAGCGTATGGGCATTAATTCCTGTAAGTGTTACCACTTGAGCCATTGTATATTTACTCATGTCTAATTCTTTACGCTATAAAATTATACATTTTTTTGAAAACACAGGGAATAAAATTCATTTTGTCTACTTTTATTTAATTTTTATTTGACAAACAATATTTTTTTGTATATTTGTCTAACTTTAACATTAAAAACAAAGACAAAAATGAAAACAACAAAATTATTATTCCTATTACTAAGTTTCGCTTTCATTGGCGTCTCTTGTAGTAGTGACGACGACAATTCTACACCTTCAACACCATCTAACCAAAAAAACATTGTTGAACTGGCTGTAGACACACCAGAATTATCAACATTAGTTGATGCACTCTCAAGAGCTGATGGTGATTTAGTTAGCGTGCTTAGCAGCGATGGACCTTTTACAGTTTTGGCACCAACTAACGATGCTTTTTCAAGCTTTTTAACCGACAATGGTTTTAGCTCTCTAAATGAAGTCCCAAGTGATGTTCTTTCACAAATTTTATTAAACCATGTTATTATGGCCGATGTTGAGGCATCAGATTTAACAGCTATGGGGTCTGGATATACTTCTGGAAGCGCAACTGGAGCTGGTGGAAACAACATTAGTATTTATTTTGACACCTCAAATGGTGTTAGCTTCAATAACTCTGGTACAGTTACAACAGCAGACATTAATGCTAGCAACGGAACTATACATATTTTAGATGGTGTTTTAGGACTACCTGACATTGTTAGCCATGCCGCTAATAATCCTGCCTTTTCTAGTTTAGTAGCTGCGCTTAGTGCTGCAGATGGCAACTTGGTATCTGTACTCCAAGGCGATGGACCCTTTACAATACTTGCTCCAGACAACAGTGCTTTCGATACCTTTTTAAATGGCGCTTCATTAGGTGATGTTGATACGGCGGTATTATCACAAATTCTACTTAATCATGTAATTTCGGGTTCAGCAATCTCTTCTGAAGCACTTATAAATAGTGGCGCTGGATATACTAACACAGCAGCAACTGGCGCTGAAGATAACAGTATGAGTTTATATTACAACACTAGCAATGGCGTTATATTTAATGGTATATCCACTGTTTTTCAAGCCGATGTGGTTGGCACAAATGGTATTATTCACGCAGTAGATACAGTAATCGACATCCCTACAGTAGTTACATTTGCACTAGCCGACCCTAACTTCTCTACCTTAGCTTCTGCTTTAACCGAATTAACACCAGCTACCGATTTTGCGTCAATTTTATCACGTACTGAAAGCGGCAACAGTGATGGTATAAATCCAGATTTTACCGTATTTGCTCCTACAAATGATGCTTTTGATGCTTTAATTAGTGAACTAGGCGGTGTGCCAAATGAAAGCACTTTAACAGAGGTGCTATTGTACCATGTAGCGAGTGGCGCTAATGTAACTTCTGGCGACCTTAATACAGGCGCAAACCCTGTAACATCATTACAAGGCGGAAGTTTTACTGTTAACCTTCCAGGAACCGGCAGTAATATTGCTGATATAACAGATGGTTCTGGCGCAATGGATATAGGCATTATAGCTGTTGACGTACAAGCTGGAAATGGCGTAATACATGTTCTTGACAAAGTGATGCTTCCTAATTAATTCCTCTTTAACTATAATATTAGCAACAATAAACCAGTAGCAAAAAAAGCTACTGGTTTATTTAAAAGGTGCTCTAAATGAATTCAAAAAAAATTATTGTCATAGGATCAGGATTTTCATCGCTTTCTGCGGCTTGTTACTTAGCAAAAGAAGGCCATAAAGTGACTATACTTGAAAAAAACAGGACGGTTGGCGGACGTGCAAGACAATTAAAAAAAGAAGGATTTACTTTTGATATTGGTCCAACTTTTTATTGGATGCCTGATGTTTTTGAGCGTTTTTTTAACGATTTCAACTCAACTACTTCAGATTATTACACCTTAAACAAACTACACCCTGCTTATAAAATTTATTTCGGAAGGAAAGATTTTATAAGTATCTCTGAAAATTTTGAAGACATTAAACAAACCTTTGAAAGCATTGAAAAAGGAAGTAGTGAAAAATTACAACAATTTATTAATAAAGCTGAGGCAAATTATAATATCGCCATAAAGGACTTAGTTTATAAACCAGGCGAAAATCTTTTTGAAATTATTAATAACAAAACCATTTTTAAGTTACATGAATTTATTTCAACGATTTCAAAGCAAGTTTCTAAATCCTTTAAAAATAAAAAGCTAAGAAAAACCTTAGAGTTTCCTGTATTATTTCTTGGTGCCAAACCAGATAACACACCATCTTTTTACAATTTTATGAATTATGCCGATTTTAAACTAGGCACTTGGCACCCTAAAGGTGGTATGTATAAGGTTGTTGAAGGTATAAACATATTGGCAAAAAGTCTAGATATTACTATTCACACTAATTGTGAAGTTAGCGAAATTATAACCAAAAATGATCGCTCAGTCACAGGAGTAGACACAAATTTGTGTTACATGGATTGTGACATTTTACTAAGTGGTGCCGACTATCATCATACCGAAACCTTACTACCAAACCATTTAAGACAATACTCAGAAAATTATTGGAACAACAAAACATTTGCGCCATCGGCGTTACTATTTTATGTGGGCATAAATAAAAAGCTAAGTCAGGCATCTCATCACACTTTATTTTTTGATACCGATTTTGAAACTCATGCCAAAACCATTTACGATACTAAAGAATGGGCTAAAAAACCGTTGTTTTATGCTAGTTTTCCAAGTGTAACAGATGAAACCATTGCGCCTAAAAACAAAGAAGCTGCTATTTTCTTAATTCCAATTGCTCCAGATATTAAGGACACACCTGAAATTAGAGAAACCTATTTTAAACAATTAATCGATCGTCTTGAAAACATCACTGGAGAATCTATTAAAGACCATATTCTTTTTCATGAATCGTATTGTGTAAGCGATTTTAAACAAGACTACAACTCCTATAAAGGCAATGCCTACGGACTAGCAAACACGTTAATGCAAACCCATATTCTTAGGCCTAAACTAAAAAGTAAAAAACTAAACAATCTTTATTTCTGTGGGCAATTAACTGTTCCTGGACCAGGAGTTCCTCCATCTTTAATTTCGGGTAAAATTGTTAGTGATTTAATTAATAAATATCATACATCATGAAAGCCTTATTCGACTCCTCTAGTTTAAAATGCAGTGAAATTATCACTAAAACTTATAGCACGTCATTCTCTTTAGGTATTAAACTATTTGCGCCTTCCATTAGACCTGCGATTTATGCTATTTACGGTTTTGTTCGTTATGCCGATGAAATTGTAGATTCGTTTAACGACTATAATCAAGAGCGTCTTTTTAAAGATTTTGTTCATGATTACCACAAAGCACTTGAACATAAAATTAGCCTAAACCCTATTATTAATGCGTTTCAAGAGGTCGTGCATAAATATAAATTACACACTTATGCCGAGGACTTTCTAAAACGTATGGAAGCCGATTTAACGGTTTCTAACTATACGACTAAAGAAGATTATGAGAATTACATTTATGGCTCTGCCGATGTGGTTGGCCTTATGTGCTTAAGGGTTTTTGTAAATAATGACGACATTAAGTTTAACGATTTAAAGCAATCGGCTAAACATTTAGGCTCAGCATTTCAAAAGGTTAATTTTTTGAGAGATTTTAAAGATGATACCGAAAAACTTGGCCGATCGTATTTTCCTAACCTTCAAAATAACACTTTAAATAACCTAAGCAAACAAGAGATTATAAATGACATAAAGTTCGATTTTAACGAAGCTTATAAAGGCATTATTCAATTACCAATAGAAAGCAGACTTGGCGTTTATATTGCTTATAGATATTATTTAAAGCTATTAATACCGATTCTAAGCTTATAGCAAACAAACGCATACGTGTTTCTAACGGTATTAAACTATTTATTCTTACAAAATCGTACATACGCTATAAACTTCATGCGTTTTAAAATCACTGTTAATTCTTAAATTTAATTATGTCTATTTTTATTTATATCGTAATAACCATTGCAACATTTATAACCATGGAAGCTATAACTTGGCTAACCCACAAGCATATTATGCATGGATTTTTATGGTATTTACACAAAGACCATCATCAACCAAAATACGCTCACACCTTCGAAAAGAATGATGCCTTTTTTGTAATTTTTGCCATACCTAGCATACTACTATTTTATTTTGGGTTAGTCCCTAATTTAAATGTGTTGTTTTTTATTGGTTTAGGCATTCTTTGCTATGGTATTGCTTATTTTTTAATTCACGATGTACTTATTCACCAACGCTTTAAATGGTTTAAACACACCAAAAACAAATTTCTTTTAGGATTAAGAAAAGCCCATAAAATACACCATAAACATTTAGGAAAGGAAGATGGCGAATGCTTTGGTATGTTGTATGTTCCTAAAAAATATCATAAGCAATACAAGTGATTACATGAAACCTCTTATTTATTTACTGGTAAACTTGGGATGTATTTCTATTCCGTTACTAGCTAGTTTTTACCCTAAACATGCCTTTTATAAAAATTGGCGTTATTTTTTTAGTGCTAATATTTTAATAACAATAATATTTGTTGTTTGGGATATTATTTTCACTAAAATAGGCGTATGGGGATTTAACCAAACATACTTAACAGGATTTTACATTTGTAATTTACCTATTGAAGAACTCCTTTTTTTTGTTTGTATTCCTTTTGCTTGTGTATTTAGTTACTTTGCCTTTAAATATCTTATTAAAAACAACCCTTTAGAGAAAATTCAACGAGCTGTTACCTATATTTTAATTGTTGTTTTTCTAATAATCGCTTTACTTAATTACAACAAACTATATACTAGCACGACCTGTTTTCTTACAAGTTTATATTTAACTCTTTTGGCTGTAAGGAAGGTGAATTTATCTTATTACTACTTAAGTTATATTTTTATTTTACCCTTTTTCTTTGTGAGTAATGGTATTTTAACGGGTAGCTTTTTTGTTGAACCTATTGTTTGGTATAATGATGCCGAAAATTTAGGTGTTAGAATAAGTAACATCCCTATTGAAGATAGCATTTACGGCTTACTTTTAATTTTTATAAACATACATTTATATAAGTACTTTAAAACAAAAAGTCTACTTAAAATTAAGTAGACTTTTTTGATCTTTTATTTTCATCAACCTTAAGATACCGCTTTTAATTTTTTTAGCGTGGTCTTGGTTAATTTATCCTCGGCGTAAGCTTTAGTAACTTTTAAAGTTTTTTCGTCACTTCCTGGAAGCTCAAACATGGCATCAGTTAGAATCTCCTCACATAATGAACGAAGCCCTCTAGCGCCAAGTTTATACTCAATGGCCTTATGGACAATAAAATCTAGTGCACCATCGGTAATACTGAATTCAATATCATCCATTTCAAACAGTTTTTTATACTGCTTTATGATAGCGTTTTTAGGCTCGGTTAAAATAGCTCTAAGGGTTTTATCATCTAAAGGATTCATGTGAGTTAACACAGGTAAACGTCCTATTATTTCAGGAATTAAACCAAAGTCTTTTAAATCTTTAGGAATAATGTATTGTAGCAAGTTTTCTTGATCAATAACTTCTTCCGATTTTGAAGCGCTATAACCAACGGCTTGCATATTTAAACGCTTAGATATTACTTTATCAATACCATCAAAAGCACCTCCAGCAATAAATAAAATATTCTCTGTGTTTACTTCAATAAATTTTTGGTCTGGGTGTTTTCGTCCGCCTTTTGGTGGTACATTTACCGTAGTTCCTTCTAATAGCTTTAAAAGTGCCTGCTGAACCCCTTCTCCAGAAACATCTCGTGTAATAGATGGATTATCACTTTTACGTGCAATTTTATCAATCTCATCAATAAACACAATTCCTTTTTGTGCTTTGTCTAAGTTATAATCTGCTGCTTGTAATAATCTAGTTAAAATACTTTCAACATCTTCGCCTACATAACCGGCTTCGGTTAACACTGTAGCATCAACTATAGCTAAAGGCACATTAAGCATTTTAGCGATGGTTTTTGCCATTAAGGTTTTACCTGTTCCTGTTTGTCCCACCATAACGATATTACTCTTTTGGATTTCAATATCGTCATCGGAAGGTTGTTGCAGTAATCTTTTGTAGTGATTGTACACTGCAACCGACATGATTTTTTTGGTTGTTTCTTGACCTATAATATATTCATCTAAGAATGTTTTTATTTTTTGCGGTTTGCGCAACATTAGCTCTGCACTAAGTTCACTGTTATCAGTTTGTTTAGATTCTTCTAAAACAATACCGTGTGCTTGTTCTATGCACCTATCGCAAATATGTGCGTCTAAGCCAGCTATTAACAGATTAGTTTCTGGCTTTTTTCTTCCGCAAAATGAACATTCTAATTCTTCCTTTGCCATAAAATCAATTTCTGGTTCTTTTAATATTAGTTACGCACTAAAATTTCGTCTATCATACCGTATTCTTTAGCCTTATCAGCTTTCATCCAGTAATCACGATCACTATCAGCATATACTTTGTCGTAGTCTTGGCCAGAGTGCTTACTAATAATTTTATATAATTCTTCTTTTAATGTTAAAATTTCACGAGCAGTAATTTCTATATCACTTGCTTGACCTTGCGCACCTCCTAGAGGTTGGTGAATCATAACTCGTGAATGTGTTAAACCGCTTCTTTTTCCTTGAGCTCCAGCACATAATAATACCGCACCCATTGATGCTGCCATACCTGTACAAATAGTAGCCACATCTGGTTTTATAAATTGCATGGTATCATAAATTCCAAGTCCCGCATAAACACTTCCGCCTGGCGAGTTTATGTAAATTTGAATGTCTTTAGAAGAGTCTGTACTCTCTAAAAACAACAACTGAGCCTGTACTATATTGGCCACTTGGTCGTTTATTCCTGTTCCTAGAAAGATAATACGATCCATCATTAAACGTGAAAACACGTCCATAGCCACAGCGTTCATTTGGCGTTCTTCAATAATATTTGGCGTTAATCCTACAGGATACATACTACTCATAATTTTGTTGTAGTATGTACTGCTAACACCTTGATCTTTTATAGCGAATTTTTCAAATTCTTTTGCGTAATTCATAGTCTTTATTGAGTTTTTTCTAAAATAAAAAAAAGCGTTGAAATGTTAAAAATTTCAACGCCTAAATATAAGCAATTATTCTTTCTCAAAGCGTTACGGATTATTTATCTCCGTAAACCTCTTTTACAAATGCGTCGTAAGTAACTTCTTTTGTTTTAAGATTAGATTTTTCTTTGTAAAGATCTAATAATTTTTGGCTAATGATTTGCTCTGAAATTCTTCTCGCTTCGTCTTGATTAGATAATACTCTAGCTGCAATATCGTCTAATTCCTTTTCAGAAGGATTCATTTGACCAAATTGTGCCATTTGAGCTTTTATCATTTGCTTGGCGTGATCTTTAATATCATCCATAGTTACTTTAATATCGTTATCGGTAATTAATTTACCTTCGATTAATTGGTAACGTAAGCTTTTTTCAGATTTTTCGTATTCTTCTTTAGCTTCGGTTTCATCAAGTTCTTTTTCTCCTGCTGTTTGCATCCATTTTTGTAAGAACTCTGCAGGTAAATCAAACTTCGTATTATCTACTAAATATTCTGTAATATCGTTTAGTAGTTTTTGGTCGGCTTGTTGCTTGAATTGTTTTTCAGCGTCTTCTTTAATTTTTTCTTTAAGTTCGGCAACACTGGTTACGGTACCTTTTCCAAAAAGTTTATCGAATAACTCCTGATCTAAATCGGCTAATTCACGTTCGTTTATTTCGGTTACAGTAAACGTTACGTCGATGTCTAAACCGTGAACCTCATCGTGAGTTAATTTTAATGCGTGCATTAATTCATGCTCATCGCTGTAAAGTCCTTTTGTTTTAAGCTCGATAACATCACCTACTTTAGCACCAATGAATTTCTTTTCGGTTGCTTTTCCTTTAAATTTATCTAAAGTTAAGGTTACGGTGTTTTCTATCTCGCGCTCTTCGTTTTTAAACGTTCCTGTTACTTCGCTATCTTTTTCTATAGTGTCTTGAGAGACTAACTTACCGTATTGTTTTTGGATGTTTTCAACTTGCTCGTTGATCATTTTATCATCTGCAACAATATTGTATTGTGTAATGGCTTTTTTAGGTTTAATATCTACATCAAATTCTGGTGCTAAACCTAATTCAAACTCAAAAGAAAGTTTTTCTGCATCCCAATCTAAATCGTCTTGTGGCTTTGGTAATGGTTGCCCTAAAACGTCTAGTTTTTCTTCGGTTAAATATTTGTTTAACGCATCTTGTAAAAGTTTGTTCACCTCATCTACTAATACGGCTTTTCCGTATTGTTTTTTCACCATTCCCATTGGCACATGACCTTTTCTAAAACCAGGTATGTTAGCCGTTCTTCTATAATCTGAAAGGATTTTTTCTACTTTATCGTTGTAGTCTTCTTTTTCAATATCAACTTTTACGACTGCATTTAATGCATCAATGTTTTCTCTTGTAATATTCATGCTCAAAAATTATGTGGCCTATTGGCGCTTCTATTTTAATTTAAAAAGGGATGCAAAAGTATAACTTTTTTTGCATCCCCACAAAGTTTTTAACGTATTGAAATTCAGCCTATTTTTCATCGTCTTTTAAAAGTGAATGTAGTATAGATTGCAATATGGATAATAAGATGCTAAAAAGGATAGCAATCCAAACGCTGCTTACCGAAAAGCCTTCTATTAATTTATCTGCAATAAGTATTATAAAAGCGTTGATAAACAATAGAAATATACCAAAAGTAACCACCGTTACTGGTAAGGTGAGTAATACTAAAATGGGTTTAACAAATAAGTTAAGAATTGCCAAAACTAAAGCTACTATAGTTGCTGTAAGATAGCTATCTACATTTACCCCGGAAAGTAGTTTAGATAAAAGCACAACGGCTAACGCATTAAGCAGTAATTTTAAAATTAATTTCATGTGTCTGTTTTTTTAATTCTCTAGAAAGTTAAGAAATAAATTTTATGACTTCGTTATAAAAGTCTTTCGGGTTTTCTGCATGTAACCAATGTCCCGCGTTTTCTATGGTTTTTATCTCTGCGTTAGGAAAATGAGAATGAATTAAACGTTCGTCTTGTGGTGAAATATATTCTGATTTATCGCCTCTTAAAAAAAGCGTATCTTTTTCAAATTTAACATGCATAGGTAAAGCTTCGCCTACTTCACCTACTTGATCTTTTAAAACGGGCAAATTGAGTCGTAAAGCTAATTGTCCTTTTTCTTTCCAATACAGATTTTTAAGTAAAAACTGTCGTATTCCAAAATCTGACACATAGCTTGATAGCGCATCATCGGCTTCTCTTCTATTTTCAATTTTGGAAAAGTCTAAATTTGATAGTCCTTCTAAAATTTTATCATGATGAATAGGGTAAAATCTAGGTGAAATATCGGCTACAATTAGTTTAGAAAGATATTCTGGGTAATCTACTGCAAACAACATAGCTGTTTTACCTCCCATAGAATGCCCTAATAAAATAATATCTTTTAAATCGTGATTATCGCAATAGGCTTTTAAGTCTTTAGCCATAACATCGTAATTAAACTCATTGCTATGAAAACTTCGACCATGATTTCTTTGATCTACTAAATGAACTTCGTAGCCATCCTTTGCTAAGTGTTTCGCATGAGTTTTCCAATTATCTCCCATGCCTAAAAAACCATGTAATATAACAAATGGCGTACCGGTTCCTAAAATATTTGAATGTAGTTGCATCTATTTTAATTTATTTAAATACATCTGTATAACATTCTCTACGCTTAAATATAAACTTTCTGAAATTAACGCATGTCCAATAGATACTTCTAATAATCCTGGGATATTCTCTTTAAAAAACTGAATGTTATCTAAAGATAAATCATGACCTGCATTTATGCCTAAACCTATTTCGTTAGCCAGTTTAGCGCAATCTACAAAAGGTTTTATGGCGTCTTTATTTCCTTGAGCATACTCGTGTGCATAACTCTCGGTATACAGTTCAATTCTATCAGTTCCCGTTGCTTTTGCACCTTCAATTTGCTTAACATCTGGATCTACAAAAATGGATGTTCTTATACCTTGTGCTTTAAACTCCTGTATTTTTTCAACTAAAAAATCTTTGTGCTTAATCGTATCCCATCCAGCATTACTTGTTATGGCGTCGACAGCATCTGGCACTAAGGTTACTTGAGTTGGTTTAATTTCAAGAACCATTTTGGTGAACTTATCTATAGGGTTTCCTTCAATGTTATATTCGGTATATACTTCAGGTTTTAAATCGCACGCATCTTTATATGTAATATGTCGTTCGTCTGGTCTAGGGTGAATAGTAACACCCTGCGCACCAAACACCTGAACATCTTTAGCAAATTGCACAACATTAGGCACATTACCGCCTCTAGAGTTTCTTAAAGTTGCTACTTTATTTATATTAACACTAAGTTTTGTCATTGTTGGTTATTTTATATGTACAAAAATACGAAGTAGACCACGCTTATTGTAGCAATTTTTAATTAATTTGCAAAAAGCACAAAAGCATTATCATGGATTTAAAAGAGTTTATTATTAACGACATAAAGCCATTTTCTGTAAATGATAAAGTAGGCGATGCGCAAGTATTGTTTAACCAGCTTACTTATTCACATATTCCTATAAAAAATAATTCAGACCAATATATTGGCTGTCTATCAGAAACCGATGTTCATTGCTTTGATAAAGACAAAAGCATTTCAGAATTCCTGCTATCTATTGAAAGTTTCTTTGTAAAAGAGAAAACTGTTTGGCTAGATGTTTTAGAAGCATTTGCACAAAACAGCACTAACATCATGCCTGTATTAAGCGACAACAATACGTATTTAGGATATTACGAATTAAATGATGTTATAAGCCTATTTAACGAAACACCTTTTTTTGCCGAAGCTGGAGGTATTTTAATAGTTGAAAAAGGGTTGAACGATTTTTCGTTTAGCGAAATAAGCCAGATTGTAGAATCTAACGACGGAAAATTATTAGGGGCTTTTATTTCAAAAATTGAAAACGACTTAGCACAAATAACCCTAAAAATAGGTAATACAGGGCTAAATGAAATCATGCAAACCTTTAGAAGGTATAGCTATAATGTGATTTCTGGACACGAAGAAGACACTTACTTAAAAAGCTTAAAAGAACGCTCAGAATATTTAAATAAATACCTAAACATATAATTATGAAAATAGCCCTATTTGGACAATTTTTCCATAAAAATGCCGAAGAGGCTATTGCCATCCTTTTAAATTATTTAGATGGTAAAAGCAATGATATTTATATTGAAGAGAATTTTCTAGATATAATTAATAAAAACCTAGATACAACCATAGACCTTAACGATTTTAAAACCTTTAAAACGTTAAACGACAGTTACCAATTATTAATTAGTATTGGTGGCGATGGCACCATATTAAGAGCCATTACCCATGTTAAAGATACAGGTGTTCCTATTGTTGGTATAAACACAGGACGTTTAGGATTTTTGGCAACTATTCAAAATGAAAATATCACACATGCTATGGATGATATTTTTAATGGTAACTATAAAATCTCTAAAAGAAGTCTGCTTGAAATTAAAACCACTCCCAAACACCAAAACCTTACAGAACTCAACTTTGCCTTAAACGAAATTGCCATAAGCCGCAAGAATACCACCTCTATGATTACGGTTTCAACCAAACTTGATGGCGAATACTTAACTTCATATTGGAGCGATGGCTTAATTGTCTCCACACCAACAGGATCTACAGGATACTCCTTAAGTTGTGGCGGCCCCGTTATTGCACCAGATGCCGAAAGTTTTGTGCTCACCCCCATTGCACCACATAACCTAAACGCTAGGCCACTTGTTATAACCGACACTACAGAAATTGAACTAAAAGTAGACGGACGAGAAAACGAATACCTTGTCTCTCTTGATTCTAGAATTGCAACACTTCAAAACAATGCTATAATTTCTATAAAAAAAGCGCCTTTTAAAATTAAAATGATTGAACTTGCTACCGAAAGTTTCTTAGACACCTTAAGAAAAAAGCTGCTTTGGGGAGAAGATAAGCGTAATTAGGCAATAAATTGTATGAAATATTGTTTTAAGCTAATACTATTTCAATCAAATTGTTATAGGCTAATCATATTTATTATATTTGCAAACTTTTGAAGACATATGAGGTATTTAACCATAATCATATTATTTGTTTTTTCATACCAAAACACCATTTCTCAAACACACGAAATAGGTGTTTTTGTTGGTGGCAGTAATTTTATTGGCGATGTTGGTGCTACAACACATATTTCCCCAAACAGCCCTGCCTTTGGCGGTATATATAAATGGAATAGAAGCCCACGACATTCGTTTAGGTTTTCATTATTGTATTCTAAATTAGAAGCAAACGATTTAGATAGCGACGACCCAAGAAGAATTGAAAGAGGTTACGAGTTTGAAAATGACATTATAGAAGCCTCTCTAGGTCTAGAATTTACCTTTTTCGATTTTAACCTACACGATGGAAGAGATAAATTTACCCCCTACTTATACACAGGAATTTCTGTAGCACATCATGATAATTTCTTCTTTAACAACCAAGGAAAGAAAGTAATGGAAGACACCTCCAGTCTTGCCTACGGTATCCCTATGACATTAGGTGTAAAAGCAAAATTTATCGAACATATTGTTATTGGATTTGAAATTGGTGCCAGATACACGTTCTCCGACGAATTCGATGGTAGCGTCCCTGACTTTAACAACGAAAGCCCTTTAGCATTTGGGAATACTAATAATAATGACTGGTATGTTTTCACAGGCCTAACACTCACCTATACCTTTGGCCGCAAACCTTGTTACTGCGTATTTTAATATGAATTTAAAGTCACAAATACATACAAATAAGTTACCAAAGCACCTTGCCATTATTATGGATGGCAACGGCCGATGGGCAAAACAAAAAGGTTTCGTTAGAATGATTGGCCATGAAAATGGCACTAAATCTGTTCGTCAAACAGTAGAAGCCTGTGCCGAGTTAGGCATAGAGAACCTAACTCTATATGCATTTTCCACCGAAAACTGGAACCGCCCCAAACTAGAAGTACAAACCCTAATGAAACTTCTAGTTTCCTCTTTAAAAAAGGAAATAAAAACATTACAAGAAAACAATATAAAACTCAAGGCAATTGGTAATTTAAAAGAATTACCAAAAAAAGTATATAACGAATTAGATTACGTTATTAACGAAACAGAAAACAATAATAGAATGACCTTAACTCTAGCATTAAGCTATGGTTCAAGGGAAGAACTCTTAAATTGTGTTAGAAACATTAGCCTTAAAGTTAAAAATAATATAATTTCTCCAGAAAAAATTGATGAATCGGTTATAAATGAGCATCTTTACACGCAAAATTTGCCAGACGTCGATTTGCTTATTAGAACAAGTGGAGAGCAAAGAATTAGCAATTTTTTATTATGGCAAATAGCTTATGCCGAATTGTATTTTACAAATGTACTTTGGCCAGATTTTACAAAGCAACATTTATATGAAGCAATTATTGAATACCAAAATAGAGAACGACGCTTTGGGAAAACCAGCGAGCAAATCAGTTAATATTACATCATTGAAAACACTATTACCTCTACTTACATTAATATCCTCATTATTTATTTTTCAACATGCTTCGGCACAAGAAGCTAATTACGATAATGGAAAAAAATACACCATAGAAGAAATTACTGTAGCTGGCGAAACCAGTTTTAGTGAGCAAACCATTATCTCCTTTTCCGAATTACGTAAAGGACAACAAATAATGATGCCTGGAAAAGAAATAAGTCGTGCCATAAAAAAACTATGGAACTCCAACTTATTTAATAATATTGAAATTTATGCTAAAGACATTCAAGGCGACAAGGCATTTCTTGAAATAAGATTAAGCGACCTTCCAGAATTAAATAATGTACAGATTTCTGGAATAAGAAAAGGTAAAAAAGATAAAGTTATTGAGGAAAACAAGCTTAATAAAGGTGTAAAGGTTACCGAAAACCTTATTACAACAACAAAAAACTACCTCGTTAACAAATACCAAAAAGACGGTTATCTTAACTCTAAGGTTACAATAAGCACTAGAGAGGTACAGGATTCTATTCAAAAAGCTCGAGTAGACATGTCTATTTTTATTGATAAGGGCAAAAAAGTTAAAGTAAAAGATATTGTATTTACAGGCAACGAAGTTATTACAGACCGTAAGCTTCGAAAAGCCATGAAAAATACAAAAAAGAAAAAAATTTACAGGCTATTTAAACGCTCTAAATATATTGAAGCTGACTACGAAGAAGACTTAAAAAGTGTTATCGATAAATTTAAAGAAAATGGTTATCGAGATGCAAGAATTATTTCGGATAGTTTAGAAATTATAAATAAGAAAAACATCGCTCTACATATTGAGGTTGAAGAAGGTGAATTATACACCTTTGGCGATATAGACTTTATAGGTAACACGGTTTATTCCGATGAATATTTAAAACGAATTTTAAGAATTAACAAAGGTGATACATATAATGGCGTTTTATTAGATAAACGTATCGCTGATGACACAAAACCAGACGCCTTAGACATCACTAACCTATACCAAAACAATGGGTATTTATTCTCTACTATTAACCCTGTTGAAGTTAGCGCTGAAGGTAATGTTATAGATTTAGAAATTCGTATTTCTGAAGGAAAGCCTGTTCATTTTAACAACATTACAGTTGTAGGCAACGAAGTAACAAACGACCATGTTATTTACAGAGAGCTTCACACTAGACCAGGACAACTTTACAGTAAATCTAACGTAGTTAGAACCATACGCCAGTTAAGTCAATTAGGCTTTTTTGATGCACAACAAGTTGGAACAAACTTTTTAAACCCTAAACCTAACGAAGGAACCATCGATTTAGAATATTCGCTTGTCGAAACAGGATCTAGCCAAATAGAACTACAAGGTGGTTACGGTGGCGGTGGATTTATAGGTACACTAGGATTATCGTTTAACAATTTCTCATTAAGAAATCTCTTTAATCTAGACGCTTACAAACCCGTACCAAGAGGTGATGGACAAAAACTATCGTTAAGATTACAAGCCAGTCAATTCTTTCAAACGTATAGTTTCTCGTTTACAGAACCTTGGTTAGGCGGTAAAAAACCTGTTCAATTTTCAACATCGTTATCACATACCAAGCAATTTTTATACGATTATACTACAGGAAAAGCAGACAGAGATAAACGCTTTAATATTACAGGTATTACGGTAGGATTAGCCAAACGTTTAACCGTACCAGACGATTATTTTACACTGTCTCAAGCCTTAACATTCCAGCATTATAATTTAAAAAACTATAACACAGGGCTATTTACCTTTGGTGATGGTTATTCAAACAACCTTGCATATACTATTGGACTAACACGAAATAATACGGCTGTTGACCCTATTTACCCTGTACGAGGTTCTAATTTTTCTGCGAGTGTTAAACTTACTTTGCCATATTCATTATTTAATAATGTAGACTACAAAGCATTAAGCGATGAACGCGATGAGCTTTCAGAGTTTGTTAGCGATGCAAATAACCCTGTAGACGATAGAACTGATGCTAATAACCGTATTGCCGAAATAGATCAAGAACGCTTTAAATGGTTAGAATTTTATAAAATTAAGTTTAAAGCAGACTGGTACACAGAATTAGCTAAAAACTTAGTTTTAAGACCAAGTCTTGAATTTGGTTTCCTTGGAGCCTATAATCATAACCGTGGTATTATTCCTTTTGAAAGATTTTTCCTTGGAGGAGACGGGTTAGGTTCTTACAGTTTAGATGGTAGAGAAGCTATTGCCTTACGTGGTTACCCAAATCAATCTATACAACCAATGGATCAATTTGGAAATATAAGTAACGATGGAGGAACCATATATAACAAATTCTCTTTAGAATTACGTTACCCTATAACCTTAAAACAATCGGCTAAAATTTATGTTCTAGGGTTTATGGAAGGCGGAATTGCTTATAACAATTTTCAAGATTACAACCCTTTTGATTTAAAACGTTCGGCTGGTTTAGGGCTACGCCTTTTCATGCCTGCCTTTGGTTTATTAGGTATCGATTTTGGTCATGGATTTGACCCTGTACCAGGATCTACAACTAAAAACGGATGGGAAACACACTTTATTATTGGTCAACAATTTTAATTTGGCACGATATTTTCTATATCCTTTTTGATTATTTAAACCATGAATTGAAATTTTTCAAGTTAAATTTCGTTAATTTTGGAAAGTTAAATTCAAAAAATTGGCAAAAAAACTAAATAATCTATTGTCATTTTTTAAATTTTATGATCGTAATAAATCATTAAAATATGATACAAATGAAAATTAAAGTTCTTTTTTTATTGACATTGTTTTCTTTGATAGGTATATCTCATTCTCACGCGCAAAGAGGCATTAGAATAGGCTATATAGATACCGAATACATTTTAGAGAACGTTCCAGAATACCAAGAAGCGACAGCACAACTGGAAAGTAAAGTACAAAAATGGAAAGGTGAAATAGAAAGCCAGTTAAGCACTATTGAACAAAAGAGGAAAGACTTAAGCAATGAAAAACCTTTTTTAACCAAAGAGCTTATCGAAGAAAGAGAAGAAGATATAACTTTTGAAGAACAAGAAATATTAGATTATCAACAAAAGCGATTTGGCCCAAATGGCGATTTAATTATTCAAAAGCAACAGCTTATAAAGCCTATTCAAGATCAAATATTTACTGCTGTTCAGGACATGGCTAAAAAAAGAAAATATGATTTTGTTTTTGATAAATCGGCAGATGTGGTTATGCTTTATTCGGCAGAACGTTACGATTTTAGCGACGAAGTTATAAGAAGCATTACAAGAAGCGCCAAACGTAAACAAGCGCAATCTAGAGCAGAAAAGCGTCAAGCAAAACAAGAAGAAGTGCTTCCTGAGATTAATGAAGAACGTGAAGCTAAAGAAAAAGCTGCAGAAGAAAGACGCCAAGAAATACTAGACGAACGTGCCGCAAGAAAAGAAGCTATCCAAAAAAGAAGAGATAGTATTATTGCCGCAAGACAAGCCGCAAGAGAAGCGAAGCTTAAAGAAAGACAACAAGCTACAAAAGACAACGTTTCGGAAGGTGAAGATGCTTCTGAAAACAAAACAGACGCTAATAATAATAATAACAATGAAGGCGAAAAAACAAGAGAGCAAATTCTTGAAGAACGTCGCCAGAAAAAGTTAGAAGATCGCGCTAGAAGAAAACAAGAACTAGAAGAACGTAGACAACGCATATTAGCAGAAAGACAAAAAGCTAAAGAAGAGCGAGAAAAAGAACGTCAAGAACAAGAAAATAACGATAACGAAGACGAGCAAGAAAACTAAATTTTAACAATTAATTTATAACACAAACACACATTAATACTATTACAAATGAAAAATTTTAAAACCTTATTTTTTACAGCAGCATTATTTATTGGAATGATGGGATTTGCACAAGCGCAAAGTAAAGTTGCTCACATAAGCACTCAAGAATTAATTTCTGCAATGCCTGAAACTAAAGCTGCTGAAGCTGAAATTGAAAAACTTGGAAAAACTTATGAAGCAGATATTCAATCCATGATTACAGAATATCAAAATAAAGCTAAACAATACGAATCTGAAGTTGACACAAAAACTGATGAAGAAAATCAAAAACGTGGTTTAGAGCTTCAAACTATGCAACAAAATATTCAACAGTACAGAGGTACAGCGCAACAAGAAATGCAAAAGAAAGAACTTGATTTATTAAAGCCAATTACAGAAAGAGCTAAAGCCGCTATTTTAAAAGTAGCAAGAGCACAAGGTTTCGACTATGTATTAGACTCTTCTCAAGGTAGTGGTGTAATCATGTCTGACGGTAAGAACCTTTTAGATGACGTTAAAAAAGAACTTGGTTTCTAAATAACACATAAGTTTAATAAAACATTTAAAAGCTGCTTATCTATTAAGCAGCTTTTTTATTTTTGTAACATGAGCAACAAACCTATTGGTATTTTCGATTCTGGCGTTGGCGGCACTTCTATTTGGAAAGAACTTCATTCCCTATTACCTTATGAGAATACCATTTATCTTGCCGATAGCAAAAATGCCCCTTATGGCCTAAAAGGCAAATACAACATCATTAAATTAAGCATAAAAAATGTAGAGCTTCTACTAGAAAAAGACTGTAAGCTTATTGTCGTGGCATGTAATACAGCGACTACAAATGCTATTAAAGTATTACGAAAAAATTACGATATACCTTTCATAGGAATCGAACCCGCAATAAAACCAGCGGCTTTGCAAACCAAAAACAAAGCTATTGGTATTTTAGCAACCAAAGGAACTCTAAGTAGTGATTTATTTCATAATACCGCTGCTCTTTATAGCAATGGTATTACTATTGTAGAACAAAATGGCAATGGCATTGTAGAGCTAATTGAACATGGTAAATTAGATTCTCCAGAAATGAGAAGTCTCCTTAAAGAGTATCTTTCTCCTATGATAAAAGCCAATATTGATTATTTGGTTTTAGGATGCACACATTATCCATATTTAATGCCTTTGTTATTAGAGCTTCTCCCTCAATCAATAAAAATAATAGATTCTGGTGAAGCTGTGGCCAAACAAACAAAAGCGATATTAGCACAACATAACCTATTGAATAATGCTACTGCTAAACCAAAAAACAAATTTTATACTAATAGCAACCCAATAGTGATGCAAACACTATTAAATGAAAATTTTAACGCTGAATATTTAGACTTTTAATCTTCTTTAAACCAACTAGAATACTTTACATAATTATTGGCTATCCTATCTATCTCACCAGAGATTAACTCTTCGCTAATATCTTTTACTTTCCTAGCTGGAACTCCTGCATAAATACTTCCGGCCTCTACTCTAGTGTTTTGTGTTACAACAGCTCCAGCTGCAATAATGCTATTACTTTCTACAACACAATCATCCATAACAATACTACCCATTCCTATTAAAACATTGTCGTGTATTGTACAGCCATGCACAATAGCATTATGGCCAATAGAAACATTATTGCCAATAGTGGTTGGTGATTTTTGGTAAGTAGCATGAATAACCGCACCATCTTGAATATTGACTTTATTGCCTATTTTTATATAATGAACATCGCCTCTAATTACAGCGTTAAACCAAATACTACATTCATTCCCTAAAGAAACTTCGCCTAACACAGTAGCATTTTCTGCCACGAAACAGTCATTTGGTATTTGAGGATGCTTATTGTTTACAGGTTTTATTACAGGCATAGATTTTTATTTAAAGTAAAACTAATCGTGTTATTTAACGATCTTAATATAAAGAAAAAGCCTTGAGAAATCTCAAGGCTTTTTTATTTTTTAGTTAACCGCTGGACAATTACAGTGGTAGCGTTCTCGTCTACAATTAAAGTTAAATCCTAGTGTTATTTGATGGAAACCTCCATTATTAAACACTACAGAATTTGCTTGATAAGAATATGTATAAGCAAACATAAATTGCTTATAATCTATACCTAATATTGGTGTAATGTACTGAAGTTTCTGGCTACTTACACCATTACCCTCGTAATAATCTGCACCATCTAAACTTCTTCTGTAAGATAATCCTCCCCAAAGCTTACCAAATTCCATTTCTTTGTATGCTTTAGCATTTATATCAAATGAAGATTCTTTTGTACCATCTTTATATTGAAACATTACTGATGGCTCGAAAGCCCATGTGCTTCCATATTTAGAAAAAACATATCCTACTGTTCCTAAAAACTGTCTTGGGTTATCGTAAGAGAATAAACCATTCTCGTTAGAGTTTATCCCTTCATTTTTAAGCATATTTTTTACCGTGGCATGAGCATAAAAATCATACAAATGGTAAGAAAAACCAAAATCTAAATTAAAGTTAGTAGCACTTTGGTCTACACCAGCTATAATAGGATCAAAAGGTTCGTTTATAAAAGCACTTTCATCTAATCTATATTGAATAGCTCCTATACTTAAACCAAAAGATAACATATTTAAATCTACTTCACTTCTAGAAAACATAATATGGTGCGCATAGGTTATGTATCCTCCAGTTTGTGAGTGATACCCATTTTTATCGGTATAAAGAATAGCTCCTATACCAGATTGAGAATCGCCAATTCTACCATTAGCACTTGCTGTTAGTAACCTTGGTGCATCATCATCGCCAAACCACTGCTGACGTCCTGTTATTCTAACCTTGGCACAATTAGAAGCTCCAGCCATTGATGGGTGAATTAAATAATAATTGTCGGTTAAGTAGTCTGAGTATATAGGAAGTCCTTCCTGTGATTGTACTAGTTGAAAGCTAAATACAGCTAGTAATAATAAAAACAATCTTTTAAATATCATAATCTAAGGTTTCAGGCAGATTTGTCATTCTATTACCTTATTAAAACTCCTTTTAAGCAATAAAATTATAATCAGATGCCAAATATAAAAAAATTAGTCATTTTCTATAGTACTTTAACAATGTAATACACATGAAAAAAGTGTTTTCCCAAAAAAGACTTAAAAGCCAAATATACACATTATCTTTTTAGTACTTTTGCATAAAATTTATATCTCATGAGTAACTATCACGTTTCCATACAAGAAACTTCCAATAAAGCCATTATAAAGTTTGAATTAAACCAATTTATCACTAAGCATCAAAGTTTTGAATTTAATAACATTGATGAGGCCAAATCATCGCCTTTAGCACAACAGTTATTTTATTTACCTTTTGTAAAAAAGGTATACATTTCAGGAAATTTTATTGCTGTAGAACGCTATAATATTGTTGAATGGAAAGATGTTCAATACGATGTTGCTAAACAAATAGGAGAGTATTTAAACAATGGCGGCATTATTTTAGAAGAAGATGCTGCACCTAAAAAAGTACCTGTTACTGTTTATGCCGAAAGTACGCCTAACCCAAGTGTTATGAAATTTGTAGCGAACAAAAAACTAGTAACTGCACCTTACGAATTCACCTCGATAGACCATGCTAAACTATCACCTCTAGCATCGGCTTTATTTCACTTTCCATTTGTTAAAGAAGTGTTTATTGATGAAAATTATGTTTCTATAAGTAAATATGACATTGCCGAATGGAACGATATTACTATGGAGCTCCGTGAGTTTATTAAAACACACATTGAAGAAGGCAAGGACATTTTACTACCAGAAGCTCCAGAGACTTTAAATAAAACCAACGAAAAGTTAGATCAAAACTTTGAGGCTTTAGATGACACTTCGAAACAAATTGTAAACATTTTAGAAGAATATGTAAAACCAGCTGTACAAAGCGATGGTGGCAATATTATGTTCGAATCTTATAACGCTTCTGACAAAACTGTAAAAGTTGTTTTACAAGGTGCTTGTAGCGGTTGTCCGTCATCCACATTTACCTTAAAAAATGGCATAGAAAATATGCTTAAAGACATGCTAAACGATACCTCTTTAAAAGTGGAAGCTATTAATGGTTAAGTGTGACTTTTTTATTTGGATGGTGTCTAAAAAACAGCTATATTAAATAGCTATTATACATTATTAACCAAATAAAAAATTACATTATGGCAGTATTAAAAGTAATTGAGGTATTGGCCAACTCGGATAAAAGTTGGGAAGATGCTACAAAAAAGGCTGTAAAAGACGCCTCTAAAACAGTAAAAAACATACGTTCGGTTTACGTAAACGAGCAAAGCGCCGTAGTAAATGGCGATGATGTTGTAGAATTTCGTGTAAACGTTAAAATTACATTTGAAGTTAAATAACATACTACTAACACAATAAACTAAAAAGTGCTTTTAAACTAAAGCACTTTTTTTATCATCTTAAAAAAAGAAGCTTAACCTTTATTTAAAGAGGTTGAAAAATCATTCTTATAATTTTATTAATTAATCACTTAAACAAAACACATGGATTTAGAAAAATGGACTGAAAAAGGCCTAAACTTTGCCTCAGAATATGGCATTAAAATTCTGGGAGCCATTCTCATATGGATTATTGGTTCTTGGATTATTAAAAAACTTCTAGGCACTACCAAAAAAATAATGGATAAAAGAGACTTTGATGAAAGTCTAGAGAAATTCCTAATTAACCTTCTTGGCTGGGCATTAAAAATACTTTTAATCCTTGCTATTCTTGCTAAGCTTGGTGTTGAAACAACATCGTTTGCTGCTATTTTAGCTGCTGCTGGTTTGGCAGTTGGTATGGCATTACAAGGATCGTTATCAAACTTTGCTGGAGGCGTTTTAATTATGATTTTTAAACCTATTAAAATAGGTGACTTAATTGAAGCTCAAGGTGAAATAGGTGTGGTAAAAGAAATTGAAATTTTCACCACAAAACTTACAGGACTTTCTAATAAAGAAATCATTATTCCAAATGGAGCGCTTTCTAATGGTAATATTGTTAACTACACAACTGAAGGCACCAGACGTGTTGACCTTGTTTTTGGCGTTGGATATGATTCTGATATTAAAAAAACCAAAGAGGTTTTAATGAATGTATTAACATCTCATCCTAAAGTATTGAAAGACCCTGCTCCTGCGGTTACCGTATTAGAATTAGCAGACAGCTCGGTTAATTTTGCTACAAGACCATGGTGTAAAACTGAAGATTACTGGGATGTTTATTTTGATGTTACCGAAAATGCTAAAGAAGCCTTAGATGCTGCAGGTATTGAAATTCCTTACCCACACAGTGTTGAAATACATAAAGACGCTTAAAGGCTTTAGGCTAATATATTAAGCAAAAAGAGAACGTTAATAACGTTCTCTTTTTTTATTTTTTCTAGCAGCTTTTATTCTTATTTCTTAGATTTTATCGCCACAAAATCCTTTAAATAATACGGTTCAAAATAAGCCACATCTTCAAAGTTGTTTACTTTATACTTTTTATAAGCTATGCTACCCATCTCGTTTGCCGAGGGTAATTTCGCATCAATAAAAACAGCATTAGGATGAGTTATAATGGTTTTTGTTTTCTCCACACCATTACCTATAAAATAAACTTTCTCTTTCTCTAAGTACTCTTGAAAGCTATTTTCTTCTAAAACTTCGGCTTTAATATCACGTGCTAAACTAAAATCGGCATTAAAAACGGCCGAATATACTTCCATACGCCTAGCATCTAGCATAGGAATAATATAACCACCTTCTATGTTAACCTGTCTTGATAACGACTCTAAAGTAGATACAGAAATTAAAGGTTTCTCTAGTGCGTAGGCTAATCCTTTAGCTGTAGAAACGCCAATTCGCAATCCCGTATAAGAGCCCGGTCCTTTACTTACAGCTATAGCATCTAGTTGAGATTTATCGATATTACCCTCGCTTAAAATCTGATCTATGTAAGCATGTAATCTTTCGGCGTGTGAATAGCCTTTATCATAATCCTCAATAAGAGCTATAGTTTCACCTTCTTTAGATAAAGCTACCGAACAATTAGTTGTTGCTGTTTCTATACTTAGAATCAAAATAACTATTAATTATTATTTATTACTATTGGTTTTCCAATATAAAAATCTAACACTTTAGTTTTAAAAATAAAATCGTATTTAGCGTTAATTAAGTTTGATTGTGCATTGACATATCTAATTCTAGACTGCTCTAAATCGAAAGCATTCATAGCGCCAAGATTATACCGTTCTTGCGCATTTTCAAAGGCTAATTCTTGTGATTGCAAGGCCTTTTTAGATGCTTCGTAACTTTTTAAAGCTGCTTTGGCATCTGTAAATGCCGTTTGTATAGTGTTTTCTAAGTCTAATTTAGATTGCGCTAAATCTAATTTTGAGTTTTCAACAGAAATTTTTGCTTTGGTTACAGATGTTTTATTTTGAAATTGTGAGAATATTGGTATTCCTATACTTAAACTAAAACTATGCGCTTTTTGATCATTTAACTGATTGAAAAACGTGTCTTCTGTATCTATCAAATTCGAATAAAATGCATTTGATCCAAATGCGTAACTTAAATTTACGTTTGGCAAAAATCCAGATTTGCTAATTTTAGTATTCATCTCGGCTACTTCAATATTCTTTTCGGCAAGTTTTATCTCACTTCTATTATCGAAAGCATAGTCTAAAATAGGCTCTACGTTATTATACATTAAAGTTGCCGTTGGGCTTCCTACATCAATCATTTCTACCTGAAATCCTTCTCTAGGTATTTGCAGTATTTGAGACAGTGTAAGTAACGCAATATTATAATTATTCTCGGCAATGGTTAAACTTTGCTCATCTGATGCTAAAGTTGCTTCGGCATCATAAACATTGGCTTGTGGTTGAACGCCAGCTTCTACCAAATCTTGCACTTGGTTTAATTGTGCCTGTGAGAAATCTACTTGCGCTTTTGCCGTTTCTAAATTTTCCTTATTGAATAATACATTTAAATAGGCATTGGCTACATTTAGCGAAATATCATCTTTAAGCTTTTGTAACTGTAATTGGTTGGCCTCTTGGTTTAGTAAGGATTGTTTATATAAATAAGAGGTTCTAAAACCATTAAACACATTTTGAGTTGCTCTTATCCCTATATTGGTAGAATGCGTTGTACGGTCGGCAAATTGACCTTGAAATAACTCTTGGTTACCAAGTCCTAGTGATTGACTTGCACTAGCATTTAACGTTGGTAAAAAACTACCTTTAGAAGCTTTTACATCTTGCTCTCCAGACAAAAGCGAATTATTAATCTGTTTTACCGATATGTTATTCTCCAAAGCATAATTAACACACTCTTGTAGTGTCCAAACTTTATCTTGTGCTTGAATGCTTATACTTAAAAATAATACTGCTATTATGCTAAAACCTATTTTATCTATTTTCATCATCTTCATTATTATCATCTGATGCTTTGTTCCACACTTTTATTTTATCGCCTTCGGCAACACCTTCGGTAATTTCAACATTTATACCATCGGATAAGCCAAGCTCTACGTCTACTTTTTTGTAATTGTTTTCACCCTCTAAAACCTCAACAAATGGTTTTTCGGTAATACGGTTATATTGCAACAAGGCTTCGCGAATAGCCAAAACGCTATCTCTTGCCTCGATATCTATTTCGGCATTTGCACTATATCCTGCACGTATATTGGTGCTTTCTTCTACATTTACATCGGCTTTTATAGTAAATTGTACGGCGCCGTTTTCTTCAATACCTTTTGGTGCCACAAATGTTAGTTTAGCAGGAAATTCTTTATCGCGAATAGCTCCTAAAATAACTTTTATTTCTTCACCTTCTTTTAGTTTACCAACTTCGGCTTCATCAACTTGGCCTTCAAAAATCATCACACTCATATCGGCAATGGTTGCAATGGTTGTCCCATCGTTAAAGTTGTTACTTTCGATAACTTGATCGCCTTCACGCACTGGAATTTCTAAAATAGTTCCTGAAATTTGTGCTACAATACTTGTGTTTGCAGTGTTTCCACCAGACAGCGATCCTTGTTTAATAATTTGATAGTTATTTTGTGCTTGCGCTAAGCTCTCTTTAGCTTGATTGTAAGATAACTCGCTATTCTCGAAATCTTGCTTTGAAATAACTCCTTTTTCAAACAATTCTTTATTACGATCGTAAAGCACTTTAGCGTTATCGAATGATAGTTTTTGTGTTTGAATATTACTTCTGGCACTTACCAAACTTTGCTCGTCTGGCACCACACGAATTTTAGCAATTAAATCGCCTTTTTTCACAATATCGCCTTCTTCGACAAGTATTTTATCGATAATCCCAGAAATTTGTGGTTTAAGTTCAATTTCTTCTTCTGGGTTTAATTTTCCCGTAGCCACAGCTTTAGTATTTATTGAAGTATAAAAAGGCTCTTCTGTTTTAAAATCTTCAACCGCTTTAGAATTAGCGTCTTTAAAATATTTGATTACCCATACAAATAGTAAGAGTAATACAATTCCGATAATGATTTTTAACGTTTTATTCATTTTATTTTTGATTGTTTATTCTATTCTTCTCTTAATGCGTCTATTGGTTTTATACTTGTGGCTTTAAATGCAGGTATTAACCCGATTAAAGTTCCTAAAATCACTAAAATTACTAAAGCGACAAATACAACTGCAATCGAGACCGATGGGTTTACTATGGCAGCTTCATCTCCTTGACCAAACATAGTATTTAACAAAATTAAAATCCATCCGCCAGAAATAATACCAAAAAGGCCTGCAATAATAGTTAAAAACACAGCTTCAACTACAATTTGTCGTTTTATTTCATAAGGCGTGGCTCCTAAAGCACGACGAACACCTATTTCTTTAGTACGCTCTTTTACAGTAATAAGCAATATGTTACCAATGGCAAATACGCCTGCTATTAAAGTGGCAATCCCCACAAACCATGTTAAAAACTGCATTCCTGTTAAAAAACCAGTCATTTTTTTAAACTCTTTCCCTAAGTTAAAACTTCCAAAAGCACGACTATCTTCTGGATGAATATTGTTTAGGTTTTTTAATAAAAGTTTAGCGTCTTGTTCTATTTGCTTGATGTTATACTCTGGTTTACCAGTAATCATCATCCAGCCTATTCTATCACCTGAGTTATAAATTTGTTGGTAGGTTGTAAATGGAATATGCATGTCTTGCGATGGCCCCATATTTACATTCCCAACTTCGTAAAGTCCTATAACTTTAAAATTAATATCGTTAATAACGATGTATTCACCTATAACTTCGGCATCTTTTTCAAAAAGTTGTTTGTAAACATCTTCTGAAATAACGACCACTTTTTTATTATCATCAATATCATTTTGATTGACAAAGCGTCCTTGAATAAGGTTTATTTTTTGAAGTTTATTTAAAAGCGGATAATCACCTACCATTCTAAAGCTACCGGATAAAAAATTGCGTGTTGCTGTAATGGTTCGCTGGTTTCTAGGTAAAACGAATTCAATGCCTTCTACATTTTCTTCTATTTTTTTGGTATCGGAAAGCGAAAGTTCTACTTGGCGCCCTTCTTGAAACCCTCTAAAAGGCATTCCTGTAGATTGCCCCCAAACAAAGACACTATTTGTCGCAAAATCGCCAAACAAACGGTTAAAAGCGTTTTCTAAACCTCGTGCTGAGCCCAATAAGCCAATAAGCAGTAAAATTCCCCACCAAACGCCTACCATGGTTAAGACTGATCTTAACTTGTTTTTATTGAAGCTATCAAAAACTTCTTGCCAGGTATCTCTATCTAATAAAAATCTTAACATGTTAATCGTTTCTTAAAGCTACAATAGGTTTTATTTGTGACGCTTTTTTTGCTGGTAAATATCCAGCAATTGCACCTGCTACAATAAGCGTAATTGTGGCACCAACCACTAAACTATTGCTTACGCCTGGATCTTTTATAAAATACGTTTCTAAACTTGGTGCAGCCAGTTCTAAAACACCAACTCCTAATAGCAGACCAACATATCCCGCTATGGCCGTAATTATTATAGATTCTAATAAAATAATTGATATAATAGACCGTGGTGAAGCTCCTAAGGCTTTTCGAATACCAATTTCTTTAGTACGCTCTTTTACAATAAAAATCATGATATTACTTATCCCTACAATACCGGCTATAAGTGTACCAAAACCAATAACTAAAATAATTACGGTTAAACTACTAGTCATGATATCGACTTGCTTAGTGCCTTGAGCCATATTAAAAATACGAATCGCACGTTGATCGTTTCTTGCCACAGAAAAACGCTGTTTTAATTTACTTTCAATGGTATTTCCAAAGGCTAATGCTTCATCTGAATTCATTTCAGGGTTATATGTTAAATGCATTAAATCAACATAATCGTTATTACCATAAACAAACTGTGTGGTACTAATAGGCATGTAAATAACTCGTTCTTCACTATCGCCTTCATCATCGGTAAAAACACCTGCTATTTTATATTGAATGCCGCCTATGTTAATATACTTCCCTATGGGATTTTCTCTTTTAAATAAATCGTCTTCTACAGTCTGACCAATGACAACAATTTTAGTTCTATTTGTAACATCGCTTTGGTTGATGTAGCGACCATCTTTTACTTTATTATTTTCGATGAACATATATTCGGGATATACGCCTCGAACTTCGTAAGTATTTTTTTCGCCTTTGTAAGCAACGCTTGCTGTACGATTTACTTTAGAGGTTATATATTGAACATTGTCTCCGAATTCATCTAAAATGTAATCGCGATCTTCATTTTTAAATTGTATGAGTCTTCCTGACTGAAGACCTTTATAAGGCTTGGTTGTTTTTCCTGGAAAAATTATAATGGAGTTATTGGCATCGGTACCAAAAGCTTCTTTAAAGGTGTTTTTTAGCCCATTTGCTATACCGAAAAGTATGGCAAATAACAATATAGCAAAGGCCACGGTAAAACCAGATAGCAAACTTCTGGTTCTATTTTTATTAATACTTTGAAATATTTCGCGCCAAAGATCTATATCAAACATACTGCTCTGCTCTTACTTGATCTACTTTAGTATCTTCCATAATAACACCATCTTTAAGTCGTACAATACGTTTACACATATTAGCAATATCCTCTTCATGGGTTACCATTAGTATGGTTTTACCTTCATCGTTTAAATGCTGAATAAAAGCCATAATTTCATACGATGTTTTGGTATCTAAGGCTCCTGTCGGCTCATCGGCTAAAAGGAGTTTAGGGTTTGCTGCCAAGGCTCTTGCTATAGCAACACGTTGTTTTTGCCCACCAGAAAGTTCGTTTGGTAAATGATGTGCCCATTCTTTTAAGCCTACTTTTTCTAAATGAAATAAGGCTTTCTCTTGACGTTCTTTACGTTTTAAACCTTGATAGTATAGCGGCAAGGCTACATTTTCTAAAGCGTTTTTATAGTTTATAAGATTGAAAGATTGAAAAATAAACCCTAAAAACTTATTACGATAGATAGCGGCTTTTTTCTCGGTGAGGTTTTTAATAGGAACATCATCCAATACATATTCACCAGAATCAGCTTCGTCTAGCATACCTATAATATTTAAAAGTGTAGATTTCCCAGAACCCGATGACCCCATAATAGCGACCATTTCGCCGTCAGTTACAGAAAGATCTATGCCTTTTAAAACATGTAAACTAGAATCTCCTATTGGATAGGATTTATGAAGATTTTTAATTTGTAACATATACTTTTTTGATTGGTATTGATGGTAAACCCATAAGTTAGACTTGAAATCAAGAAAAATGTTACAATAAAAGTAAATTTTATTTACAGACGCTCTTTTCTTACTGTGTTAAACTTTTTGTAAAATAGGGTTTCACCTCTTATTTTTCGTACTGAATGCCAAGCTCAACTAATGGATTCATGTAATAGTACTTTACTTTCCCAAATGACTTCCACCGCATTTTACGGGTCATGTGTGTCCAAGGTTGCCCACGATAACTCGACCAGGTTAATGATTCATCATCGTAAGTCATTACCAAATTTGGTGTGGTTACGTACATACTTTTTTTAGGGTGATTAGGCTGTGGGTTAATCGCTTCTATACTTACACAAACTCCATATTTTAAAAATGGTACAAATTCATCTTTAAGAAGTATTTTGATACGTTGGTTTTTATTTTTAGGCTTTATTATAGTATCGAAGCTAGAAATAGGTTTTGCTGGACGTTTGCGAATCGTATCAAATTCATAAAATTTTACTCTAAAAAAAGTTGGATACATATCATAATCCTCAATCTTTTTCTTTTTAAGCTTAAAAGCCACCCAGGCTACTTTTCCTGAAACTAAAGACTCATTTTTAATGTACAAACACCTTTCATAACCAAAAGGCACGGACGATTTAAATTTAACTTTTTTGCGTTTAACCCCTAATGTTTTTATTGCTGTATATTTTTTTCTTTTCGCGTTAACTAAAACTTCATTTAAAGTTATTTCTTGAGGCAACAACTTTATAATTAAAGGCTGCTTTTTATGCACAAGTGTTATTAGCGGAATTTGTTTGTTTTTATAACCTAGCGCCGACACAAATAAAGTATCGTTAGTGTGTTTATCTAGGTTGAATGTAAACTTCCCTAAACTATCGGTAGCAGTACCGTAATTAGAGTTTAAAACACTTAAATTGGTATAGGGTAATAGAATATTGGAAAGACTATCGCGAATAGTCCCAGAAATGTTTTGTGATTGACTATAGGTTATTATAAAAAAGCAGATAATACAAAACAACAATCGCATTAACGCTTCTTTTTATTGAAAGCTTTATAAATAGCGAACCCTATTCCGGCAACCAATATATAAGGTATTGCCATGAGGTAAATAATACCATCGTTAATACCTTTTGCGGCACTTTGCCCTTCTTCACTTTCTAATACAGCTCGACACATGGCACATTGCGCTTCTACTGGGATAGCCAATAGTAGTAATAATAGTAAAAGTATCCACGCTTTTTTCATAAACTAGTTGTAATACGGTGATATCATAATATAAACCATAACACCTGAAATTGCAACATACAACCATAAAGGAAAAGTTATACGTGCTATTTTTTTATGCCTTTCAAAGTTTTTTGTAATAGCTCTTACATAGGTAATTAATACAAAAGGAATAATAATAATTGAAAGTAAGATATGGGTTATTAAAATGATATAATAAGTATATTTTAAAACCCCTTCGCCACCATATTTTGTAGAGTCGCTAGTCATATGATATGCCACATACATACCTAAAAAAGCTACTGAAAAAAAGATGGCTACTTTAATAAGTCGTTCATGCAGTAAAGGTTTTTTATTAATAATCGCCCAATAAGCCGAAATTAATAAAATTGCAGTTATAGCGTTTATAGAGGCATAAATGGGTGGCAAAAACGTTAACGGTTCAACATTGGGCAACTTTATACCAAACAAGGCTGCAACAGCTAATGGAATTACAACAGACAATACAACAATCCATTTGTTATATTTTTTTTCAGCGTCAAGGTTTTCTACATTACTCATTTAATAATTTTTTTATATCCTGTTTTAGCATGGTTATTTCTTCTTTTTGTCCATCATCATCAACTTGATCTTCAACACTTGTTACTCCTGAATAAAATATTTTAGGATTACCAAAGTTATCCATTCTAGAACGGATGTAACCGTTTTTATCTATTAAAGCAAAATTTCCTGAATGTTCAAAACCTCCTGCTACTTCTGGGTTTTCACCTGCATAAATATTAAATCCTGTATTGGCTAATTCATAAATAGCTTCTTTATCTCCTGTCATTAAATGCCAATTAGGGTTTGTAATACCATATTGTTTGGCGTAATCGTTTAACACTTCTGGTGTATCGTGGGTTGGGTTTATTGAAAACGATGCTATACCAAAATTGGTATACGATGTAAACGCATTTTGTATGTGTACTAAGTTTCTATTCATTTTAGGACATATTGTTGGGCATGTAGTGAAGAAAAACTCCACAACATATACTTTGCCTAAATAGTCGTTTTGCGTAATGGTATCGCCTTTATGGTTAACAAAACTAAAAGCTGGTACTTTTTTTCGTTTGCCATTAATTTCTAAAAACGCTAAGGCACTTTCATCTGAAAAATTATTATCCTGCTCTTGAGTCATTCTATCACTTCTAGTAATGTCGTTATTTTTAATTCTATCAACAATTTTAGGGATGAAAATGATACCGAAAACCAATATTATAAAAGCAATTCCTATGTAAGAATAATTTTGTTTTTTGCTCATGTTTTTACTTTAAATCGTTAGCTCTTCGTGTTGTGGAATCGAAATTTCCTTTGCGTTTTTGCCTATATTCTGTAAACAAAATACGTAAGTCTTCACTCATTTTATTTTTAAGTTCGGCAACTTCTATACAGTTGTATGATAATAACGGATAAACGTCTGCGTTTTTTGCAATCTCGCCATCGGTTCTATCGTCTAATCTTCCTCTTTGATTTTGTTCTTTATCTATTAAAAAAACCTGCTGTGAAGATAAATTCTCATCTAACCTTTTAGATGACCTTAAGCTACTGTACAATGTATTTATTTGTTGCTCGCTACCATAAACCAAATGCAAATATTCTAAGGGCTTATAACTCGCTATCTCTTTTTTAAGGTTTTCGCCTTGTTCTTCACTTCCTTTGGGTAATACAAATATAATTTGGAATGTTTTAAAGCCTTTAAATTTATCGTAAACCAATTCTTTAAGGTTAGACGCTTCAATAAGTTTTTCTTTTGGGTTACTACCTAAAAAGGCTAAAACCGTTAAATGATCTTTAATAAAAATTGGCTCCTTAGATACAAAGTTATTTATTTCTGAAATATTAGCTTTTACAACATCTAAAGCGTCATAATTATGCTTAGCAGGATATAGGAAAAGCAAAAACATGACTGGTAAAAAAAACAGTACACCTAGAACAATATACTTTTGAGAAGACTTTAGTTTCATAGGTACAAAAATAAAAAAAGGCGGTTTAAAAACCGCCTTTTAATATCTATTTAACTTAATTAAAAGTCTCTTGTGATAAATCCATTTTGGTAAACTCCTTGAATATATCCTCCTTCTTGAAGTAAAATAAAAACAAGGTAACATATTAAGAAAACTCCAGTCCAAACTACAGCTCTTCTTAGGCCTTTAGTTTCGTCTCTCATGTGCATGAAATCCCAAGTAATGTAATATGCTTTTACGATGGTTAAAATAATGAAAATCCAGTTTAAGATTTTCATTCCTATAATTTTTCCTTCTAAAGCTTCTGGTTTGTATATCCCTAAAACAACCTCGATTGCTGTTACGATAGATAGTAATATTAAAACACCCCAAATTTTCTGGGTATTGCTTTTAAATTTAATTAAACCTCGTAATATTTCTAATTTATGTGCGTCTGCCATGATGTATGCTTTATTTTAAATCTGATAAATTAAACTAAATAGAAGAACGTAAATACAAATACCCAAACTAAATCTACAAAGTGCCAGTAAAGACCTACTTTCTCAACCATTTCGTAGTTTTTTCTTCTTTCGTAAGTTCCTAAAATAACATTAAAGAAAATAATGATATTAATTACAACACCCGAGAATACGTGAAATCCGTGGAATCCTGTAATAAAGAAAAAGAAATCTGCGAATAGAGGCGATCCATATTCATTTACATGAAGATTAGCACCTTCTACAACAGCTTTTCCATTAGCTTTTAATTGCTTAATAGATTCTTCTCTGGAAAGCACTGTTTTCTTTCCGTCTTCTGTTAATTGCTGTGTGCGAATTACAATATTCTCATTAGCTTCAAAACCACTCACCACTTCTTCTAGTGTAAAGGTTGGTAACGACTCGTTATCTGTAAACCAGATACCGCTTTTACGCTGGTCTTCAACACGCGTTTTGTGTTCATTTACAATAGCAAAGTCTTTTAAAGCTACGCGATGACCTTCATTATCAACAAACTGTAAAATATTACCTCCTTTTGTTTGAATAGCTCCATAATCCCCTTTAATAAATGTTGCCCATTCCCACGCTTGAGAGCCAACGAAAATAATACCACCAATAATGGTAAGGAACATGTATATAGTTACTTTAGCTTTATTCATTTTATGTCCAGCATCTACAGCTAATACCATAGTTACCGAAGACATAATTAAAATAAAGGTCATGAATGCCACATAAATCATTGGCAATTCTTGCCCATGCAAAAACGGCACGTGAGTAAACACCTCGTCTGCAATTGGCCATGAGTCTATAAACTTAAATCTTGAAAATCCGTAGGCTGCTAAAAAAGCTGAAAACGTTAAGGCATCTGATAGGATAAAGAACCACATCATCATTTTACCATAACTTGCTTTTAATGGTTGATTTCCACCACCCCAAGTTTTACCTTCTGTTCCAGTATTTACAACTGTCGTGTCCATATAATTGGTTTAGTTATTAAAGTTGCACAAAAATAATCAATTTCTTCATCTAAAGAAATATGATTTTTCTAATTTTTGATTTGAAATCCTTTATACTCCTTAAAAGTTCTTGATGTTAACTATATTAAGCCCGTAAAATCAACTTATATAATTCAAGAACAAAAACAGAAATAACCAAAGAAAATCAACAAAATGCCAGTAAGTTGTAGATAATTCTACCCCTAATAAATTACTAGGCGAATACTTTTGTTTATAATGATTATAAATTACTACTAAAATTGATATTAGCCCAACAACAACGTGCAAGATGTGTACAAATGCTATAATATACACAAAACTCATTGTTACATTACTAGTGGGACCAGTAAATGCATACCCTAAATCTATAATTTGTTTAAAGCCTATTAATTGACTCCAAATAAAAACAATTCCTAAGAGAAGGGTTACCCATAATAACACTGTTGCTTGCGCGTTTTTATTATTCTTGATAGCACGTTTAGCTAACAAAAAGGTTATGCTACTTATTACGATTAATATGGTGCTCGTTATAAAAGCTTGTGGTAAACTAAAATCGTTTAACCAATCTGGTCTAGAACTACTAACAATAACGGCACTTGTTAATCCTGCAAAAGACATGGTTAAAGAGATAATTCCAAACCATAACATCATTTTTTTGGCTCTGTTATTTTTTTCCTGGTCAGTTCCTTGTGTTAAATCCATAAATGTCTTAAAAATTTATCTGCAACATAAACAACTTGCAACAAGGTTATATACAAAACACTAGCTAACATTAGTTGTTTCGCTGCATGAGACGTCATATTCTTAAATAGCTTAAAGGCATAATAAATCATAACAAAACCTAACAATCCTACTACCACAGCTGCTATTGGCGACAAGTAAAGTTTGCCTGTAAAACCAAACACAGGAATTAAAGACATAATAACTGTCCAGATAGTATACATAATGGTTTGTACTGCGGTACCTCTATCTCGTTTTCCGGTTGGCATCATATAAAAGCCACCTTTTTTATAATCGTCGTACAAGAACCATCCAATAGCCCAAAAGTGTGGAAATTGCCAAAAAAACTGAATAGCAAATAAGGTTCCTGGTTCTATACCAAAATCGTTAGTAGCAGCTACCCAACCTAACATAAAAGGTATGGCTCCTGGAATAGCTCCTACAAAAACAGATAAAGGCGTTTTAGTTTTTAAAGGTGTATAAACACTTGTATATAAAAAAATTGAAATCGCACCAAACATAGCTGTTTGTGGATTTATGGTATACAAAATACCTATTCCCAAAACAGTGAAAATAGCAGCTATTAAAAAGGCTGTATTTACCGACATTCTCCCCGCTGGAATAGGTCTGTTTTTAGTACGGTCCATTAAAGCATCTAAATCCTTTTCAATAATTTGATTAAAAGCATTAGAAGCTCCTACCATAAAATACCCACCAAGAGCTAAGAAAATAAGTGTTTTTGCAGAGACAGTTTCGGCGCCAAGTAAGTATCCTGCAATTGAAGAAAACACGACACTTAAAGACAACCCCATTTTGGTTATTTCTTTAAAGTCTGAAACGATACTATGTTGTTTTATTGAAGTTTCTATAACAGCCAAAGTTAATCTGTACTTAGTCGCCAAAATAGCGACTGCAAAGATACTTTGAAAAGTTTATATTACAAATCGAAATACCAATTAAAAAGACTTGTTCTTAAACCAAGATTAAACCAAACGGTGTTACTCTCGAAAGTTGTACTTGTTTGTGCATCAGGATTAAAATTTCTAAACGTTACATCGGCAAATAACTGTAGGTTTGATGACGGATTAACAACATACCCCGCTTGTAAATTTGCAAAAAGAGAGGTTGCTTTATTTCCTTGCCCTACTGTAATTCCGGTATCTGAAGGCCTGTCGTCATAACTTTGAAAAATATCGCCGCCATAACTATAATTATCGCTACCATCGTTAAAATCTAAACCTCGTTCGCCAAAAATAACTTTAGCATTAGCAAACCATCGTTTATAATGGTAGCGCCCTATTAACACCACTTCGCTTAAATTTGCTCCCCATAAATGCGCCATAGATTGATTGGCATGCCCATAATTTAAAGCAATTGTGTTGTGCGAATAGGTATACGGACGTATTCTATTATATTCGGCTTGCAGATATAGATTTTTAAGTTTGAAAGCATCGTAATATTTAACCCCTAATTGATAGCCGTATTTATTTTTCCAACTCTTTTCCCCTCCAGTAACATCGCTTGTCGAAAATTCATCTAACACAAATTGACCATAAACATTTACCTTATCACTAATTTTATATTTAGCAGACATTCCTAAAATAGCGTTTCCAGCATCTTGCCCAGTTTCAAACTCGATAGCTCGGTAAAAGATAATAGGATTAATGTAATTAATATCGAACGAACGGTTTTCGGTTTTAGCCCAAATAACCGATTCGAAAAACCCTATATTAAGTCGCTTGGTTGCATTCCAACTTAAAAAATGAGTTGCCATATATTTACTTAAATAGGCGCCATCATCATCTCTTACATCTGGTCTTACATCGCGCAACCACATCCATGTATTTGTGTATTTTATTTTCCAAAAATTAGTATTTAGCTTAAAGTATGTTGATGGACTTGCAACATCACTTGTAAATAACGATCGATAACCATCGCCTATAAAGTTTTTACCATGTCCTAACTGCACGTTAAAAAACTTAGCTGGCGAATAAGACAAATAGGCTTCGGCCACAGGATAATCAAAACCACGATCTTTAAAGGCTTTGGCAATACCTCTTCCCGGGACAATTCCAGCTTCGTCTGCTGCTTTTATCAACGTTGCATATTGATTGTAGTATTGTGCAAAACGCCCTTGACTTTCGTAAACTGCCGTAAAAAAGTTAAACTTTTTCCCTAAACCTCCTTGTACATATATACCTCTTGTATTGTTATAGGTGGAACTAAAATCGGCTTCGGTATCTTTACCAACTTCAAAATCGAAAATAGGATCTACCGTAAACCAATAATGTTTAGACTGGACTCTTACTAGATGTTCGTTCCATAATTTCCTTCCAAATAATGAAGATTTATCTTTAAGCAACGCCTCTTTTTCCGATTTAAAATCGTAATAATTAGCCACATCACTATACAATAATGGTTTAGATGCTGTGTGAGCATTTGTACCAACTAGGTTTACACTTTTATCAAATCTAGAGTAATAACTATGTGTAAACGGAATATTTAACTCGCTTGTTAACTCTTTTTGCGTGTAAGGCACTAGTTTTAAACCTACACTATCGTACTCTGTTTTGGCGGCTTCTTCTAGAGCTGTTAACTCATTACTTTTTCCGTTTACGCTATCTACAGAAATACTCTTCGCAGATATGGTTTGGTCTTGTAATGGAATTTTAATCACAACCGAATATTGCTTAAAAATAGGATTTCCATTATAAGTAGCGGGTTGTATTTTTGGTAATTTTGAAAATACGTTTTTAGTTTCTTCCTTTAACTCGTCGTAAATAGCATCAACATAAATCACACGAAAAGCGCCTTCTTTATCAACTTCAAACAGAACGGCTACATTGCCTTTATAATCATCTTTTACAATATCTGGAACTTGAAATGTTTTAAAAATGTGACTAAAAATCTGGTTATCGAAACAGGTTTTAAAGTTTTCAACGGATTCATTTTCGCACTCTGGAAAGACTGGAGGTTTCTCATAAAATTGGGATTGTGCTAATGAAGAAAAACCGCATAACATCAATAACAGAAGACCATATAATTTCATATGAAAAAGATAGATTTATTCGACTTGAAAGATACTATTTTTTTAATAATGACTACAAAAAAAAGCCACCGCATCGCAACAGTGACTTTTAAAAATTAAAAAATATCATATTAGTTTTGAACCTGAAACATAATGGGCAAACCATAAACAACATCTACTGCTTTTTTATCTTGCTTTCCTGGTTGCATATTAGGTAGTTTACCAATAACACGTTTTGCCTCATTGTCTAGCTGTTTATAAGGTGATCGCGCTTTAATATCGGTTACCTCGCCATTTTTATCTACTTTAAACATTACATTAATACGTTGCAACCCACTTAACCCTAAATCTGAAGCGATATCGGTATCGAATTTTCTTTTAATATGTTTTGAGATTTTTTCTGACATGCATTTAATGCGCGCTTTATTAGAAGTTTCATCTTCGCAACCAGGAAAAACAGGTACTTGCTCAACAGCCATAATACTTACTGGAGGTAAATCGTCCGGTTTTTTCTCTACTACAATACTTCCTGGATCGGCAACAGGCTCGTTAGTTACTGGCTCTGTTACAATATCTGGTGTTACTTCACCTTCATCGTCATCATCAGAAATTTTGGGGTCTTTAAAAACTGTTGGTTTTTTCTTCTTTTCCTTAACCTCTTCTTGATATATTTTTACCTGCTTGTCGAATACATAAATATCGTCTTCTTCTAAGTTTGTTAATACTTGTGGCGCATAGTCTTTAGATTCAAACTTCATTTCTAATAACCCATAGGTTATCAGCAAACAGATAATTAACCCAACTTGAAAGTACAAGGTTGAGTTTTTTTGAATAGATAGTCCTTCTTTCTTTAAACTTCTTTGGTTTTTCTTTGGTGTTCTCATAATAATGATGTTTAAATGTTAATATTTTCATAATTCACAATAAACGTACCAAACAAAAAATCCCGACACTTTTAAAAAAGTATCGGGATTAAAATATTTTAAAAACTATTTCTTTTAGTCTTGTACTTGGAATAAAATTGGCAGTGAGTAAGGTACTGTTACAGCTTTACCACGTTGCATTCCTGGTTTCATTTTTGGTAAAGATTTCACAACACTTTCCGCTTCTTGTTTTAATTTCGGGTGTGGTGCTCTTGCTCTTACGCCAACAATGTTACCTGTTTTATCAATTTTAAACATTACAATAATACGTTGTCTTCCTGAAAGGCCTAAGTCACTTGCTAAATCTGTATCAAACTTTCTTACAACAAACTTTTGTATTCTTTCGGACATACATTTTTTCTTAGCGTTGTTTCCTTTCTCGTTTTCACATCCCGGGAAAACTGGTACATTTTCAATTACAGCAAAAGGAACTTCTACATCTTCTTCTACTTCTTCTACTTCAATTTCTTCAACCTCAACAATTTCTTCTTCTTGACTTGTTTCGGTAGACTCGATAACAGTTTCTTCCACTTCTTCCTCATCTTCAACAACTTCAATTACTTCTGGCGCTGCTGGTGGCGGTGGCGGTGGCGGTGGTGTCTGGATCTGTTCTGTAATTGGAATTTCTTCTTCCAATTCTTCTTCCATATCCAATTTACCAATATCTATTACTTCTTTATCGTAGGTTTTGTAGTTAATCGCATAGTTTGTTAAGAATAACATTAATGCTAAACCTACGGCAAAATAAAGGGAACTGTTACGTCCTACGTTTGCTTTCGAATTTTTCTTAGGTTCCATAATTGTTGTTTTTCCTGATTGCTAAAATAACCATTTATTTGGTAAAAAAGCAAGTGATTATATTTTTTTAACGTTGCCCAATTTTTGACTTTGATAGTACAAAAACTGTAAATAAAACACCTAAAGTGTTTGATAAAATATCCCAAAAGTCGAAACTTCTAGTACTTGTAAGTGTCATTTGTAATACCTCAATTATTATACCAAAAATTATTGAGAATAGTAATGACGACCTGATAGCTTTTTGTTTTAACATTTTAAGGTGAAAGATAAAGGCTCTCATCCATAAAAAAGTTAGCAAGGCGTAAGCTAAAAAATGAAATATTTTATCGCTAAATGATGGTGCAATATCTGACACCTTATTAAAGTCTATACTTATTAAGCAAGCCAAAGTCAATACTACGGTATAGGCAATTGCAATAAGTAGACTGTGCTTAGCCACCTATAATATCTTTGTACTGGTCTACTGTAAGTAAATCGCTTACTTGAGCATCGTCAGAGATTTTTAGTTTAATCATCCAACCGTCGCCGTAAGGGTCTGTATTTACTTTTTCTGGTTCATCTTCAAGGTTTTCGTTAAACTCGATGATTTCTCCAGATAATGGTAAATAAAGGTCTGATACTGTTTTAACAGCTTCTACTGTACCAAAAACTTCTTCAGCATCTAAAGTTTCATCTACGGTTTCTACCTCTACGTAAACAATATCTCCTAATTCGCTTTGTGCAAAATCGGTAATACCAATGGTAGCAACATCGCCTTCTATTTTAACCCATTCGTGATCTTTTGTGTATTTTAAGTCTGCTGGAATATTCATTTTGATATAATTATTTTATGTTTTGGCAAATGTATTTATTCAATTTATAATTTCAAACAAGTTAGGGCTAATTCCCAAAATTATATCGTAATGTAATTCCTGCTCGTATACTTGTTTGTGGAAAAGCTGTTGAAATAGCATATTCTGAAAACGCATAATCAAAATAGAAAATACCTGTTAAGTTTTTACTAAACGAATAATCTGCTGTGAATTTAGCCGACCACATGGTTTGCCCGGAGGTAACTTGATTATTATCTAAATCTAGATACCTTATAATGGTTTTGTTATCTCTTAATGAGATATCGGCTTTCATGTTTAAATCGCTAACAATCATTCTTCTTGGCCCTGCTAGTTTTGATTTTATGCGAACATCTTTAACCCTATACCCTAATCCTAGAATGTATTCCATACCTTGAATTTCGGTCATTAAATTGTTGTCAAAACTTAGCGACAACATTCTGTCTTTCTTTAACTCGGCTAGTATTTTTATGGAGTTTTTCATTTCCATATCAATTCGTACTAACGGACTAAACATTTCGGTTAAACTAATATTACTATAAAGGGTTTTATTTCTAAAGTTTCCACCTTGATCTAGTTCTTCTGGGTTTTGATCGTTATAGTTTAAGTTTGTTCTAAATTGATTTATTGTGTAGTTGGAACGATAGCCGTGTGTTAATGAGAAGCGTTTAAAACGTTCTTTAAACCATTTCATCTTCATTAACCCTGTGTACTTAATATCCCAGTTAGGAATTGGCATATCTCTAAAAGCTCCTAAACTTATTTTCCCGGCATCTTTTCCTGTGTATGCTGATAGAAAAGAGGGTAATAAAACCGATTGATTATTCTTACCAAAACCAACAGGATATCCTTCGGCGTCTCTTGGGAAGCTTGAACTACCATAGTGTTTTTCTGCTAATCTATTGGCGATTTCAATTCTGTTATTTCTAAACGTTTCAAAAGCTTCAGATTCGTTTTCATCGCTTTTACCAAATGCCGTTGCAATTAACATTGTAGAAATATTAAAGTTTCCAAAGGTATTTGGGGTAAGCGATTGGTACTCTAAATCGCCGTTAATATTATCTACACGATAATTTTCGGTATAATTCTCGGCCATTATTCGATTTCCTACTAAATCGATTTTTAAATCATCAAACGGTTCTAAATTCGCTGAAAAATCTAGTTGTTTATTACGGTTAATGGTGTATTGCTCATTAAATTCTGGATACATCGTTAACCAACCGTTTCTTGCTGCTAATTGCCTTATATCTCTCTGGCTACCAAAAGTAAATCCTACTGTAGGTTTTAATGTTCCTATAAATCCAGGTGTTCTTAAATACCCTGGTAAATAGGTTCCGTTTGTTTGCGCATAATTTACTTGTACACGTTTTAAACTTGTAAGAAGTCCTATACCAAAGTTTAACAGTCCTTGACCTCCTTTTTTAGATTTAACCTCATCTTCTTTCTGGCCATCAACCTTTGCTGGTGGTGCGCCGCCAGGTCGCCTTCTTATGGTATTCCTACTAGACGTACGTTTCTTTTTTAGGCCTATATAATTATAGAACCTATTCATATTTAAAGAGGTGTTTATATTATGTTGATTGGCGTTAGAAATGGAGTTTCCTAAGTTATAGGATTGCCCATTTAAATCAATATCTCCTAATAAATCGGAACCTTTTTGCCACTGGAATTCTCCGCTATAAGAATATGTGGCATCAATAAAACTAAAGGTTGGTATTTTATTTATTGGTATATCGTAATTTATACCTAATTGTTGGTATTGCCTGTTAGGGTCTCCAAAATCGAAAAAGCCATCCCAAACATCTAATGATGGGTCTTGCTCGCCATTAATAATATCATTTTTAAAATAGTTTCTAACAATATTATTATTTGATGCTGTAAAATTAACTTGAAGCGACTTGGTAAGATTATAATTTATGGTGTATTGATAATCGAAAGTATAGTTTCTTCTATAAAATTCTTCTAAACCTATATTACCACCAGTTAAATCGACATCTCTAAATTTTTGTTTATTAAAGCTTCTATTAATATCTGTATTCACCGTAAAGCTTGAAGGCAACGGATTAATATTAAAGTCTTTTAAGATTTTCCAATATTCGCCATTAAACAAGGAATCGTTTTTCTTGAATGGTTCTATAGAAACAGGCTCGAAATTATACGCATAATTAACGCCAGCTCTTACGGTTTGGTCTATGGAGTTTTCTATTTCAAAATCGCGATGTTTCACCTTGTTATAAGAATAATTAAAAGTTAGGTTTTCAACATCGTAAAAATGTGGTTTAGAGTCGCCTGTTTTTATTTTTCTAACCCCAATAAAATTAATACTTCGGCGTTTGGTATAATTTTCTGATTGTTCTCGAATTCTATCTTTTTCGGTATCGGTATCGGCTGCATCTATACGCGATTCTAACGTTAAATCTTTATAAAACTGATCGTATTTTGGCGTGATAAGCTCCTCTCCTTGGCCATAATTAAATGGTATTTGTAAGCCCCATTTTTTAGGAAATAATTGCCCAACATTCACATTAGTAACCACGTCGTATTGCACAACATCTTCTCGGCTTCTTTCGTTTGGACCTTGCTCTAGAGAGCCAAATCCGGTTGTACTTTTTCTACCTGTGGCGCTTACGTTGGCAAAATCTGCAATATTTGAATCTAGACTTACCACAGCAGCCCAACCACCTTCGTTATCCATATCGGATAAACGGAGCTCATTAAACCATAATTTGGCACATTTATCTGTTGTTGATCGGTTTTTAACACCTACCATTAATGTTCTAATATCGCCAAAGTTCGGATTTCCTTTTATTCCTATTCTATGAAATCCATTTCTATTTGATGATGCTGGTAAATCGGCATATTCGGCTACTGGATTACTACTTAATGAGCCGCCATTAACATCATAAAATATAGGATCGGGATTACTTAAAGCTCCATTACTTATGGCTTCTGATTTAATGTCTTGCAGTAAAGATAATGCCAAATTTATTTCGTTTTCTTCTGGCCATAGTGCTTCTCTTGTGGTGCCTATACTTACCTTTAAAGGTACTTCTATTTGGTAATAGTTTTGGGTTAAATCGTTACCCATACGTATAAAACCTACTAAGTCATCATCGTTTAAGCCAGAAAGCTCACCTTCTTCGGCATGCATAAACATCCTTAGTTTTTTATATTGACGCATGTCTACGTTTATGTTTTTGAATACCGCTCTTGCATCGTGCGATTCTAAATCACAAACATTAACCACTAAAGATTGTTCGTTTTGACGTACTACTGTGTTGTTATTAAATAATTCTTCTGGATCGACTCCTGGAGGCGATTGGTAACTTCCTTCATTTTCTATGGTACTTACAACACCAACACTAAACTCGGTAGTATCATCGTCAGGATCGCCTTCATCTTCATCTAGTGTTTGGGTGTATCGTCTCCAATCGCTACGTACTAAATCTAAAGTACCAAAACGGAATACTGTGGTTTCAGAGAATTCTTTTAAAAACATTCTCACAAAACGAATAGATCTTAAATCACTTATACCTCCTATAGCTTCTGTATATTCTGAAACAGGTATTCTAAATTGAATCCATCTTGGTGTTGCTGTTTGCCCATTAGGTAAATTTCTTATTTGCCCTTCCTTAATATCGGCAATTAATGGGTTGTTGGTGTTTAATGTAGCTGGAGTTAACTCTACTTCATATTGATAGTAACTATCTATGGTATTCATGGTATTATCCCTATTTACATCTTCAACATCAGGCTGGGTTGTATTACCTCGGTTAGTATCTGAAAAAGTATCAGGTGAATTTCCATCTACCCCATTATATTGTTTATAGCGTTCAAAGATATCTCCACTAGTGTTTAAGAAATACGTATAATTATCTCTTGCGGGGTCATTTAAACCGGCATAATCTGTGAAAATTTGTTGCTCTTCATTATCACTATACCCATCGTATCCAACATCTTGATTTGTTCGTTCCTGTCCTGTAGTATCGAAAGCATAAATTAAAGACTGGTTTTGAGGATAAACCGTTTCCCATGATGGCGATGTTGGTAATACACCTATCACATTACCATCTTGAGGCAAACCATTTTCGTATAATTTCCTCCCGTCTTTTACAATATCTTCTGAAATGTTTCCTAAGTTAAAAACTAGTTTCCCTCCTGTGTTTGCTTGGTTTTCCTGAAAAGGATCTTGTAACCAAAACTCAATATATTCTACATTGGCTTGTTCAAAATCGGTAGATGTTAAGGCTCTCGTAATTCCTGCCCAACTATCTTCTGGAGCTGTTAATGTATTATTTGGTATATCAACATTGGTTGTTTGAAAGTTATACGGCCCACGTTCTTCGGGATAATAAACTAAATCCAAAGTATTAATTACCGCACTTTGCCCTTGTGCTATATCTTGTTGTGGGAATAATTCTTCGCTAAATACACGACTTGTAAATAGGTTTGAAATATCGTCATCTGATATATCGTCGGGCTTTCTATTTCCATAAAAAATAGGATCGATATTATACCAGTTTAACAACGCTCTATTATACCCTTGTTCAATGCCATTGGCATCGTCGTTATTATTATTAATACCTTTTGGTCTACTTGATAAAAACCAAGATTGTGGCGACTTTAAATCGATGGCATTTTGCGAGCCTTCAAAATCATCAACATAAGATGTTGCTTCGCCATTAAAATCGGTTCCTTTTGGCGCACCCGGTAATAAATAAGCAAATTCTCCTCTTACTGAAAGATTTGATGGTGCATCGGTATCTATATTTGGCAATTTATTTACCATTCTAGTTAAAAATGGCACTTCGGTTGAATAGTTCCCATTTAAACCAAAGATGTGATTATTTATGGGCTCTTGACTATAATTTGCCTTTTGTGTAATAGGTCTTTCGTTTAAGTTTAACCAAGTAGCGCCTAACACAAAGTTTTCATTAAACTTATGCTCTACATTAATTCCTGTAAAACGCTTGGTTTGCTGACCGAAAACTGCATTATTTTCTGTAGAAACCTGTATTGGTGTGTTGGATGCTTTTAGGGCTTCATCTAAAATTTGAACTGTTCCTAACTGATAATTCACCGTGTAATCTACACCTTCTACTAACTTTCGACCTCCTGCAGTAACCGTTACAGAACCTCTTGGAACATTGAACGCCCCGATAGGAATACCATCGCCGCCAGAGGATTTATAACGTCCTTTTAATAAGAATTTATTTTTTTCGGCTTCTTCTAATGCTGCTGTTTTGGTTTCCTTATAAAGGATATCGTAAACATATTTGGTTTGATTATCGTTATAAGAAGCATCGTTGTTATAATCTTCACTTGCAGAAATGGACAGTTTATCAAATAAATACTCTCCAAAAGGCTCTACTGTTGTAAAAATAATTTTTCCGTTTTGCGGTAAAACTGTTAATCCAGGAACAAAATCGAAGAACCCATCACCATTAGCCTGCGGGTCGTTATTAAAGTTTAAGCGATCTAAGTGAAACAGCTTTAACAACGTTGTTTCTTGTATTGCATTCCCATTAAAGGTAGGGAAAGGCGTGCCATCAACGGGTGTTATAAAGTTTAATGGTGATGCTTCGTTATAAAAGACATTCAGCTTAAAATCATCTTGACTTAGTTGATATGCGCCTGTATCGTAAATGTTTTTCATCATTAAATCCCAAATAGGCTGATCGACATTGGTTATAGGACTTTTAAGCATTTTTAGCACCAAACTATTATTGGTTACCATAGTAACAGCAGAGGTATCATCAACTGTGGTAGCATCTACACCATCGTTAGCAAATTCTCCTACTTGGTAAACTTGCCCACCAACAGTATATTGATAGGCTACGGCTAAAATCTCGTCGTTGGTTAATCTTTGATTTAAAGAGATATATCCTAATTGTGGGTTTAAAGTATACTCTTGACCTTCTCGTAACTTTCTTGCATTTTCTAATTTACCATAGTCGGAACCTTCATTAACTACCGATGACAACGCACCAAACCCTTGCTGTGCTGTAGCTATATCGCGAATGGCATCGGTTAATACTGAACCTGTACCAATGGCAGTAGGATCATAATCATTGTTTCCGTTATCTGGAAAAGCGTTTGGTCCAGCATTGATAAATCCTCCTGGAATAGATTGTAGATATAAATTATTGGCATTTGGATCTGGGTTAGACTCCCCTAAATCCTGTAAGGCTACAATATTTCTAACATTTTCAGTAGAATTATTTCTATTGGTTATCCAAACTTCAATTCTTGTAATTTGAATATTGTTATTAATGTAGGGATAGTTTTCTAAGGCTCTATCGTAATTATCTCTAAAATAATGGCCTAAGAAAAAGTGACGATTTTCATCGTAATCTCTAGCATAAAACTCAAAATCTTCTACAGTTCCACCGCCTTGAGCGACTACGGTTCTAGTATCTGATCTTTGCTCAGAAAACACTCCTGTAATGGTTGTTTTTCCAAATTGCAGTTGTGTTTTAACCCCAAATAAACTTTGCGCTCCTGAAATAAGTGAACTATTAAGCGGCATGTTTACGTTACCGACTTCTATTTTTTGAATGATATCATCTTCTGTTGGGGTGTATTCTAATTTAATTAAGTTTTGAAAATCGAAAGTAGACTCGGTATCGTAATTTGCTGTTACTTGTAGCCTTGTTCCTACTTTACCCAAAAGACTTAAACTAATTCTTTGATCAAAATCAAACGAAAAATTCCTTCTATTTCTAGGTGAAAATGTAGGGTTATCTTGTTTGGCAAATAATACGCCTAAATCTATTTCAACAGAACCTTGAGGCACCACATTAATGGTATTACCCCCAAAAATGGTTTCGAAAAAACCTGATCTTACATAAAATTCTGGTAATAAGTTTTTTTGTTCTTCTTCAGCGCCTTCTTTTTTACCATCGTAAGCATCAATTTTTTGTTTGTAATATTCTTTAAGGCTTTCTTTTAATATAAAATCTTGATACTCTTCTGGTGTAAGGATAATGGGGTAATTAATATTAAAATCACCCACCGATTCGGTATAAATATATCTATCTGTTAAAGGGTCGTAAGTATATTTAGACTCTATACTATTGGGGTTTGGCATGGTCATTTCCCCTAATGAATACCCTGTTTTTGTACTATCTTGTGCTGTTGGGTTTTGTTGCGCTATGGCAAATAAACTGCAAAAGAAAGCCAAACTAAATACAATATGCCGCCTTACTGATTGATTAGTATAGTTAGTTGTCCTCAAATCTTTTATAAGTTTTTTAAAGCCTCTTTTATCAAGAATTCAACGTCTGCTTCTGGCATACTTTTTAATATTTTATCTAGCATACGATTAGCTTGTTTTTTGTTGAACCCAAGAACTTCTAAAGCAGATAACGCTTCATCTTTGTTTGTATTGCTTTTTTGAGGTGAAAGTTCGTCAATATCATAAACTTTCAAAATTTTATCTTTCAAGTCCAAAATAACTCGTTGAGCGGTTTTAGCACCAATACCTTTTATAGATTGAATTAAAGCAACATCCTCTTGAGCAATCCCTTCTCTAACCTGTTTTGGTGTTAAAGAAGACAACATGGTTCTTGCTGTGCTGGTTCCTACACCACTAACCGAAATTAATAATCTAAACACTTCACGCTCTGCTAAAGTAGTAAAACCAAATAGGGTATGCGAGTCTTCCTTAACTTGAAGGTGTGTATAAAGCTTTATATGCTCCTTATCAGGAATCTGAGAAAATGTATTTAAAGAAATATTTAGTAAATAGCCAACGCCATTACAATCTACAACAATATCTGTTGGATTCTTTTCAACAAGTCTTCCTTGTATATGTGTAATCATTAATTAATCCTTAAAACCTCTCAAATGTAATAAAATTATTCACATTATAAAGCAGTTATCCCTGTAATGACACTTTTGCTTTATTGTTCTCTTTTCTCTTTTTGTTGCGCATCGACCACAGCTATAGCAGTCATATTTACAATTTCGTCAACACTAGCGTCAAGTTGTAAGATATGAACAGGTTTTCTCATGCCCATCATTATTGGACCAATAGAATCGGCTTTGTTAAGTTCTTTTAAAAGCTTATACGTTATATTGGCCGCTTCAAGGTTAGGAAAAACTAATGTATTCACCTTTCTTCCTGCAAGCTTGGAAAACGGAAATATATCTTGAAGCATTTCACTATTTAAAGCAAAATCTGTTTGCAGTTCGCCATCAACAATCATATCTGGATAAAAACGATGTAAATAAGAAACAGCTTCTCTTACTTTTGAAGCTCGATCGTTATGAGATGATCCAAAATTTGAATAAGATGTCATAGCAATTACAGGCTCCATACCAAACATTTTCACTACAGTCGAAGTCATTTGTGCAATTGTTGCTAAATCCTTTGCTGTTGGGTCTATATTAATTGAGGTATCGCTTAAAAACATTGGGCCACGCTGTGTCATCATAATATTTGTGGTTGCTACTCTCGAAGCACCTTTTGCCTTTCCTATAAGTTCTAGCATTGGTTTTACTACAGATGGATAGCTGCGTGAATATCCAGATATCAAAGCATCGGCATCACCTTCATTTACCATCATGGCAGCAAAATAATTACGCTCACGCATTTTCTTTTGAGCAGAGTAAAGTGTTACACCACGGCGTTTTCTATGTTTCCAATAGGCTTCGGCATATCTATTTTTTCGTTCTATTTCTTCGTCTGATTTAGGATCAATAATTGGCAAATCTACATCAAACTCTATCTCTTCCATTAAGGTTTTGATGGCCTCTTTTCTTCCTAATAAAATAGGATAAGCTATTCCTTCATCATAAGCAATTTGTGCGGCTTTTAAAACATCTAAATGATCGGCTTCTGCAAAAACAACACGCTTAGGGTTCATTTTAGCTCTATTAATTAAAAGCCTAACCATTTTATTATCTGACCCTAGTCTTTCTAACAATTGATTTTCATAGCGTTCCCAATCCTCAATAGGCTCTTTAGCAACACCACTATCCATGGCTGCTTTTGCTACTGCTGGCGGAACTTCGGCAATTAATCTCGGGTCAAAAGGTTTAGGAATAATATAATCGCGACCAAACATTAACTTGGTTTCTCCATAAGCAATATTTACTTGCTCAGGTACTGGCTCTTTAGCTAATCTAGCCAAAGCTTTTACTGCAGCCATTTTCATTTCTTCATTAATTTTGGTGGCACGAACATCTAATGCACCACGGAAAATAAACGGAAATCCTAATACGTTATTTACTTGATTAGGGTGATCGCTACGGCCAGTTGCCATAATAATATCTTCTCTAGTTTTTACTGCCAAATCGTAAGCGATTTCTGGATCTGGATTGGCCATTGCAAAAACGATAGGATTTTCTGCCATAGTAATTAACATCTCTGGAGAAACTATATCTGAAGTAGATAATCCTATAAATACATCGGCATCTTTCATGGCTTCGTCTAAGGTATTTAAATCCTTATCTGTAGCAAATTCAGCTTTTTGAGATGTTAGATTTTCTCTATCCGATCTTATAACACCCTTGCTGTCAAGCATAACCATATTTTCTCTTCTTGCACCACAAGATTGGTACAATCGTGAGCAAGAAATAGCAGCAGCACCAGCACCACTAATTACAATATTAACATCTTCTATATTTTTTTCGGCAAGTTCTAAAGCGTTTAATAAGGCTGCCGCAGAAATAATAGCTGTCCCGTGTTGATCGTCATGCATTACAGGAATATCAAGCTCTTCTTTTAGGCGCTTTTCTATCTCAAAAGCCTCAGGAGCTTTTATATCTTCAAGATTAATACCTCCAAAAGTTGGCGCTATATTTTTAACGGTTTGAATAAACTCTTCAATATTTTCGGTATCGACTTCTATATCAAACACATCTATATCGGCAAAAATTTTAAAAAGCAACCCTTTTCCTTCCATAACAGGTTTGGAAGCTTCAGGACCAATATTACCAAGACCTAAAACTGCTGTTCCGTTAGATATGACAGCTACTAAATTTCCTTTAGTAGTGTATTTGTATGCATTGTTTTTATCTTTTTCTATTTCCAAACAAGGTTCTGCAACGCCTGGAGAATAGGCTAATGCTAAGTCTCTTTGAGTAGCATATTTTTTTGTTGGAACAACTTTAATTTTACCTGGCGTTGGCTTAGCATGATAAACTAACGCTTCTCTTCGTTTTCTTGGGTTACTCATAAACATTTTTAAATATGTTATACAAATGTAGTAATCCTACAGAATTAAACTCTAATCTTTCAAGAAATCAATGTTACGAGTTAACCCTGTGAATTTAGTCCGCTTTACCGCTGACTTTTTAAACACCTTTCTAAAAGTATCTTCGGTAATTTCTTCCCAGTCTTTTTTAGACATTTTTAATAAGTCGGGATGCGGATTAAATAGTGGTTGGTTATGTGGTTTTGAAAACCGGTTCCATGGGCATACATCTTGACACACATCGCAACCAAACATCCAATCGTCCATCTTATTTTTAAATTCTAATGGTATATTGTCTTTCAATTCTATAGTTAAATAAGAAATACATTTGCTACCATCTACTACGTAAGGCTCAACAATAGCCTGAGTTGGACAAGCATCAATACAGGCTGTACATGTTCCACAATGATCGGTAGTTGGAGTGTCGTAATCGAGTTCTAAATCGATAATAAGTTCTGCAATAAAATAAAAGGATCCGACTTGTTGCGTAAGTAAATTGCTATGTTTTCCTATCCAACCCAAACCAGATTTTGCTGCCCAAGCTTTATCTAAAACTGGCGCCGAGTCGACAAAAGCACGACCTTCTACTTCACCTATTTCATGTTGAATAAATTGTAATAGTGATTTGAGTTTATCTTTTATTACAAAGTGGTAATCGGTACCGTAAGCGTATTTTGACAACTTGTAACTTTCTGAGTTTTGGGTTTCCGAAGGAAAATAATTCAGCAATAAGGAAACCACACTTTTAGAGCCTTCCACTAGTTTTGTTGGGTCTAAACGTTTATCGAAATGGTTTTCCATATAACGCATTTCACCATTCATATTAGCATTTAACCAGTTTTCTAATCGTGGGGCTTCTGTTTCTAAAAACTCAGCTTTACTTATGCCACAAGACAAAAAACCAAGGCGTTTGGCTTCAGTTTTTATAAGTTGTGTATGGTGTTGTTTATTTGGCATATGTTAAAGATAACATTACGTTTATCGCTTTTGAAATCTTACAATAGCATTTTTAGGTTTTAAAGTAATTAACGGGTTAATTTCTATAGAATCCTTTACAGGATAAATTTTATATCTAAGTAAAAGTTCTGAGACAGCTATTGCCATTTCGTACATAGCAAAGTTATTTCCTATGCATTTTCGTGGTCCAGCACCAAATGGAAAATAATGTGATGTATAGTTTTTAGCATGCTCAGGCAAAAACCTATTAGGGTTAAACGTTTTAGGGTTTTTCCATAAGTTTTTATGTCTGTGGATTTCGTAAATAGAAAACAATAAACTGCTTCCTTTTTTAAATAGAAAGCCATTAAATTCATCATCTTGTATATTCACACGATCTATAAAATATGCTGGCGGATATAACCGTAAAGACTCCTCTATAACTTGTTTAGCTATCTGAGATTGTGTGATTGCTGTCATTAGATTGGCATGATATTTTTCTAATATAGTTTGATATTCTATATAGATTTTATCTTGCCATTCGGGATGCTGAGCTAATAACTGTACTGTAAAACTTAATGTATTTGCTGTTGTTTCGTGGCCAGCAACAAAAAGTACCAAAATTTCATCAATTAATTGGTTGTTATCCATACTTGAGCCGTCTTCATAACGTGCATTTAAAAGCATATCCAACAAATCATTATATTGAGTTTTAGACTGTGTTCGTCTATTAATGATATTTTGAAGAATATCACGAGATTCCTTGGTACGCGACAAATGCTTTTTTATAATCCCAAAAGACTCAAAATACCATTTTAAATAAGGCTGACGCAACTCTTTTACCAACATGTTTTGATTTTCCTCGGTCACTTCTTGAAGGATTTTAATCTCAGCATCGGTAGCGGCATTACTAAACAACGACTTTACAACCACTTTAAAAGCTAAATCGCTAAAAAAAGGGAGTACATCCATATCAATATCTGTTTGGATACTATGTAGCTCTTCAATAATGGTTTTTTTTATGGTAGCAATTAAGTTTTCGAGATGTTTTTTATGAAATGCTGGTTGAATGAGTTTGCGTTGCTTTCGCCAATGTTTGCCTTCAGAAGTCAACAATCCTTTTCCTAAATATTTAGCAAGGTCCTTTGTTTGGATAGGTGACTTTGTATAATTTTTCCAATTCTTTTGAAGCACATATTCTGCTAAAGCGGCATCACGGGAAAAAATAGCATAGTTACCAAAACCAATATTAAGCTTAAACGTATTGCCGTAGCGTTCAAAATTTTTATGATGGAATGGCAGTGGATTATTAAGAATATTAATGGCGTGTCTTAAAAACGTAAATGTAGACACCTCGGGTATTTCTTTTTGATTATCCATTAAAACAATCCGCCTTGCGTTCCTCCTTTGGTACGTCCAAGATGTTTATAGGCTTGTTCGGTTACTTCTCGACCACGAGGTGTACGCATAATAAATCCTTGTTGAATAAGAAAAGGCTCGTAAACTTCTTCTATCGTTTCGGCACTTTCACTAACCGCTGTTGCTAAAGTTGTAATACCTACGGGACCGCCTTTAAATTTATCGATAATAGTAGACAGAATTTTATTATCCATTTCATCTAAACCATGCGCATCTACATTTAAAGCTTCAAGAGCAAATTTGGCTATTTTAATATCAATTTTGCCATTGCCTTTTATTTGGGCAAAATCGCGCACACGGCGTAATAATGCATTAGCTATTCTTGGGGTTCCTCGACTTCTTCCTGCTATTTCTACTGCGGCTTCCATAGAGATAGGCACATTTAAAATTGAAGCACTACGTTGGACTATGGTTGTTAATAATTCGGTATTATAATATTGTAATCGGCTACTTATTCCAAAACGCGCTCGCATAGGAGATGTTAGTAAACCTGAACGTGTTGTGGCTCCAACTAATGTAAATGGATTAAGATTGATTTGAACCGTTCGCGCATTTGGTCCCGTTTCAATCATGATATCAATTTTATAATCTTCCATGGCCGAGTATAAATACTCTTCTACAATAGGACTTAAACGATGAATTTCGTCAATAAATAATACATCGCGCTCATCTAGATTGGTGAGCAAGCCAGCCAAATCACCTGGTTTATCCAATACAGGTCCTGAGGTGACTTTAATACCAACACTCAACTCATTAGATAAAATATGCGCCAAAGTTGTTTTACCTAATCCTGGAGGCCCATGAAACAAGGTATGATCTAAGGCTTCGTCTCTTAAGTTGGCTGCTTTTACAAAAACCTGTAAGTTTTCTAATACTTGATCTTGTCCTGTAAAGTCATCAAAAGACAATGGACGCAATTTTTTCTCTACATCTAACTCTTCAGGTGAGAAATTATCATTTGTTGGATCTAGGTTTTCGTTCATAAAAACAAAGATAAAGAAAAAGCCTTTCCAAAACGGAAAGGCTTTTTAATATCTTTTGATATTCTCTTTTTAGAGAGACGTCTAGTGTTGTAATTCTTCTTCACCCTCTTTCATTGGGGTATTTTGCGGCACGAAATCTAAATCGTGTCCTGGCTTACTATAATCGTATGCCCAACGGTGTACGTGAGGAATTTGACCTGGCCAGTTTCCGTGAATATGTTCTACTGGTGTTGTCCATTCTAATGTGTTAGACTTCCAAGGGTTTTGCTCGGCTTTCTTACCAAAGAATATACTCGTAAAGAAATTATATAAGAATACTAACTGGAATGCACCACCTACTAAGGCAAATATTGTTATAACAACGTTTACATTAGCTAAATCGTCGAATAGTGGAAAATTAGAGTTTGTATAATAACGTCTTGGTAACCCTGCCATTCCTATAAAGTGCATTGGGAAGAATACTCCATACGCGCAAATTGCTGTTATCCAAAAGTGTAAATAGCCTAATTTTTTATTCATCATTCTACCAAACATTTTTGGGAACCAATGATAGATTCCTGCAAACATTCCATACAATGCAGAGATTCCCATTACTAAGTGGAAGTGAGCTACTACAAAATAGGTATCGTGTACGTTAATATCTAAAGCACTGTCTCCTAAAATAATTCCTGTTAAACCACCTGTAATAAATGTTGATACTAAACCAATAGAGAACAACATGGCTGGATTCATTTGTAAGTTACCCTTCCACAGTGTTGTAATATAGTTGAATGCTTTAACAGCTGATGGGATAGCAATTAATAGGGTTGTAAAGGTAAATACAGACCCTAAAAATGGATTCATACCAGATACGAACATGTGGTGTCCCCATACAATTGTTGATAGGAAAGCAATTGCTAAAATTGAAGCTACCATGGCTCTATACCCAAAGATGGGTTTACGTGAGTTGGTTGCTATAATTTCGGAGGTAATTCCTAATGCTGGTAATAATACAATATATACCTCTGGGTGACCTAGGAACCAAAATAAGTGTTCGAATAATACTGGAGAACCACCTTGGTAATGTAATACTTCACCTTGAATAAAAATGTCTGATAAGAAGAAGGATGTTCCAAAACTTCTATCCATAATAAGTAATAATGCCGCTGATAATAATACAGGGAAAGATACTACACCTATTATAGCTGTTACAAAGAATGCCCAAATAGTTAATGGTAAACGCGTCATAGACATTCCCTTCGTTCTTAGGTTAATTACAGTTACTATGTAATTTAAAGATCCTAATAGAGAAGATGCAATAAAGATTGCCATAGAGACTAACCATAATGTCATTCCCATACCAGATCCTGGTTGTGCCATTGGTAAAGCACTTAACGGTGGGTAAATAGTCCATCCTGCTGCAGCTGGTCCAGCTTCAACAAATAAAGATAATACCATGATTACACTTGATAAAAAGAATAACCAATATGATACCATGTTTAAGAAACCAGATGCCATATCTCGTGCACCAATTTGTAATGGTATTAATAAGTTACTAAATGTACCACTCAATCCTGCAGTAAGTACAAAGAATACCATTATAGTACCGTGAATGGTAACAAGTGCTAAATAAATATCAGCATCCATAACACCATCTGGTGCCCATTTACCTAATAATGCTTCAAAAATAACATTAGGTTGTTCTGGCCATGCAATTTGCATACGGAACATTAAAGACATCACAACGCCAATAATTCCCATAATAGTACCTGTAATCAAGTACTGTTTGGCAATCATTTTGTGGTCTTGACTGAATATATATTTAGTTATAAACGTTTCTTTATGATGATGCCCGTGGTCGTCGTGTGCGTGAGTATCTGCGTGTGCTGACATAATCTTGTTTCGTTTTAAGTCTTTGTTTAGTTAATTAAAGAGTTTTTAAAGGTCTTTTGTTCTTTGATCCAAGCGTCATATTCTTCTTGAGTCTCAACAATAATTTTCATTTGCATGTTATAATGAGACTTACCACAAATTTTGTTACATAACAATAGGTAATCAAACTCATATCTTAAATCTTGACCTTTAGCTTCTATCTCTGCTTTATTCTCTACACGAATTTTATTGATATTAGCTACTTTTTCTATGATATCAGGATTTTGTCTCATTTCTGCTGTTGTAACAGATGGCGTAAACCCAAATTGGGTTATCATACCAGGAACACAGTTCATTTGTGCTCTAAAGTGTGGCATATAAGCAGAGTGCAGTACATCTTGAGATCGCATTTTAAATAATACTGGCTTACCAACTGGTAAATGTAACTCGGTAGTTATAATATCGTCTTGTGCATTTGGATCTGACTCATCAACACCTAAAATGTTAGCTCTATCAATATCTATTAATCTTACGTTAGCTTTACCTAATACATTGTCTTGTCCAGCATAACGAGCTTTCCAGTTAAATTGCTGTGCATAAAGTTCAATTACTAATGGATCTTCATCTTCACTAACATTCATAATGCTAGACCAAGTGAATAATCCGTAGATAATTAAACCTGCTAATGTTATTACAGGAATAATAGTCCAAATAGCTTCTAGAGTATTATTATCTGCATAGAACAAGGCTTTTTTACCTTTCTCTCCTTTGTATTTAAAGGCGAAATAATGTAATAAGAATTGCGTTACTGTTTGAACGATAAAAATAAGAATTAAAGAAATGATCATTAATGTATCAATTTGCGATCCATGCTCGGATGCTGAATTTGATAATAATGGTAAATCTCCCCATTCATATATGGAAACTATAGTTATGGCATAAATGAAGACAAGGAATGCCATCATTAAATACCCATTAAGTTTGTTATCTTTATCTGTTGCAATTTGTCCGTTATCTGCACCAACACTAGCCAAATCGAATATTTTGACCATTTGCCAGATTGCAACAGCTACAAAAAATACTATTAAAATTGTTAATAAAGCAGTCATCGTTATTTCTCTTCTTTACTTATTAAATATTAGTAATGGAAGTTTTCACTTTCCTTAATAAATGGGTTTCTTTTTGCTAATAGTGGTGCTTTAGATATTGCTGTAAATACAACTAGCATAAATAGTCCAGCAAATAAGCAAATAGCTCCAATTTCTGGCACACCAATAAACCATCTGTCTCCTACTGTTGCTGGCATAATCATATTGAATACATCTAAATAATGTCCAAATAAAATTACAATACCTGCCATTACTATAAACCATGGTATTCTCTTGTAATCACTATTCATTAAAACAAGTAGTGGGAAAATAAAGTTCATAGCTAGCATGCCAAAGAATGGTAACTTGTAATCATTAATTCTTGTAATAAAATAGGTTACCTCTTCTGGTATATTTGAATACCATATTAACATAAATTGTGAGAACCATAAGTAAGTCCAAAAGATACTAATGGCAAACATAAATTTAGCTAAATCATGTAAATGACTATCATTTACAAACTCTAATAATCCTTTTGATTTTAAGTACATAGTTATTAAGGCAATAACCGTAATACCGCTTACAAACATGCTTGCAAATACATACCATCCAAATAATGTACTAAACCAGTGTGGATCTACACTCATAATCCAGTCCCAAGACATCATAGATTCTGAATAGATATAGAATACTAAGAATGCCGCTGCGATTCTGAAAGATTTTTTAAAGTTTTTGTCGTCTTCAGCATTATCTTGTGCTAAAGAGAATTTTCTTGCAAAGTGACGGTATAAACTCCATCCTGCAATAAAAATAAGTCCTCTTACTGCAAACATTGTTAAGTTTAACCAACCTGCTTTACCTTGAATAAGTTTATCATGCGCTACAACATCGGGATCCATCCAAATAAAGATATTGTAATGTCCTATTGTTCCAGATGCAATAGCAATAGCTAATACAATTAATCCGCCAGGTAATACATATGCTGTAATACCTTCCATAATTCTAAATAGTACTGGAGACCAACCTGCTTGCGATGCTCTTTGAATAGCATAAAATGCTAACACGCCTAAAGCAATCATAAAGAAAAAGAACGCACCTACATAAAGCGCTGACCAAGGGCGGTTAGATATTTGGTGTTGGACATGCTCTACATGTTCTTTATGAGCATCTGCATGGTGTGCTTCATCTGTATTTGAAGCTTCTTTGGCATGTGAATCGTGCGCTGTTTCTGTAGTGGCATGAACTGTATCTTCAGCATGACCACCTCCATGATGTGAGGCTTCTTCAGCCAACATAGTTTCAACTTCTTCAAAAGATTTGTGAGAAGTCATAAAACCATAACCAACACCTAATAAACCTATAATAACTAAGGCTATGGAAAATGTCTTTAATTTATTTGAGAATGTGTACATATCTATATAAATAAACTTTATTCTATCTTACTTTTCTAATTTAGCTTTAAGTTCCATAACATAAGCTATAACTTGCCAACGCTCTTCTTCATTAATCTGGTTTGCATAAGACCCCATGGCGTTTTTACCGTAATAAATGGTATGATAAACACTACCAGCTGTTATGGCTCTACCAGCATCGTCATAACTAGGAATACCTAATATTTTTTCGCGCTTTACTAAGTTTCCTTGACCGTCACCTTTGTTACCATGGCAAATACCACAATAAATATCGTATAACTCTTTTCCTTTAGCTAAATCTACTTGTGTAGAATCTAATGGCGAGTTTAATGAGTCTTTAGCTAGCTGATACCCTTCTACAGTATTTTCTATATCAAAAGGTTTAAACCCTCTAGGTATAGTTCCTTCTGCGGGAAGTTGTCCTTCTTTTCCATTACGGAAAGCTGCAGATTCTGAATAGGTTTCGTACCCAACAGATTCGTACATATTTGGCATGAATTGATAGTTTGGTCTAGTATCTTTTTTACAAGCTACTACCACTACCATAAGAAATGCTAGAAGTGATATTTTAATTAAGCCTTTCATCTGTAACTTTATATTTTTCATTTTTTATTAAATGTTTGCAGCACTATATTCTAGGACTACTTAACAGTTTAATGTGCGTCTTTATCAACTATATTAATTTCTACGGCACCTGTTTCTTTAAGTAACGTTTCAAGTTCTTGTTCGTTACCATGAACTGGAATTTCCATCAAGAAATGATCATCTGTTGTTCTTGGATCTGGGTTTTCAGCATTTTTAAATGGCCACATTCTACTACGTAGGTAAAATGTAATTACCATTAAGTGGGCTGCAAAAAATACGGTCAACTCAAACATAATTGGTACAAAAGCCGGCATGTTCTCGATATAACTAAAACTTGGTTTACCACCAATGTTTTGTGGCCAATCCTCAATCATGATGAAGTTCATCATTGTGATGGCTACAGCTAATCCTAAACATCCGTATAAAAAAGAAGCTATTGCTATACGTGTTGGTTCTAGTCCCATAGCTTTATCTAGCCCATGGACTGGAAAAGGGGTATAAACTTCTTCTATATGATGCTTTTCTGCTTTTACTTTTTTAACAGCAGACATTAACACATCGTCGTCTGTATAAATCGCGTGAATTACTTTAGATGCTTCCATTGTCTACGTTTATTTTATAAGATTTTTTGCTTGACCAGACCAATCATCACGCTCTGCTCTTCCTGGGAAAGAACCAGTGATTTCATCTAATAAGTCGTATTCTTTTTTTGTCATTTTGCTAACCTGTAAGAATGTGTAAATACCTATGCTATTTAAAGCTTCTTCCATTTTCGGTCCTACACCATTTATCTTTTTAAGGTCGTCTGCTGTTTCTGTATTAGGATCGAAAGTTCCTATACTAGCTAAAAGGCTATCTACTTTAGCAGAGTTATCTACTTTAGGAGCTTCAGTATTAACAACTGGTTGCTTTCCTGAGGTTCTTTCATCAGAACCAGTTCCTACTAAACTTTCTCCTGCTTCTCTAATTCTTTTGTAACGTTCTCCTGAAGATTTCAAGATTGTTTTAACCTCAGCTTGCGCAATTACTGGGAATGTTCTTGAGTATAATAGGAATAACACAAAGAAGAATCCTATTGTTCCTATAAAAATTCCTATATCTACAAATGTTGGTGAGAACATAGTCCATGATGATGGTAAATAATCGCGGTGTAATGATGTTACAATAATTACAAAACGCTCAAACCACATACCTATGTTTACTACAATAGAGATAAAGAACGAGAACATAATACTTGTTCTTAATTTCTTGAACCACATAAACTGTGGTGAAAACACGTTACAAGTCATCATTGCCCAATATGCCCACCAGTAAGGTCCTGTTGCTCTGTTTAAGAATGCATATTGTTCATACTCTACTCCAGAGTACCAAGCAATAAATAACTCAGTAATATAAGCCACACCTACTATTGAACCTGTAATCATGATTACAATGTTCATTAGTTCGATGTGTTGTACTGTAATATAATCTTCAAGGTTACATACTTTCCTCATGATGATAAGTAATGTATTTACCATAGCGAATCCTGAGAAAATCGCCCCTGCCACGAAATATGGCGGAAATATTGTAGTATGCCAACCTGGAATAACAGATGTTGCGAAGTCAAAAGATACAATAGTATGTACAGAAAGTACAAGTGGTGTAGCTAAACCTGCTAATACTAATGACACTTCTTCAAAACGTTGCCAATCTTTAGCACGACCTGTCCATCCAAAACTTAATAAAGAATATATTTTCTTTTGAAATGGTTTTACAGCACGATCACGAATCATAGCAAAATCAGGTAATAATCCTGTCCACCAGAATACTAATGATACCGATAAATATGTTGAAATCGCGAATACGTCCCATAATAATGGCGAGTTAAAGTTAACCCATAACGATCCAAATTGGTTTGGAATTGGTAACACCCAATACCCTAACCATGGACGGCCCATGTGAATTACAGGGAATAAACCGGCTTGAACTACAGAAAAGATAGTCATCGCCTCTGCCGAACGGTTAATTGCCATTCTCCATTTTTGACGGAATAGAAGTAATACTGCAGAAATAAGTGTTCCTGCGTGACCAATACCTACCCACCAAACGAAGTTGGTAATATCCCAGGCCCAACCTACGGTTTTATTTAAACCCCAAGTTCCTATACCTGTAGATATGGTATAAATAATACATCCAATTCCCCAAAGAAAAGCTACCAGTGAAATTCCAAAAACTATCCACCACTGCTTATTCGCTTTACCTTCTATAGGTTTTGCCACATCCACAGTAACGTCGTGGTAGGACTTTTCACCTGTAACTAAAGGTCTTCTAATAGGTGCTTCGTAATGAGACGCCATAATCTGTTTATAATTGTTTCTTAATTAATTCTTTATTGTTAAGCTTCTGTTGTATTTCTCACTTTAGTTTGATACATCACGTTTGGTTTTGTTCCAACGTGTTCTAATAAGTGATACATACGGTCTCCTGCTTTAAGATGTGCTACTTCACTATCTTTATCATTGATATCTCCAAAGGTCATTGCACCACTACTACATGCAGCAGAACAAGCTGTTTGGAATTCACCATCTTTAATCTGTCTTCCGTCACGTTTAGCATCTAAAATAGTTTTCTGTGTCATTTGAATACACATAGAACATTTTTCCATTACTCCACGAGAACGCACTACTACATCTGGATTTAATACCATACGTCCTAGATCATCATTCATATGGTAATCAAACTCATCATTTTCAGAGTATAAGAACCAGTTAAAACGACGTACTTTATAAGGACAGTTATTGGCACAGTAACGCGTACCTACACAACGGTTGTAAGCCATATGGTTTTGACCTTGGCGACCGTGTGATGTTGCTGCCACTGGACAAACTGTCTCACATGGTGCGTGGTTACAATGCTGGCACATTACAGGTTGGAAAGCGACTTGTGGGTTTTCTGATGGGTGTTCCATCTCACCAAACTCGCTTAACGAACTTCCTAGTCCAGAAATATTGTCTTTTTTCTCGTTATCCCCTTCAAAAGATCCTTCTGAAGAATAATATCTATCAATACGTAACCAGTGCATATCACGGCTACGACGTACTTCTTCTTTACCTACTACAGGAACATTATTTTCTGCATGACATGCTATAACACATGCACCACATCCAGTACAAGCATTTAAATCGATAGATAAGTTGAAATGATGTCCTATTGAACGATCAAATTCATCCCACATATCAACATCTGGAGATGTTACTGGTGTTTCTTGGTGATCTAAAGACACAACAGGAATAGCATTCCAGTGTTCTTTATCTTTAGTGTTAAAGATTTCAAGCGTTGTTTCTTTTACAATATCACCACGTCCCATTAATGTATTGTGCAACTGTACACATGCAAATTCATGCATTCCAGAAGCAGCTGTAATACTAACGTTTTGTATATCGTTAAAACCTTGGTAAAGCCTAAAAGCATTTACACCGGTTTTCATTTCATCTTTTAAACCTGCTGTTCTACCATAACCAAATGATAAACCTACAGAACCTTTTGCTTGGCCTGGTTGTATTAAAACAGGTACATTCTTTAAGGTTGTTCCATTAACGGTTACATCGGCATAACTACCATCTAAGGCACCCGTTGCAACATGTTCGTTTTTCAAGCCTAACTTTTCGGCATCAACTTTAGATACTGTTAAGTAGTTATCCCAGGATACTCTTGATATTGGATCTGGAAACTCTTGTAACCAAGGGTTGTTGGCTTGTTGTCCATCTCCCATTCCTGTCTTACTATATAATGTAAGCTCAAGTTCTGAAGCTGATTTTACAGACGAAGCTAAAGCTCTTGCGGCATTTCCAGAAGGCGTTTCAACTTCATTATTTTCAGCTAAACCTTCTAATGCATCTATATTGTCAATCTCGTGAACTGACTCTGAAACGAATTGCCCATCATGTAACGCCTGGTTAAACGAGGCTCCATCTAATATATCTTCAGTCCAGATTTCTTTAATATAATCGTTATAGGCAACACTATTAGCTGTCCAAATTAATAAAGCTTCCTGAAACTGTCTCGTGTCGAATAAAGGACGAATGGTTGGTTGCATTAATGCATAATGTCCATTTTTAATTTCAACATCTCCCCAAGATTCTAAATAGTGAGGCACTGCTGCCGCGTATTCTGTTAAAGACGAGGTTTCATCTACTTTCATTGAGAAAGTAATAGATAATTCAGTCTTCTTTAAACCTTCAGCAAAATCAGCAGCATTTGGTAATGTATATACTGGGTTAACACCAGCCATAATAATAGCAGCAACGTTACCAGATTTCATATCGGCTACTAAGTTTGCAACCTCTTTAGCATTACCTTGTCTTGTCTTTATTGGTGTAGCAGCGTTAAAAACTTGGCTACTTAAATATTCGTTTATTTCTAAGGCTACTGTTTGTGCATTCACATCTTGTATACCTGTAACAACAACAGCTTTAGCACCAGATTTCTTAAGTTGAGTGGCAGCTTTACGAACAGCTTCATCAATAGTTTTTGGTAAGTCACCTGAAACTGAACCTCCAACAACATAACTATATAATTTAGCTAAAGCTAGTTTTTGTTGACTTGGTGTTAATGGCACACGCTTATCTGCATTTGCTCCAGTTAACGACATATTAGATTCGAACTGGATGTGTCTAGACATTTTTCCTTTTGCAGGAACACGTCCTTTAGCGTATCCAGAATCAAATCCGCCACCTTGCCAGTCTCCTAAAAAGTCGGCACCAACAGAAACGATTGTTTCTGCTTTAGAGAAATCGTAATCTGCTAAAGCACGCTTACCATATTTAGCCTGGAAAGCATCTAAAGCAGTCGATTCTGAAACAGCATCGTATACCACGTGCTGAACATTTCCATACTCTTCTTTAAAGTCTGCGATTAAGTTACGTGTAGAAGGGCTCGCAAAAGTTTGTGTTAATAAAACAATCTTCTTGTTAGCCGCTTTTAACTCATTTAATTTTTTTGTCGTATCAGCATCAAACGTGTTCCATGAAATAGCAGAATCCCCTTTCATAGGACCTTGAAGCCTTAAACTATCGTACAATCCTAAAACCGATGCATTTACTCTAGCATTGGCACTTCCATGAGTTGATGCTAAGCTATTGTTTTCAATTTTAATTGGACGACCTTCTCTAGTTTTAACCAAAACACTAGCAAAATCAAAACCATTGGCAATGGTAGTTGCATAATAGTTTGCCACTCCAGGAACTATTTCCTCTGGCTGCACTACGTAAGGTATCGATTTTACCACAGGACCTTCGCAAGCAGCTAACGATGCAGCAGCTGTACTAAATCCAACATATTTTAAGAAGTCACGACGTGTTGTTTTTGAACTTTCTAACGAATCTTTATCACCTAAAAACTCATCAGTTGGTATTTCTTCAACAAACTCGTTGTGTTTTAGCGTCTCAACAACAGAGCTATTATCGTTAAGCTCTTCAACACTTTTCCAGTATTTCTTGTTTGATGACATATATAATAGAATTAACTCTTTTATTAATTTAATTTAGTAATGGCATTTACCGCATTCCAATCCACCCATTTGAGCAGCCGTTAGCTTTTCTACACCATATTTTTTAGATAGCTCGGCATGAATTTTCTCATAATAAGCGTTATCTTTTACTTTGACCTCTGTCTCTCTGTGACAGTTAATACACCAACCCATAGTTAATGGTGCATGTTGATACATAATTTCCATCTCCTCTACAGGGCCGTGACAAGTTTGACATTCAATTCCTGCAACCGTTACGTGCTGTGAGTGATTGAAATAAGCAAAATCTGGAAGGTTATGAATTCTCACCCATTTTACTGGTGTTGTTTCACCTGTATACTTTTGCTCAGCATCATCCCAACCTGCCGCTGCGTATAACTTTTTAATCTCACCATCGTAAAACTCTTTACTATACTCTGCTGTTGTTTCTCCTTTGTATTCGTATACTGATTTATGACAGTTCATACACACATTTAATGATGGGATACCTGATGTTTTACTCACTCTAGCAGAAGAGTGACAGTACTTACAATCTATACCATTATCTCCAGCATGAATTTTATGTGAAAAATGAATTGGCTGCACTGGCTGATAACCTTGATCTACACCTACCTGCATTAAGTAACCGTAAACAAAGTAACCACTAGCTAATAATAAGAAGATACATGCAACTAAAACCAAGAACTGGTTTTGCACAAACGCTTTCCATAACGGTAATCCTTTTTGATCTTCAGGAATCTCTACTCCTTTAGCTTCAGCAAACCTGTTAAGTGTTTTTCTCACAAGAATTAATGCCACTGCCAACAAAGCAAACAACAATGCTAAAGCACCAAGAACTAATTTATTTGACGTTCCTGATTGCGCTGCTTGGCCACCTCCTGCAGAAGCCGCTTCTGTTGCAGGATCGGCTTTAGGAGCTTCTTGAGCTGTATAAGCTAAGATATCTGAAATATCTTGATCTGATAATTGCGGAAAAGCCGTCATAGCTGTTCCGTTATACTCATCAAAAATTTTGTTCGCGTAATCATCTCCAGACTTCACAACAGCAGCACTGTTACGAATCCATGCACTTAACCACTCTCTATCTAAACCATGATCATCAGACAACCTTTGCTCTACATGGCGTAAAGCAGGACCAGTCATTTTACGATCTAAATTATGACATGAAGCACAATTAGTATTAAACAATGTTTTCCCTTTTGCAGGGTCTCCTTCTTGTGCAAAAAGTGAGGTTGAAAGTGTTAGTAATAAAATAAAACTCAATTGGAGAATATTCTTACCTAACGTACGGCGAGTCACCTGTTCCATATTATTGGTTGAATTAACTTCTAAACTTTGGTATGATTTTTTCATCTAAAAATAAAAAAACACAGTTATAAAATCTCTCGCAAAAGTAACACTTAAAGTCGATTTTAGAAATGTTAGAGAAGCGTTAATTACTAATTTAGAGAAATTCTAAATAATAATTTGATAAAAATAGAGTTTTAACCCTACATTTGCATTAAATACTTAACTAAAGATGAAAGTTTTACAAAAAAAATCTAATTTAATTCTTTTTGGCGCATTGGTTTTATCATCAACTATTTATGCACAAAACGGACAGCTATCTATACAACAAGACAAAAAAATAGATGAGTTAATTGCATTAAAAAAGGAGATAAACACTTCTGAAAACGCCTTAGACCGATATAAGATTCAAATTTTTTCTGGTGGTCGTAAAAGTGCCGAAAAAGCCAATTCGACTTTTAAAGAAAAGCTCCCTAATTGGGCTTCTAGAATGGAATACGAAACCCCTAATTATAAGATTTGGGTTGGTAGTTTTAGAACACGACTAGAAGCTGATAAAGCACTTATAAAAATACAAAAAGAGTTTCCAACAGCATTTATTTTTAAACCTAAAGTTAAAGAATAAAAAAAGCGGCAAATAAGCCGCTTTTTTTATTGAACAATGATTTTTTTAATTATTCTATTTTTAGTTTTCGTATTAATCTCCATGAGATATACACCAGCTTTAACTCCAGATAGACTTATATTTTCAAATTTATTAACCTGCTGTTTCACTATTTTTCCTTGCAAATTAAATAATGTAACGTTAGAAATAGCATGATTAGGACTAGTTACAGAAACCATATCCTTTGCTGGAACTGGATAAACCTTAATACTTGATAAAATATTTGAGCCAATATTTAAGGTTTCATCTTGCACATCGCCTATTAAAGTTGAATTTAATTCTGTTAAGGCTCCACCACAATTCCCTAATGTTACAACTGTATTTTCAATCCAAGTTCCTAACTGCAAGCTCGGTGGATTAGGTGTTGAAGCTTCGGTATTGTAATAAATTAAAAAAGGACTTGAAAAATTACCGTTACCATCATCTGCAATAAATTCCCAGCGATTGTTTGTTTCACTCCATGATATTTCAAATTCACAAATCCCAATACCATGACAAGGTTGGTTTCCATCTACAGGCGTAGTTACAAAAATGTTTCTTCCTGTGGCATCTGATCCTGTATTTACGAAAGTGAAATCTTGATCGTTAAATAAATAATGACAACCATTAAAGGTTATTTGCCCATAACTAAACGAACAAAATAGCATCATAACAATATATATATAGTGTTTTGTCATGACTCCTATTAATTTCTAGATGGAAAATAGCCTTGAACACATATAACATAACGTAGACCCACATAAGGTTGCTTGTTATTTACTGGCTGGTTATTACCTGTACTGCCAATCATGTTAGAATTCATAGTTGTAGCAGTTCCTCCATTTGCATACTCTTTGTCTAATAGTTTAGTGCCAGCAGGAAAGTTTCCTGTGGGCGTTGCACTATTCCCGTCATCAACCACAGCATTTACAGTATGATTATGTGATGGCATTTGTGAAACGGTTAATGTATTTGTTTCACTACCACCGGTGTCACCTAATTGCACCGTAGTTAATCCAGGTCCAGAACCTATGCCAACTGGCACACGACCTCTTAAATCTGGTAAAGCAAAAGTTGTTATGCCATCACCACCATAAATTGTTCCTATAAGTGAAAATAATGCGCTGTGCTGTGCAATTGATAAAAGACGACCATCACATTCCATCCAACCGCGTTGTTCAAAGTTAATAGCTGTTAATTTAATGTCGCCTAGATAAGCCTCTTGAGCTTGTGTTGCTGTGCTAAAAGAGATAGTCATTAATAGCACAATAAGTGTCATTGTTTTTTTCATAATTAAAGTAATTTGTTAATAGCTAGCCAAAGAACGTGAAAAGAGACTGAAAAACACAAAAAAAAGCGACCAAAATGGTCGCTTTCAAATATTTACACAAAGTAACTGTTATTTTAATTTCTTCTTAACCTCTACTTCTTGGAAGGCTTCAATTACATCGCCTTCTTTAATATCGTTATAGTTTTTAACTTGCATACCGCAATCGTAACCTTTAGAGACTTCTTTAACATCGTCTTTAAAGCGTTTTAACGAGGCTAATTCTCCAGTATAAATAACTACACCATCTCTAATAAGACGAATTCCAGAGTTTCTGTAAATCTTACCATTGGTTACCATACATCCTGCAATAGTTCCAATTTTAGAGATTTTGAAGGTTTCTCGTATTTCAGCTGTACCAGTAATTTCTTCTTTAAGTTCTGGCGACAACATACCTTCCATAGCATCTTTAAGATCGTTAATCGCATCGTAGATAATAGAGTATGTACGGATATCGATTTCTTCTTTGTCGGCTATTTGTCGTGCATTACCCATTGGCCTCACATTAAACCCTATAATAATAGCGTCTGATGCTGATGCTAATAACACATCACTTTCGGTAATGGCTCCAACACCTTTATGAATAATATTGACTTGAATTTCTTCGGTTGATAGTTTTTGGAACGAATCGGTTAAGGCTTCAACAGATCCATCAACATCACCTTTAAGAATAATATTTAATTCTTGGAAATCACCTAAAGCAATACGACGACCAATTTCGTCTAATGTAATATGACGTTGTGTACGTACAGATTGCTCACGTTGTAATTGGGTACGTTTTGCAGCAATTTGTTTAGCTTCACGCTCGTCTTCAAACACATTAAATTTATCTCCCGCTTGCGGTGCTCCATCTAATCCAAGAAGTGATACTGGTGTTGATGGTCCAGCTACTTCAATATCATTTCCTCTTTCGTCATGCATTGCTTTAACTTTACCACTATGCTTACCTGCTAAGACATAATCACCTATTTTAAGTGTTCCTGCTTGCACTAGCACCGTCGCAACGTAACCTCTACCTTTATCCAAAAAGGCTTCGACAATTGTTCCTACTGCTGGTTTATCTGGATTTGCTTTAAGTTCTAACAGTTCGGCTTCCAACAAGACTTTTTCAAGTAATTCGTTAACGCCTTCTCCTGTTTTAGCTGATATATCTTGCGATTGTACTTTACCTCCCCAATCTTCAACTAATAAGTTCATATTAGCTAAGCCTTCTTTAATTTTATCTGGGTTGGCGGTTGGTTTGTCAATCTTGTTAATTGCGAAAACAATTGGTACGCCAGCTGCTTGTGCGTGTGAAATAGCTTCTTTGGTTTGCGGCATAATATCATCATCTGCAGCAACAACAATAATGGCAATATCTGTTACTTGTGCACCACGAGCACGCATAGCTGTAAAGGCCTCGTGACCTGGTGTATCTAAAAAGGCTATTTTTTGGCCATCTTCAAGAGTTACACCATAAGCACCAATGTGCTGTGTAATACCTCCCGATTCGCCAGCAATTACGTTTTCTTCACGTACGTAATCTAATAACGATGTTTTACCGTGATCTACGTGACCCATAACAGTTACTATTGGTGCACGAGATTGTAAATCTTCTGGCTTATCTTCAACCTCTTCTATAGATTCTTCAATATCTGATGTTACAAATTCTACTTCGTAACCAAACTCTTCTGCTACAATAGTTAAGGTTTCGGCATCTAGACGTTGGTTCATGGTTACCATCATACCTAACGACATACATGCTGAGATAATTTGAGTTACCGAAACATCCATCATGGTAGCAACCTCACTAGCTGTAACAAATTCGGTTACTTTTAGTGTTTTACTATCGGCTTGTTCTGCCTGAAGCTCTTTTTCGGTTTGCTCTCTATGTTGCTCTCTTTTCTCTCTTCTGTATTTAGCACCTTTTCCTTTACTAGACTTTCCTTGAAGCTTTTCTAGTGTTTCACGTATTTGCTTTTGTACTTCTTCCTCTGTAGGCTCTTCTTTTACTTGACGTTTTTTGCCTTTATTCTTAGATCTAAACCTTTCGTTTTTATTATTAGATTGAGGTGAAGATTTACTTATTCTACGACGTTTTCTTCTTCCTCCTGAGGATTTATCGTCGTCTTTTTTATTCTTATTATCTTTTTTCTTTTTAGGCTTATTGAATTGAGAAAGATCTATTTTTTCTCCAGCTATTTTTGGCCCTGAAAGTTTTTTGTATTGTGTTTCTACAACCTCTTTCTTGGGCTCTGTAGTCTCTTTTTTTGCTGGAGCTTGTTTTACCTCTTTTTTAGGTTCCTTCTTTTTCTTGTCTTCCTTTTTAGGTTTTCCCTCAGCCTTTTTAGGTTTAGGTTTTTCTGCTGGAGCTGGCTTTTCCTCTTTCTTCTTAGGCTTTGTTGCTTCTTCTTTGGGTTGTTCTACTTTCTTTTCAACCGCTTTCTTTTCTTCTTCTTTTTTAGCAACTGGCTCTTCGGCTTTTTCTTCTGGTTTTTCGTCCTTCTTTTTATTGTCAAGGTCGATTTTACCTACTTGCTTAGGTCCAGAAAGTTTGGCTTTAGCTCTTACAACGTCCTCTTCTTTTTTGGAAGCTTCTTCTTTTGCGCTTTTTTCTTTTTCTTTTTGCTCTATTTCACGCTCACGCTCTTCCCTTAGGGCTTCTTTTTCTTTCTGCTTAGCCTCGCTAACTTCTTTTGATGCTACTTTTTTATCGGCATCGGTTTGAAATTCATCTGAAAGTATTTGATAAACTTCATTTGAAATTTTTGTAGTTGGGCGCTTCTCTATTTCGACACCTTTTGAATCTAAATATTCAACGGCACGATCTAAAGATATGTTTAACTCGCGTAAAACTTTATTTAACCTAATTGTTCCAGCCATAAATTGCTTTAAAAATAACCTAATTAAATTCTATTCTTCAAATTCTTCTTTAAGAATTCTTCTTACTTCTTCTATTGTTTCTTCTTCTAAATCTGTTCTTTTGACTAAATCTCCCACTTCTAGTTCTAGTACACTTTTTGCTGTATCTAGACCTACGCGTTTTAATTCATCAATAATCCATCCTTCTATTTCATCTGAGAATTCAGATAACTCGACATCTTCTTCTGCTCCTTCTCTAAAGACGTCTATTTCGTAGCCTGTTAATTGACCTGCTAGACGAATATTGTGTCCACCACGACCAATAGCTTTGCTTACTTCTTCTGGTTTTAGCATAGCTTCGGCACGTTTGTTTTCTTCATCTATTTTTATAGATGTTACACGTGCTGGGCTAAGCGCTCTTGTAATAAACAACTGTAAATTGTTTGTATAGTTTATTACGTCTATATTTTCGTTACCTAATTCTCTTACTATACCATGAATACGAGAACCTTTCATTCCTACACAAGCACCTACTGGGTCTATTCTGTCATCGTATGAATCTACCGCTACTTTGGCTTTTTCACCCGGAATTCTTACGACTTTTTTAATGGTTATTAACCCATCAAAAACTTCTGGAATTTCCTGTTCAAATAATTTTTCCAAGAAAATAGGCGATGTTCTTGACATGATAATAGAAGGCTTGTTTCCTTTAAGGTCTACTGTTTCTATTATTCCTCTTACGTTATCGCCTTTTCTAAAGAAATCTGAAGGGATTTGTCTATCTTTTGGCAAGATAATTTCGTTTCCTTCGTCGTCTAAAAGAATAACTGCTCGGTGACGTATGTGATGTACTTCTGCAGTGTATATTTCTCCTATTAATTCTTTAAATTGCTTATATATATTAGTATTGTCGTGTTCGTGAATTTTAGATATTAAGTTTTGTCTTAATGCTAATATTGCACGGCGCCCAAGATCTACTAATTTTACTTCTTCAGATACATCTTCTCCAACTTCAAAATCTGGCTCAATCTTACGAGCTTCTGTTAAAGAAATTTCTTGATTTGAATTTTCTACTTCGCCATCGGCAACTACAATTCTATTTCTCCAAATTTCTAAATCTCCTTTATCGGGGTTTATAATGATATCAAAATTATCGTCATCTCCAAATTTTCTCTTTAAGGCTGCTCTAAAAACTTCTTCTAAAATAGCCATTAACGTCACACGATCTATTAACTTATCGTCCTTGAACTCTGAAAACGAATCAATTAACGCAAGATTTTCCATATCAACAAATTAAAATTTAATCATAACTTTAGCTTCTACTATATTTTCGTAGGCTATATTAGCCTCTTTTTTTACGGTATGTTTTCCTTTACCTACAGGTTTAGGTTCTCTGGCTTTCCATGTTAATGTAATACCTTCGCTTGTTGCGTTGGCAAGATTACCTTCGTAGGTATCATCGTTAGTTTTTACTTCTAACGATCTTCCTAAATTCTTTTTATACTGCCTTTGATTTACCAGTGGCGATGTTGCTCCTGCCGAAGTTACTTGTAAAGAAAAGTCTTGTTCTTCTCTATCTAAATTATGCTCTACTGCGCGACTTATAAAAATACAATCTTCAACAGTAACGCCATCATCTCCATCTATCACTACTTTTATAGAATAATCTTCACCAATTGTAAAGTCTATTAAAAATAGATTATCTCTTTCCTGCAGGGCTTTTTCAAGTAATTTTTCTACGGTGTCTTTAAACATTTTTTAGTATAAAAAGAGGGGACTTCCCGTCCCCTCATGTAATTCTTTGTCCTAACAACGGTGCAAATATACAACAAAATTATTGATTTTCACAATGATTAGAAAGTCATTTTTTATTCTTAAATTTATTGTAATCAACTAAAAAGCTAATTCAAAACTCCTAAAAACATCGCTTATGAAAAAATTACTCGTTCCCACCGACTTTTCTAAAGAGGCCGAAAACGCACTAAAAGTTGCTGCACAACTAGCCAAAAAACATCATTGTGAAATATACTTATTACACTTGATAGAATTACCACTTCAACAAATAGACATGATAAACAACCATAGTGAGTTTCCTGAAGCTATGTTTTTTATGAAACTTGCTAAACAAAAATTTGAAGAAGTATTAGATAGCGATTACCTAAAAGGTATTACCATACATGACTTTGTTGAATTTGGTGAGAATTTTGCTAACCTATCGGATATAGGAAAAGAAAAAGGCGCCGATTTAATTGTTATGGGGTCTCATGGTGCTAGTGGTTTAAAAGAAATGTTTATTGGTTCTAATGCCGAAAAAGTAGTGAGAACATCTGAAATACCTGTTCTTGTGATAAAAAATGAACATGACAATTTCGATATTAAAGATTTTGTATTTGCTTCCGATTTTAAAAACGACAACAAAGAAACTTATAAACAAGCCTCTGAATTAGCACAAGCGTTTAATGCTAAAATTCATTTATTAATGGTTAACACTATTAGCCAGTTTTCTACCACCACAAAAGCAAACAACAGAATTAAAACTTTTATTAAAGACTACCCTTTCGACAATTACACTGTAAATATATATAATGACACAAGTGTTGAAAACGGCATTTTAAACTTCTCTAAAGACATAGATGCCGATTTAATAGGTATTAGCACACATGGTAGACAAGGTATAGCACACTTTTTTAATGGTAGCATTAGCGAAGACTTAGTAAACCATGCCAAAAAGCCCGTTATTACTTTTAAAATTTAAGCAATCTGTTCAAACCACAAACAAAAAAGCCTCCGGATTTTCCGGAGGCTTTTGTTGGCCTACTAGGGCTCGAACCTAGACTCTTCTGGACCAAAACCAGACGTGTTGCCAGTTACACCATAGGCCATTCTTGTTTTGAGGTGGCAAATTTACAACAAACTTTTTTATGAGCAAATATTTTTTAAATAAAATATACAACTAATACTTAACGTTTCCTTAAATATAGTTTTCGTTACATAATTATTGTTAAATTCGCTGCATCTATCAAACAAAGAGAATATGACAGACCTTAGCTTTAAAAAATGGAATACCCTATTGGGTTGGTTTTCCTTTTTAATTGCCTTAATAACATATAGCCTAACTGTTGAACCTACGGTAAGTTACTGGGATGCTGGTGAGTACATTTTAACTTCTTCAAAATTACAAGTTGGACACCCACCTGGCGCACCACTATTTCAAATGTTTGGAGCCTTTTTCTCCATTTTTGCTTTTGGCGATCCTACTAAAATTGGGTTAGTTATGAATATGATGAGTGCTGTAGCCAGTGCTTTTACTATTCTATTTATGTTTTGGACGATTTCACTGCTGCTTAAGAAAATAATCACGTTTAACAATGGTGAATTTTCACAAGGCAAAAAAACAGCAGTTTTAGGAAGTGCCCTAGTAGGTAGTTTAGCGTTTACATTTACCGATTCGTTTTGGTTTAACGCTGTAGAGACCGAAGTATATGCTATGGCCACTTTAATCATGTCTGCTTTATTCTATTTAGGGCTTCGCTGGGAACAAGACATGGACAAACCTAGAGGTAATAAATGGCTTATATTAATTGCCTTTTTAATTGGATTATCATTTGGCGTGCACTTTATGGGGCTGTTAACCATTCCTGCCATAGGGTTAATATATTACTTTAAAAACTACAAAACCATCACCATTAAAAACTTCATTATAGCCAATGTTGTTTCTGTGGCTATATTACTTTTTATCTTTAAGCTTTTAGCCCCTAATATTCTTAGGTTTTTTAGTAGTATGGAATTGTTTTTTGTAAACTCCGTTGGATTACCTTTTAATTCAGGAACCATCATTGCGGGACTTATACTAATCGCCTTTGTTTACTTTGGTTTAAAATATACTAGAGAAAAACAATACAAACACCTCAACACAGCGCTATTATGTGTAACTTTTGTAGTCATTGGGTTTTCTACATGGTTAATGCTACCTATTCGTGCCAATGCCGATGTTGTTATTAATGAAAATGACCCCTCTGATGCTAGAGAATTATTAGCCTATTATAACCTCGAGCAATACCCAAAAACCTACTTGTTTTACGGACCACAATTCACCGATCAGTTTTCAGGTTTAGATGACGATCAACCTTATATAGACGACAAACCAAATTATGAAAAAGACTATAAAAAAGGAGAATATGTTATTATAAACGATTGGAAAAACGCTAAGCAAAATTACAATTCAGATCACGCCTCTATTCTACCAAGAATGTGGAGTACCGAGCATGCCGAAAACTATATGCTTTTTACAGGCTATTTAGATTTTAAGCTTAAACCAGAATACCAAATGGAGAACGAGCTCCGTAATGCTGTTTTTGGTTTTAAAAACGATGTTGCTCAAGGCTTAGTCGATTATGAAGATTACACCAGTTTTTTAAGACAGTTTAGTCAATATATCGATATTGAAAAGCCCTCTTTAGGAAGCAACGTCGCTTATCTTTTAGAGTACCAATTAGGCTATATGTACTGGCGTTATTTTATGTGGAATTTTGTTGGAAGACAAGACGACATACAAGGTAAGTACGACAATCATGGAAACTGGTTAAGTGGCATTAAATTTATAGACGAATGGCACTTAGGACTTTCTCAAGACAATCTACCAAGCGATGTAGAAAACAACAAAGGACGAAACACCTATTATTTCTTACCATTTATTCTTGGATTATTAGGTTTCTTTTTCCTTTTTAACAAAGACAAAAAACTATTCTGGGTTATGCTTGTCTTTTTCCTATTTACAGGTTTAGCCATACAAGTATATACCAATGTACGCCCATTCGAACCTAGAGAGCGAGACTATTCAGTTGTTGGCTCTTTTTATGTTTTTGCTTTATGGATTGGTTTTGGCGTGTACGCTTTATACGATATGTTAAAAAAACATGTCAAAACTAAAATGCTCGCACCAGCGATAACTTTAGTATGCCTTATCTTAGTTCCTGGAATTTTAGCTGCTAATAATTGGGATGACCATGACCGTTCTGGAAAATACACAGCAAGATCTATGGCAAAAAAATACCTAGACTCTTGTGCAGAAAACGGCATCCTATTTACTATAGGAGATAATGATACATTTGCGCTTTGGTACGCCCAAGAAATTGAAGGCTACAGAACCGATGTTCGTGTGGTTAACACAAGCTTATTTCAAACCGATTGGTATATCAATCAAATGAAACGCAAAGCATACGAGAGCGACCCTATTCCGTCTCAATTAACACACGATCAATATCGTTATGGCACTAGAGATTACATTATGAAACGCTTAATGTCTAGAGACACAATGGATATTAAAGACTTCTTAAACTTTGTCTCTAGCGAGAACCCTAGAACAAAATTTAAATATGTCTTACAGCAGCAAGGTGAAGACCCAAGTTTTTACCCATCACAATTAACAAACTCAAATTATTTCCCTGTAGAAAACATTAGTATTCCTGTAAATAAAGACAATGCTATTAAGAGTGGTATTGTTAAAGAAAAGGATGCAAACAATATTGTAGACAGTCTTTATATTACAATCACAGGAAGTGCTCTTTATAAAAACAGACTGTTAATGCTTGACGTTGTTGCCAATAATAATTGGGAAAGACCCATTTACTTTACTGGCGGCGCCTTTGCTGATGATGATTACATTTGGATGAAAGACTACCTACAACTAGATGGTATGTGTTACAAATTAGTCCCCATAAAAACACCAGTAGATCGTGCTAATCCATTTGATATGGGACGTGTTGACAGTGATTTAATGTACAACAAAGTTGTTAATTGGGATTGGGGCAATAGTGGAAGCGACGATATTTACCACGACCCAGAAACCCGTAAAAACGCCATAACCTATCGCGGTAATTTAGCAAGGCTAGTTGAACAACTTATTAATGAAGACAAACTTGATAAAGCCGAAGAAGTAGCCGACATTGCTATGGAAAATATGCCCGTTGAGCATTTTAACTACTATACATTATTAGAACCATACATTGGCGCTTATTACGAAGTAGACAACAAAGAAAAAGCCAGACAGCTATTTAAACAAGTTGCCGAAAAGTATCAAGAAAACTTGACCTATTACGGAAACTTAAAAATTGAAAATCAATACAATTTAATTGAAGATATTTTAACTGACATTGAACGTTATAAAGGCGTCCTAGATGTGGTTGATGAATACGATGAAGAATTCTCACAAGCAGAAAATAAACTATTTTCAGATTACCTTAACCTGTTCAGTCATTTTTATGAAGATGAAGGAGTTGAAACCCCAAAACAGGATATTGATATAGATGACGCTTTAGAAGCCGACAGTTTATTAATTGACTTAAATGAATAATCCTAATGGCTAGAGTTCCTGCTAAACTTCCAGCCATAGTTAAATATGTGTTTCCAAATTATGTTTGGAACATAAACACTAGTAAAAAGTACATTTACTTAACATTTGACGATGGTCCAACACCTAAAATCACACCTTGGGTGTTAGATCAGCTTCAAACATATAATGCGAAAGCCACGTTTTTTTGCATAGGAAATAATGTAGAAAAACATCCTGAAATCTTCAACCAAATACTTAATCAAGGGCATACCGTTGGCAACCATACTTATAATCATTTAAAAGGTTGGAAAACGACCCCTGATTATTATTTACAAAATGTTATAAAAGCGTCTAAAGTTATTCCTTCAAAACTTTTTAGACCACCTTATGGGCAGATTACTAGAAAACAAGCCAATTTAATTATAGAAAAAGGGTATGAAATTATTATGTGGAGTGTTATTTCTATTGATTGGGATAAATCCCTCAAGGAAGAAGCCTGTTTAAATAACGTTGTAAAAAACACAAAGGAAGGCAGCATCATTGTTTTTCATGATAGCATTAAAGCTGCTAAAAACATGCAATATACACTTCCTAAAGTTTTGGAGTACTATTCAAAAAAAGGATACCAGTTTAAATCGCTATAATAGCTAAACGTACTGTTGAATCACTTGTATAAGCGTATTCGCATCTTGTTCGCCACTATGACGCCATTTCATTTCGCCATTTTTATAAATAATTAACGTAGGCAATCCTTTTACACGAAGTGCTTCGGCTAGTTCTTTGTTTTTATCAACGTCTATTTTAATTACTTTAGCCTTATCGCCTAAAGCTGCAGCCACGTCTCTTAAAATAGCATGCATGACTGTAGATTGCTCGTTCCATTCGGTAAAAAAATCAAGCAGAACAGGAACATCTACATCTATAAGTTCCCCAAATTTAGACATACATTTTAAAATTTAACATTAAATGCGTTACTACTAACCTACATGGTCTTATAATTTTACTATAAGGGGCAACTGTAGTAACCTCATAACGTATTTATTATAAATATAAGTATTTTCTTATTAAAAAGACAGGTACACTTAAATTATGTGGTTTTTGAGTTTTTTTTCAACTCGATTACTGTTATTTCAGGCCAAATCCCTACTCTACCAGGAAAAGCATGATAACCAAACCCTCTATTAACATTAATAAAGCGCCCAAACTCTTCGTAAAGACCAGCCCATTGCTTGTAAACATATTTTGAAGGGCTCCATTTTATTAATCCAGGAATTTCAATACCCATTTGAAGTCCGTGTGTATGGCCACTTAAAGTTAAATGATAATGAAAGTTGTCTTGCTTAACTTGATTTTCCCAATGCGAAGGATCGTGAGACATTAAAATTTTAAAATCGGATTTGTCTATTCCTGCTTTGGCTTTATTTAAATCGCCTGCCTGATTAAACCCTTTTCCCCAATTTTCAACACCTATCAAAGCAATCTTTTCGCCGTCTTTTTCAATGTAACGATTTTCATTCATTAATAAATCAAATCCTATTTTAGGATGCAACTCCTGAATTTTTCTAAAATTGGCTGCTTTATCATCTTCTGTATCCCATTCTACATAATCACCATAATCATGATTACCAAGTATGGAATATTTACCTTTAGGTGCTTTTAGAGCTTTAAACATAGTCACCCAATTGTCCATCTCGGAAGCAACATTGTTTACAATATCTCCGGTAAATAAAATAACATCAGATTGTTGCTCGTTTATTAAATCTACACCATACTGTATTTTTTTGGCATTGGTAAAACTCCCTGAGTGGATATCGGAAATTTGTGTTATAGTAAACCCATCAAAAGCATCAGGTAAATCATCAAAAGCTAATTGATATTTTAGCACCTTATAATTGTATCTTCCTTGTACTATTCCATATAAAAAAGACGCAAATGGTATGGTTGCTAATCCTAATGCTATTTTTGAAATAAATGCACGCCTACCTTGAATAGGTTGTGTTTGTCCAGGAGTAAACCAACTCACTAATTTAACGCCAAAACGCCAGATATCTTCAGAAAACATCCCTAGAATTAAAATGGCTTTGGGTATTAAAATGGTTAGCATAAACCCTACAGCATATTGAAATTGTAACGTTTGCCCAACACTTCTAGAGGTTGAAAAAATAACATAAAGTAAATTGGCATACACTAAAGCAGACACCCCTAACCAAACGCCTTTAATTAAACGACTTCTGGTTATGGTTTTTAGTGCTTGAAAAGCATAAGCTTCAGCTATAAATATAATTACAGCCAAAATAATTAGCCGTATTACCCAACGTGACATATTGCAATTTTACATCAAAGATAATTGAATTTTAGCTCATTAAGGTTCTACACCATTACCTTTAACGATACCTTAAGAATTAGTATCTTTCACGAGCAACAACATAATTAACATGAACCAATCTTATTTTACGCTATTTTTAGCCTTTTTGCTCCTCAATTGCTCATCAAAACCCAAGGAACTTGCCGCAAAAAAAGACGCCCCTTTAATTTCTTATGTCAATCCATTTATTGGAACTGGTGGTCATGGGCATACTTATCCTGGAGCTACATTGCCTTTTGGCATGATGCAACTTAGTCCAGATACTAGATTAGATGGTTGGGATGGTTGTTCTGGTTATCACTATTCCGATAGTTATATCTATGGATTTTCGCATACACATTTAAGTGGTACCGGTGTTTCAGATTATGGCGATATTTTATTAATGCCTACTAATAAAGCAACCTTTAATAATGGAGCCAATGATAAACAAGGTTATCGCGCTCATTTTAGCCATAATAACGAAATAGCTGAACCTGGTTTTTATAGTGTATTATTAGATTCTACCAATATTAATGTAGAGTTAACCGTATCCAAACGAAGCGGGATTCATAAATATGAATTTCCTAATCCCGATAATCAATATGTAATTTTAGATTTAGAACATCGTGATATGTTGCTATCGCATAACATAACACAAAAAGACTATAAAACTATTCAAGGACACAGACATAGCAAAGCCTGGGCAACAAACCAACGCTTGTTTTATTACATGACGTTTTCCGAAGCCATAGACACTATCATTTATAACACTACTAATAACCCTACAAAGGCTGCTATTCGTTTTAATAACCCTGAAAACAATCCTCTATATACTAAAATAGCTATCTCGGCAGTAGATACTATTGGAGCTCAAAAAAACCTTGAAGAAGAACTTGACACCAAAACGTTTTCAGAAATAAAAGCTGAAGCGCAAAACACTTGGGAACAACAATTAGAAAAAATTATTATTGAAAGTAATAATAACGATAATAAAACCAATTTTTACACCTCGCTTTACCACACCATGATTGCCCCTAATTTATATCAAGATGTTGATGGGCGTTATCGCGGTATGGATTTAGATATTCATAAAACCAAAGATTTCGAATATTACACTGTGTTTTCGTTATGGGACACGTATCGCGCAACACATCCTTTATATACAATAATAGAGCAAGATCGCACCAATAATTTTATTAATACGTTTTTAGCTAAATACGATGAAGGCGGTATTATGCCTATTTGGGATTTAAGTGCAAATTATACAGGGTGCATGATTGGTTACCACGCCGTTCCTGTTATTGCCGATGCCTACCTAAAGGGTATTAAAAACTATAATACAGAAACGGCATTTAACGCTATGAAACATAGTGCAACTCGTGATAAATTGGGACTAAAATCGTATAAAGAATCGGGTTTTATTCCTGTAGAAGAAGAAAGCGAGTCAGTTTCAAAAACATTGGAATATGCTTATGACGATTGGACCATTGCTCAAATGGCCAAAGCTATGGGTAAACCTAAAGATTATAAAACTTACATCCAACGTGCTCAAAACTACAAGAATGTATTCGACCCAGAAACGCAATTTATGCGTGGTAGATTTAGAAATACCTGGTTTTCGCCTTTCGATCCTTATGAAGTAAATTTTAATTACACTGAAGCCAACTCGTGGCAATACAGCTATTATGTCCCTCAAGATATTTCTGGTTTTACAACACTGTTGGGTGGTAAACATCAACTAGAAACCAATCTAGATAAACTTTTTACAGCTGAAGATAAAACGTCTGGCAGACATCAAGTAGATATTACGGGGCTAATTGGGCAATATGCTCACGGCAACGAGCCAAGTCATCACATGGCATATTTATATAATTTTGTTAACAAGCCTTATAAAACACAAGAAAAAGTACATCAAATACTAACCGAACTTTATACAAATGCGCCAGATGGTATTTCTGGTAATGAAGATTGCGGACAAATGAGTGCTTGGTATGTATTTTCTTCTTTAGGATTCTACCCAGTAACACCAGCTAGTAATACATATATTATAGGAACTCCATTGTTTGATAAAGCAACCATAACCTTGGAGAACAAAAAGCAGTTTACTGTTCTGGCCAAAAACCTCTCAAAAGAAAATAAGTATATTCAATCTGCAACTTTAAACGGGAAATCTTTAAATAAAACCTATATTAACCATTCAGATATTATAAATGGGGGGCTATTAATTTTTGAAATGAGCAATCAACCATCGTCTTGGGGTACACAACAAGGCGAAGAGCCCGTCACCAAAATAGACGAGCATTTTATAACTCCCGCACCATTTATTGCAAAAGGTGACATCGCTTTTAAAGACAACACAGAAGTCACCTTAAAAAATGTAGATAACGAAACAACTATTTTTTACAAATTAAACAATTCGGATTATTCAGAATATACTTCTCCATTCACAATTTCAAAAGCAACAACGCTTTCTGTATATGCTGAAAAAAATAATATTAAAAGTTCTGTAATAGTTGCTAAATTCAACAAAATAAACACAAACCTATCTATTACGCTAGAGAGCCAATATGCTAACCAATATAATGGTGGCGGCAATAATGCTTTAATTGATGGCGTTCTTGGCACAACCGATTTTAGAACAGGGACTTGGCAGGGCTATCACAACACAGATTTAATTGCTGTTGTTGACTTAGGAAAGGTAAAATCTATCAACACAATTAGCATTAACTTTTTACAAGATCAAAAGTCGTGGATTTTCTTCCCAACTGAAGTTGAATGTTGGGTTTCAGACAATCTTAACAGATTTTACAAAAGTCTTCCTAAACAATCGTTTAACAACAAAAAACAAGCAACAACTAACCAGATAAAACCTGCTACATTTAACATGAATGGCTATAAAGCACGTTATATAAAAATTAAAGCAAAAACATTGGGCGAACTACCAACATGGCATTTAGGCCACAAACACGACGGCAGAAGTTGGTTATTTGCAGATGAAATTACTATAAAATAAATCACATGAAACGTAGAAAATTTATAAAAAACGCCTCGCTTACAGGTATTGGCTTAAGTGTTGGCACTTCGGTCTTAGCTTGTAACGAAAATACATCAAAAACAAAACCTGTAGCTACTGCTAACACAACAATATCTTTACCATTAGTTATTGCTACTTGGAATGTTCCTAACGCTACTGCAAAAGCCTGGAAAATACTAGAAAACGGAGGCTCCGCTCTAGATGCTGTTGAGCAAGGTTGTATGGTAGAAGAAGCCGACATTAACAATACCTCGGTTGGCAAAGGAGGTTTACCTGACCGCGATGGCCACGTTACTCTTGATGCTTGCATAATGAACAAACATGGCGACTGTGGCTCTGTAGTATTTCTTGAAAACATAACACATGCTGTTTCGGTAGCGAGACAAGTTATGGAGAAAACACCTCATGTTATGCTTGCTGGTAAAGGTGCGGAACAATTTGCTTACGAACAAGGCTTTAAAAAAGAAAACCTTTTAACCGAAGCTTCTAAAAAAGCTTGGGGGAGCTGGAAAGTTAAAAGCGAATACAAACCCATTATTAATATAGAAAACCATGATACCATAGGCATTCTAGCTATTGATAAAAATGGTGATATTTCTGGGGCGTGTACTACTAGCGGACTAGCTTATAAAATGCATGGTCGCGTAGGAGATTCGCCTATAATAGGCTCTGGTTTATATGTTGATAATGAAGTTGGTGCTTGCGTTGCAACTGGATTAGGCGAAGAGGTAGTAAAAACAGTAGGAAGTTTTTTAGTCGTAGAATTAATGCGCCAAGGTAAATCGCCTCAAGAAGCTTGCAAAGAAGCTATACAACGCATTGTAACCAAACCTAACAGTAATTATAAAGATTTTCAAGTGGGATATATTGCCATTAATAAACAAGGTGAAACAGGTAGTTACTCTATTCATCAATGGTTTAGTATGACAAAATATCAAAACAATAAAAATGAAAATATACAATCTGATTTTTACTTAAAGAACAAGTAATCGTTTTACCGAAAAACCTGCATTTTACCGATAAACCTATACTAATCAACTTAAAAATAAACTTCAATTAACTGAAAATTAGCTTCTTGCGTTTAAAATGCATTTCATCGATGTTTTTTGATTTCATTTTCAGATTATCAAGAATTTCTACGTTATAACTATTTTTTTTAGCGGTTACATCTTTCCCCTGTTTCTTTGTTTCAGAAATTAGAATTAAAAGCTAAATAAAATGAAATTGTTAGTTGCTATATTAGGATTTATGTTTATCTCTACAACTGTTTTAGGTCAAGAACATATGCTTACTAAAACGGCTGCACAGCAAACGCCTAACAATATTGTTACTACAGTAAAAACTAAAGCTTCTAAAAAAGTAAGTAGTAATAAAACAACACGCATTCTTTTAGAATCTAATTTTGACAAAGCAGCACTTTTATTTAGAGGAAAAAAATCTAAGAGAGTTAAACTTTGCTAGTCAATTAAAACCATTTAATGGTCCAATCCACTAATTTTTGCTTCAGTTTTGTGTAGGGCGGAAATAAAAACTCTGTAGCGCCTTTTGTATGTTGCTTTAACACAGCTCTTCTATTAGAGAATGCTTCAAAGCCATAAAACCCATGACTTTTTCCAATACCACTATTATTACTACCGCCAAAAGGCAAATGGTGATTACTGTATTGTAACACATTATTATTTATAGCTGTTGTTCCTGCTCTAGTGTTTTTTATAACATAATTAATATGAGATTTACTCTTGCTATAAATATACAATGCTAATGGTTTTTCTTTTGAATTGATATAGGCAATAGCCGCTTCTAAATTACCATAAGTTTTAATAGGTAAGATTGGCCCAAAAATTTCCTCTTGCAATAAACTAGCCTCTTCTGGAAGATTAGAAATTACAGTCGGTTCAATAAAGTTTTCTGTTTTGTTTGATACGCCTCCAATTTCTATACTTGCATTACATTGCCTAGCATTCTCAATATGATTTACCAATCTATCAAAGTGTTTATCATTCACTACACGACTATAATCACTTGATTGCTCTATTTCTTCAGTATAAAACTCGTTTAGATGCTTCTTAAAGGCTGAAATGAAGTCGGATTTAACGGTTTCATCTATCAAAATATAATCCGGCGAGACACAAATTTGTCCGTTGTTTAAAAATTTACCCCAAGCAATTTTACGTGCAGCCTGATTAATATTAGCTGTTTTATCTACAATGGTTGGCGATTTTCCACCAAGCTCTAAAGTTACCGATGATAAATGTGTTGCAGCAGCTTTCATCACTATTTTACCCACCGCTGGCGAACCTGTAAAAAATATATGATTAAACGGCAATTGCAATAATGCTTTGGAAGTTTCTACAGCTCCTTCAACTAGCGCCACCTCATCTTCTGTAAAAATAGCTTTTACTATTTCTGCCATGACTTTAGAACTGTTAGGCGTCATTTCCGAGGGTTTTAAAATCACCGTATTTCCCGCAGCTATGGCACTCACCAAAGGCCCAAATGTAAGATTAAACGGAAAGTTCCATGGCGAAATAATCAAACAAACGCCTTTAGGCTCGTATGTCACCCAAGAAGAAGACCCCAACAATGCCATAGGCGTTTCTACTTTTTGGCGTTTCATCCAAGATTTTAAATTGGCTGACACATATTTTATTTCACTAACAACAGGATAAATTTCGGTAAGATCTACTTCTAACTCAGGCTTCTTAAAGTCGTTGTAAAGCGCCTCTCTTATCTTCTGTTTGTAAGTAACTTCAACAGCATATCGCAAAGATTTAAGCTTTTTTAAACGCTCTTTATACGTTGTATTACCAACCTTAAACTGATTGTTTTTCTGACGATTAAATAATTCTAAATACAGATTTTCCAAAACTAGAGTGAATTTACATCTGTGTAAAATACAAATTGCAAATCAAATTATTTATAATCTTTCATAGTTTTCGTAGTTTTACGTTTCTTTCAAAACACAATACATGTCAGAACAAAAACGTTTATTTCTAGTCGATGCTTACGCCTTAATTTTTCGTGGGTACTATGCTTTTATAAAAAACCCAAGAATTAACAGTAAAGGTGTCGATACATCGGCCATTATGGGCTTTATGAATTCGCTTTTAGATGTTATTAAACGTGAACGCCCCGATCATTTAGCCGTTTGTTTTGACAAAGGTGGCAGCGCCGATCGTGTAGAAATGTTTGAAGCTTATAAGGCAAACAGAGACGAAACACCAGAAGCCATAAAAGTTGCTGTGCCTTACATTCAGGATATTTTAAAAGCCATGCATATTCCTATTATGGTAAAAGAAGGATTTGAAGCTGACGATGTTATAGGAACCCTCTCTAAACAAGCCGAAAAACAAGGCTACCAAACCTTTATGGTAACACCAGATAAAGATTTTGCGCAGTTGGTTTCTGATAATATTTTTATGTACCGTCCAAAATCGTTTGGTGGCGGCTACGAAACTTGGGGCATTCCAGAAGTGCAGAAAAAATTTGAAGTAGAACGCCCAGAACAAGTTATTGATTTTTTAGGCATGATGGGCGATTCCAGCGACAATATTCCTGGGCTACCTGGCGTTGGCGAAAAAACAGCTAAAAAATTCTTAAAAGCTTATGGCAGCATGGAAGGCCTTTTCGAGAATATTCATGAGCTAAAAGGTAAAATGAAAGAAAAGGTTGAAGCCAACCAAGAATTAGGCTTGCTATCAAAAAAACTAGCTACCATTATGCTAGATGTTCCTGTGGAATTTGATGAAACTGATTTTGAAATGTCTGAACCCGATATTGAAGGCGTAACAAACATTTTTCAAGATTTAGAATTTAGACGACTTACCGAAAACTTTATAAAAACCTTTGCTCCAGGTCAAGAAACACCAGCTCCTTCAAAAGATAAAAAAACTGAAACAAAATCAAAACCTAAAACAAATACAACTGCAGGTGCTGGGCAATTCTCATTATTTGGTAATGATGGCGAAGCACCATCGGAAACTAAAACCGAATACACCAGAAAAGTTGCTAAAACCACTTCGCACTTTTACCAAAGTATCAACACGCCATTGGCAAAACGATTGTTTATAGAAAAACTCATGCAACAAAAATCGGTTTGTTTTGATACTGAAACTACAGGCTTAAATCCGTTACAAGCCGAATTAGTCGGTATTGCCTTTTCTTGGGAAGCAGGCAAAGGATTTTATTTACCGTTTCCTGAAGATAAAACCGAAGCACAAGATTTAATTGAAGAGCTTCGCCCATTTTTTGAAAACGATACTATCGAAAAAATAGGTCAGAACTTAAAGTACGACATCAAAGTTTTAGCCAAATACAACATCAACGTAAAAGGTAAATTGTTCGATACCATGTTGGCTCACTATCTTATCAATCCCGATATGCGCCATAATATGGATGTGCTTTCGGAAACCTACCTTAACTACACGCCTATTTCCATTGAAACGCTTATTGGTAAAAAAGGAAAAAACCAATTATCCATGCGCGATGTGACTTTAGATAAGCAAACCGAATATGCCGTAGAAGATGCCGATATTACACTTCAGTTAAAAGAACATTTTCAAAATGAATTAGGCCAAGCCAACACCCAAACCTTATTCGATGAAATTGAAGTTCCTTTACTACGGGTTTTAGCCGATATGGAATTGGAAGGCATTAATTTAGACACCACGTTTTTAAACACACTCTCCGAAACCTTAAATAAGGACATTAAAGATTTAGAAACAAAAATCTATAAAGACGCTGGCGAAGAGTTTAACATTGCGTCTCCAAAACAATTAGGAGAGATTTTATTTGGCAAACTTAAACTGGTTGATAAACCTAAAAAAACAAAATCTGGTCAATACTCTACCGCCGAAGATGTTTTAAGTTATTTAGCCAAGGATCATGCTATCATTCAACATGTTTTAGATTACCGCGGTCTTACCAAATTAAAAAGCACTTATGTTGATGCCTTGCCAGAGCAAGTTGACCCATCAACCAAACGTGTTCATACAGACTATATGCAAACTGTTGCAGCTACAGGGCGTTTAAGTAGTAATAACCCTAACTTACAAAACATTCCTATACGTACCGAACGCGGACGACAAGTTAGAAAAGCCTTTATTCCGCGTAGCAAAGACTATACATTACTCGCTGCCGATTACAGTCAAATCGAGCTCCGTATTATTGCTGCCTTAAGCGAAGAGGAAACCATGATTGAAGCCTTTAAAAACGGTGAGGATATTCACGCATCGACTGCAGCAAAAGTATTTAATGTTCCTATTTCCGAAGTAACTCGTGAACAACGTAGTAATGCTAAAACCGTCAACTTTGGAATTATCTATGGCGTATCGGCTTTTGGGCTTAGCAATCAAACTAGCTTAAACCGTACCGAAGCCAAAGAATTAATAGACACCTATTACGCGACCTATCCTAAATTAAAACGTTACATAGGAAAACAAGTAGATTTTGCTCGCGACCACGGTTATGTACAAACTGTTTTGGGAAGACGCCGTTATTTAAAAGATATTAACTCTAGAAATGCTGTTGTTCGTGGTGCCGCAGAACGTAATGCCGTTAATGCGCCTATTCAAGGCAGTGCTGCCGATATTATTAAATTGGCTATGATTTCCATTCATCAAAAACTAAAAACCAGTAATTACAAAACAAAAATGCTGTTACAAGTACATGATGAATTGGTATTTGATGTTTACAAACCCGAATTAGAAACCGTTTCAAAACTTATAAAAACCGAAATGGAGAATGCTTATAAACTTGTTGTTCCTTTAGATGTTGATTTAGACACAGGAAACAATTGGCTAGAAGCCCATTAACCCTATTCACACAATTTACAAATCTGTTAATAGGTATTTGTTTTCAAGTTTATTATAAGCTGGTGTATCCCATTTTTTAAGCACGTGAACATAATACCCGTATGGCTTGTGTTGAAAGAATGATTTTTCTTTATAATAGTATTTGCCATCAACTTCAGTAAATTTTTCACGGTTTTCAACAGTCATATTAGAAACATCTACTTCTACCTTAGGAAATTCAAACGAATCGATTTCCATAATTACACCTGTTGGGTAATAGTTAATATCATCAATAAATTCGGGCATATCAACTTGGCCAAACCTAAAATTAACAAACTTATTAATTAATGAGTTTGAGTTTTTTATGTGGCTTTTTAAACCGCCCTCAAAAAGCTTAACAAACATATTCTTCCCGAAGTCTTTAGCATCAAAATCAGCTTCGCCAAACACCCAAGATGCGATGGTGTTTTTATTAAGTAATTTATCGTTTTCATTATAGTTAATAGGTAATTCTGGAATAGGGTCTTCAGGATTTATAATTGAAAAGCTTGTTTGTGAGTCGCTAAATTGCTGGTTATAATCTGTTGCGAACTCTTTATTACCACACATAGGAGCAGCAAAAGCATAAGTTTTAAAATTATTTTTTTGGTTAAATGTGCCTTCAGGCAAATGTTCTAAATAAGCTCGCATTAATGTAGCTAAAGCACCACCTTGACTATGTCCAGTTATTATAATATCTGAAATGCCTTTTTCATTCAATGTCTTTACTTGCGCTATAATATCCTTAGAAAGCATAACAACCGTTAGTGCATAACCAGAATGTACTGCTGCACTATCGGCTTGCGTAAACGTATAATTATAACCTTTTTCTTTAATAGTCATTTCTCCTTTGGCAGGTATCATGGCAGCATAACAATTTTCTACCCAACTTACCATCTTATCTGTAGAGCCTCGAAAACTTATAACACCATATTTACCATTATCAAATACACGAAATTTATTATCCATAGACATAATTCCAGAATCATAATTAAGTGTAAAGGTTTTGGGCAGAATAGCGTCGTGCGAGTTAAATTGTTTATCAAAATTGAATGTATTACAAAGCGCTATACTGGCAATAACTTCATTCGTTTGAAAGCCCGTTTTACTCTGTGAGAAACAAAACGTCGTCGTTAACATGATAATAATGACTTGGATGTTTTTCATAATAACATATTTATTATTTAATCTGTATAGATTTTAAAATACAAAAACGATTCCAAAGTAGAAATTAGTCTAATTTAGATTATTTTTTTACTATAAAACCCTATACCACTTAAAAATAACGCAGAGTATTTGGTAATCAAATAGATTATCGTAAATTTGCAAACTCTTTTTTAAGAGAGGAATGTTTAATAATTAAATTTAAAAAGTGTGGACACATTAAGCTACAAAACCGTTTCGGCAAACAAAACCACTGTAAATAAAGAGTGGGTTTTAGTTGATGCTGAAGGGCAGACTTTAGGTCGCTTAGCTTCAAAAGTTGCAAAACTTTTAAGAGGTAAGCACAAACCTAACTTTACACCACACGTTGATTGTGGCGATAACGTAATTGTTATCAATGCTGAAAAAATCAACTTAACTGGAAACAAATGGGACGAGAAAACTTACATCCGTCACACAGGTTATCCAGGTGGGCAAAGAAGTTTAACTGCCAACGAACTATTCTCTAAAGATCCAGCGAGATTAGTCGAAAAATCAGTAAAAGGCATGTTACCTAAAAACAAATTAGGAGCAAACCTTTTTAGAAATTTAAACGTTTATGTAGGTGCTGAGCACGATCACGACGCTCAAAAGCCTAAAACAATTAACTTAAACGAATTTAACTAATGGAAGTAATTCACAAAATTGGTCGTAGAAAAACGGCTGTTGCTCGTGTATATGTTGCTCCTGGAAAAGGAAACATCACAGTAAACAAAAAAGAATTAAATACTTACTTCCCAACTGCAACATTACAGTACAAAGTAAATCAACCGTTAGCAATGACTGACAACCAAGATAACTTTGACGTATCTGTAAATGTAATTGGTGGTGGTATTACAGGTCAAGCTGAAGCTGTTCGTTTAGCTTTATCTCGCGCAATGTGCGAATTAAACGAAGAAAACAGAAGCATTTTAAAGCCTGAAGGTTTATTAACAAGAGACCCAAGAATGGTAGAGCGTAAGAAATTCGGTCAGAAGAAAGCGCGTAAGAAATTCCAGTTCTCTAAACGTTAATATTTTAAACAAAATTTTAATCCGTTATTGTTGTCCATGGCCTATTAGGCTAGGATTTAGTTTAGCATCTAAATGTTTAAGGCCGTTACAAACGCCACTTAAATATTGCTAATTCAACAGAACGTAAACTATTACAAAAATGGCAAAAGCAGAAGTAAAAGAGTTATTAGAAGCTGGTGTACACTTTGGTCACCTAACTCGAAAATGGGATCCAAACATGGCTCCTTATGTATATATGGAGCGTAATGGCATCCATATTATCAACCTCTACAAAACAGCAGCTAAGATAGAAGAAGCTAGCGCAGCATTAAGCAAAATCGCAGCTTCAGGACGCAAAATCTTATTCGTTGCTACAAAAAAACAAGCAAAAGATATTGTTGCCGATAAAGCAGGTAACATTAACATGCCTTACATCACAGAAAGATGGCCAGGTGGTATGTTAACAAACTTTGTAACCATTAGAAAAGCAGTTAAGAAAATGGCTGCCATCGATAGAATGAAAAAAGATGGCACCTTCAACTCTCTTTCTAAAAAGGAGCGTTTACAAGTAGATCGTCAACGTGCTAAATTAGAAAAGAACCTTGGTTCTATTAGCGACATGACGCGTTTACCAGGCGCACTGTTTGTAGTGGATATTAAACGTGAACACATTGCAATTAAAGAAGCACAAAAATTAAACATTCCAATTTTTGCTATGGTAGATACCAACTCTGACCCACGTCAAGTTGATTATGTTATCCCAGCAAATGACGATGCTTCTAAATCTATTGAGAAAATATTATCGCATGTAACCGATGCAGTTGCTAACGGTCTTCAAGAGCGTAAAGCTGAAAAAGAAGCCGCTAAAGCTGCTCCTAAAAAAGCCGCACCTAAGAAAAAAGCTGCTGCTGAAGAGGAAGAATAAACTAAACATAATATTTACTTAACACATTAAAAGTCGTTCAGTTTGTTTCTTAACAGAGTAAATTAAACGACTTTTTTTTAATATTTTTAAACACACATTATGACAAAAATAACAGCCGCAGAGGTTAATAAATTAAGAAAAGCTACCGGTGCTGGAATGATGGATTGTAAAAAAGCATTGGTTGAAGCAGAAGGCGATTTTGATACAGCTATTGAAATTCTACGTAAAAAAGGACAAAAAGTAGCTGCAAAAAGAGCCGATAGAGAATCTACAGAAGGAGCCGCAATTGCAAAAGTAAATGCAGACAATAATACTGGTGTAGCTATTGTTTTAGGTTGCGAAACTGACTTCGTTGGTAAAAACGAAAACTTTGTAGCATTAGCTAACAAATTAGCCGATTTAGCATTAACAGTATCTTCTAAAGAAGAATTATTAGCAGCCGATTTTGATGGCATGCCTGTTTCTGAAAAATTAGTTGAACAAACTGGTGTTATTGGAGAAAAGATTGACATTAACGCATTTGAGAAAATCGAAGCGCCATTCGTAGGATCTTACATCCACGCTGGAAACAAAATTGCAACTTTAGTTGGTTTATCTGCTAACGTAGAAGGCGCTGATGTTGCTGCTAAAGATGTTGCTATGCAAGCTGCAGCAATGAATCCAATTGCACTTAACGAAGAAGGTGTTGACGCTTCAGTTATCGAAAAAGAAATTGAAATTGCTAAAGATCAATTACGTGCTGAAGGTAAACCAGAAGAAATGTTAGATAATATTGCTAAAGGTAAAATTAAGCGTTTCTTTAAAGATAATACGTTAGTAAATCAAGCGTTTATTAAAGACAGCAAACAAAGTGTTGCGCAATATGTTAAAACTTACGGAGATGTTACCGTAACATCTTTTAAAAGAGTAGCTTTAGGATAAACTAAAGTTTAAACAATATATTTAAAAAAGCCTTGGTATGATACCAAGGCTTTTTTTATGACTTAAAAGCATGAAACACCATAAGGAAAACACAAAATTTTATGTAGTTTTGCTAAACTTTCTATCAGAGTCATGAAATATAACAGAATTTTATTAAAACTATCTGGCGAAGCCCTAATGGGAAACCGCCAATATGGTATAGATCCAGAACGCTTAGCCGAATATGCTAAAGACATAAAAACTATTACAGATAAAGGCGTAGAAGTTGCCATTGTTATTGGTGGCGGAAATATCTTTAGAGGGGTTGCTGGAGCTAGTAACGGCATGGATCGCGTACAAGGAGACCACATGGGCATGCTAGCCACAGTAATAAACGGCTTAGCCTTGCAAAGTGCTTTAGAAGATGCTGGGGTACCTACACGCTTACAATCTGCTGTTAAAATTAACGAAGTTGCAGAACCTTTTATTAGAAGAAAAGCTATGCGTCATCTAGAAAAAGGCCGTGTTGTTATTTTTGGTGGCGGCACAGGAAATCCTTATTTTACAACAGATTCTGCTGCGGTATTACGTGCCATAGAAATTGAAGCAGATGTAATTTTAAAAGGCACTCGTGTAGATGGTATTTATAATGCCGATCCAGAGAAAGACGAAAAAGCTGTAAAGTTTGATCATATCTCTTTTGATGACGTGTTAAGAAAAGGCTTAAAAGTTATGGACACAACTGCTTTTACACTTAGCCAAGAAAACCAATTACCTATAATTGTTTTTGATATGAATAAAAAAGGAAACTTACTAAAGGTGGTTTCTGGTGAAAAAATAGGAACAAAAGTTAACTTGTAATTAAAATTTAAAATATTTTTGGTTTACTTTTTGAGGTAACTTTTTTATTAAACTAAACTTTTTTTGATTATGAACGAAGATATTGATTTTATATTAAGCTCCACTAAGGACTCCATGGCTCACGCGCTACAACACCTTGAAAAGCAATTATTAAACATTCGTGCTGGAAAAGCTAGTCCTAGCATGTTAGGAAGTGTTATGGTAGATTATTATGGTTCTCAAACACCGCTAAACCAAGTAGCCAATGTTAACACGCCAGATGGTAGAACTATTTCGGTGCAACCATGGGAAAAGAACATGCTACAAGAAATAGAAAGAGGTATTATGCTTGCCAACTTAGGATTTAACCCTATGAATAATGGCGACATGATTATTATAAACGTTCCGCCACTTACCGAAGAACGTAGAAAAGATTTAGCTAAACAGGCAAAATCTGAAGCTGAAGATGCTAAAGTAAGTATACGAAATGCCCGAAAAGATGCTAATAACGAATTAAAAAAGTTAGACATCTCTGAAGATCTTCTTAAAAATGCTGAAATTGATGTTCAAGGAATGACAGATGATTATGTTAAAAAAACCGACGAGATTTTAAGCGTTAAAGAAAAAGAAATTATGACTGTATAAAATGAAGGCAACGAATTATCGTTGCCTTTATTCATATTAAAAACTTCATGCCAAAACACTGTGCCATTAGCTTATTTTTTGTGCTATGTTCCTTTTATGCACAGTCTCAAAACCCTAAAAACGACTCTGTAACCGTTGCTAACGACTCTATTAAAAAAGCTGCTTTTATAAAAAGTCTTACTAATGGATATTTCCCTACAAAATATTTCAATTTCGATTTAAAATATTTAATAAAATACAATCAGTATGAAAGCTTTAGACCTGGTTTAGGAGGCGAAACTAACAAAGCGTTTTCTAAAAAATATAAAATTGCAGCTTACGGTGCTTACGGTTTTAAGGACAAAGAATTTAAATATGGGATAAGTGGTGGTGTTAGAATTATTCCAAATACAAATACCTGGATAAATGTTTCTTACACCGATGATCTTTTAGAAACAGGGAGTTCTAACTTTTTAACCGATAAAAGGTTTTTTCAAATATTTCAACCTAGACTGCTTAATATTGATTTGTTTCATAGACATGTAACAAGAGCGCTATCTTTTAGTCATCAAATATCTCCTAAGTTTTTATCAGAAATACAATTTGCTTTAAGCGACATAGACCCAACTTATAATTACCAATATTTTTATAACAATAAGCTATACAGCAATTTTAATTTATCTACTACAACATTATCGTTTCAATGGAGTCCTTTTAGTGTTTACGAGTCTATTAATGATGTTATAAGAGAAACAAAAAATGGGTTTCCTAAATTCACCTTACAGTTTACACAAAGTTATCGTAATCTTTTTGATAGTGATTTTAGTTTTTCTAAGGTCGATTTTAGAACTATTCACCAAATAAATTATAACGATAAAGCATCTAAATCTGAAATTGTTTTAAGATCAGGTTTAGCATTAGGCAATACGCCCTTAACACATTTATACCACGCCTACCCTAATAACATTAACAAAGAAACTATTCTGCAACGGTTTTCAGTTGCAGGTTTATACAGTTTTGAAACCATGTACTTTAATGAGTTTTTCTCAGACAGGTATGCTACTTTACAAGTAAAACATTTTTTTAAACCCTTTAATATCTCACAACGCTATAAACCACAACTAGTGTTAATTACAAGATTTGCACTTGGGAGTATGAACCACATATCTAGACACCAAAATGTTAGCTTTAACACTTTAGACAAAGGCTATACCGAATCGAGTATTGAAATTAATAAATTGTTATTTGGTTTTGGGTTAAGTGGCTCTTACCGTTATGGTGCTTATCATCTTCCTAAGCTAGAAGATAACATAGCTGTTAAGTTTACATTTAACATTACTTTATAGTTAAATTAATCTTTGTAATCACTAGGTTTTTCCTAACTTTGCGGCTCTTTTATTAGAATATGTTTAAACTACTTACTAGAGGGTTTTGGGATGGTATAGCTAGAGTTATTTTACGAAATAAAATAGTTATACTAACACTGGTTTTATTGGCAACTATTTTCTTTAGTTACCAATGGAAGAATATGCGTTTTACCTACACCGAGGCTAATTTGCTTCCAGACGATCATCCTATAAATTTAGTTTACAACGATTTTCTTGATAAATTTGGTGAAGAAGGAAACCTTATAGTTCTTGGTGTAAAAGATTCAGCCTTATTTACTATTGACAACTTAAATACCTGGAATAAGTTATCAGATAAATTAAAGAACTTTAACGAAGTTACTTCTGTTATATCTATAAAAGATTTACAAAAGCTTACCAAAAATAACCAAGAACAAAAATTTGGTCTTGAGCCTTTTATAAAAGGCGACATACAGTCGTTAAGTGAAATAGACACCTTAAAACAGGAACTTTTTTCACAATACCCTTTTTACGACAACTTTCTATTTAACAGCGAAACGCAAACTGTAAGGACGGCTATTTACATTAAAAAAGATATTGTAAATACCCCAGCTAGAAAAGCCTTTGTATTCGATCATCTGCAACCAGAAATTGACGCCTTTGAAGTGAAGACTGGTTTAGATGTTAGAGTCTCTGGAATGCCTTACATAAGAACGCTAAATGCCCAAAACATTATAGATGAAATAGGAAAATTTATTGGTCTTGCTCTAGCAGTAACATCGTTAATATTCTTTTTCTTTTTTAGGTCTTTTAGAGCCACATTTATTTCCATGTTAGTGGTTTGTATTGGGGTTATGTGGACCTTTGGTATAATTGGATTATTAAATTATGAAATAACTGTACTTACAGCTTTAATACCGCCATTAATTATTGTTATAGGTATTCCTAACTGTATTTTCTTAATTAATAAATATCAACACGAAGTAAAATTACACGGAAATAAGGTAAAATCGTTACAACGCGTTATTACCAAAATAGGTAATGCCACATTAATGACCAATGTAACTACGGCTTCAGGTTTTGCAACCTTTATTTTAACCGAAAGTCAGTTATTAAAAGAGTTTGGTATTGTAGCTTCTCTAAGCATTATAGCTATTTTCATACTTTGCTTACTCATTATTCCTATAATCTATACCTTTTTACCACATCCTAAAGACAGACATTTAGAACATTTAAACAAGCGTTGGATTGGTGGTTTTGTTGATTGGATGGAACGCATGGTAAAACACAAGCGTATTACCATTTACATTACATCTTTAATTTTACTTGTAGGAAGTATTATTGGTATTTATCAAATACGTATTTCTGGGAGTTTAATCGAAGATATGTCTAAAGAAGCGCAATTCTTTAAAGACATACGCTTTTTCGAGAAAGAGTTTAATGGCATTATGCCTGTAGAGATTTTAGTCGATACAAAACGTAAAAAAGGGGTTATGAAATTAAGCACCTTAAAACGTATGAATGAGCTAGAAGACGTTATAAACGAAATTCCAGAGCTTTCAAGACCTGTGTCGGTAGTAAGTTTAGTAAAATACTCCAAGCAAGCCTATTACAACGACAACCCTAAATACTATCAATTACCAACATCTCAAGAACGTAGTTTTATTTTAAGCTATGTTAAAAACTCCTCTTCCAATGTAGAGTTATTACAAAATTTTGTAGATAGCACTGGACAATATGCACGTATTACAACCTTTATGAAGGATATTGGAACCGATAGAATGGAACGTATTGAAGAAACCCTTCAAGAAAAAATAAATAAAGTATTTCCTAAAGAACGTTACTACGTTACTATTACCGGAAAAGCATTAGTGTTTCAAAAAGGGACAAAATATTTAGTTAAAAACTTAGCTATTTCACTATCCTTAGCCATTTTACTCATTTCATTGTTTATGGCGTATATGTTCCGTTCCTTTAGAATGATTATCATTTCGCTTGTCCCAAACATTTTACCATTAGTTATTACCGCTGGATTAATGGGCTTTGTTGGTGTGCCAATAAAACCCTCAACCATTTTGGTATTTAGTATTGCTTTTGGTATTTCGGTAGACGACACCATCCACTTTTTGGCCAAGTATAGACAAGAATTACAATCCAATCATTGGAAAATACGCAAATCGGTTTATGCAGCCTTAAAAGAAACTGGTGTAAGCATGTTTTATACCTCTATTGTGTTGTTTTTTGGGTTTTCAGTATTTACCGTTTCCGATTTTGGCGGAACAGTTGCTTTAGGCGCTTTAGTATCTGCCACGCTGTTATTTGCTATGTTATCTAACTTACTTCTATTACCATCTTTATTATTGTCGTTAGAACGTAATATTGCCAATAAAGAAGTCCTTAGAAAGCCAGCGATTAACATAATTCCTGATGATCAGGATGACGATGAAGACATACAAAATAAAGATACTTTATAAAACGTATTGAAAGACTTATCTTTGAACTTATAAAATTTAACTATGACATCTTATACAGTTGCAGAATTATTAACACAAGAACCTACACTTCAACCCATAGAAATTAAAGGTTGGGTTAGAACGTTTAGAGCAAATCGTTTTGTTGCTTTAAACGACGGATCTACTTTAAAAAACATACAGTGTGTAGTTGATTTTGAAAATACCGATGAAGCTTTATTAAAACGCATTACAACAGGTGCGGCGGCTCATATAAAAGGAGAATTAGTAGAAAGTCAAGGAAAAGGACAAAAGGTAGAAATTACCGTTACTGAAATTGAGATTTTAGGCGATTCAGATTCTGAAACCTACCCTATTCAACCAAAAAAACACTCTTTCGAATTCTTAAGAGATAACGCCCATTTACGCACAAGAACCAACACGTTTAGTGCTATTATGCGTTTACGCTCGTCGTTATCGTTTGCTATTCATAAATATTTCAACGAAAATGGCTTTTATTATATGCATACGCCAATTATTACAGGAAGCGATGCCGAAGGTGCCGGAGAAATGTTTAGAGTCACTAATTTAGATGATAAAAACCCACCGTTAAACGACCAAGGCGATGTAGATTACAAAGAAGATTTCTTTGGCAGAGAAACAAACCTCACTGTTTCAGGACAATTAGAAGCCGAAACGTATGCCATGTCTTTAGGAAAAGTATATACGTTTGGCCCAACATTTAGAGCAGAAAACTCCAATACATCACGCCATTTAGCAGAATTTTGGATGATTGAACCAGAAGTTGCCTTTATGGATTTAGATGGAAACATGGACCTAGCAGAAGACTTTATGAAATCGGTTTTAGGACATGTTTTAAAAAACAATATGGAAGACCTTGAGTTTTTAGAAAAACGTTTACTAGACGAGGAAAAAACAAAACCTCAAGCCCAACGTAGTTCCATGTCTTTAATTGAAAAACTAAGGTTTGTTGTAGATAACAATTTTAAACGCGTAAGTTACACCGAAGCTATCGATATTCTACGCAACTCTAAACCCAACAAAAAGAAAAAGTTTAACTATGTAATAGAAGAATGGGGTGCCGACTTACAAAGTGAGCACGAACGCTATTTAGTAGAAAAACACTTTAAGTGTCCCGTAATTTTATTTGATTACCCAGCCAATATTAAAGCCTTTTACATGCGCTTAAACGACGATGGTAAAACCGTTCGCGCAATGGATATTTTATTTCCTGGTATTGGCGAGATTGTTGGTGGTGCCCAACGTGAAGAACGTTTAGAGGTTTTAAAAGAAAAAATGAACGCCTTAGATATTGACGAAAAAGAACTTTGGTGGTATCTCGATTTACGTAAATACGGTACCGCTGTTCACTCTGGATTTGGGCTTGGTTTCGAGCGTTTAGTTATGTTTGCTACGGGTATGACCAATATTAGAGATGTTATACCATTTCCAAGAACACCTCAAAATGCCGAATTCTAATAAAAAACACACATAAAAAATTCAATAAAACAATCTATGTTTACGTATAAAATATAGATTGTTTTTTTTTAAATTTATTGAAACCTTTTATTACACATGCTCAAACAACATTTACAGTTTAAATTATCGCAAAAATTGTCGCCGCAACAAATTCAGTTAATGAAACTGATACAGTTGCCAACACAAGCATTTGAGCAACGCCTTAAGCAAGAACTAGAAGAAAATCCTGCCTTAGAAAGTGGTAAAGAACAAACCAAGGAAGAGTTTGACGATGTTTTTGAAGACACTCAAGACGATTTTTCAGATAACGAAGAAATAAATGCCGAAGATATTAATGTAGATGAGTATTTAAGCGACGATGAAATTCCTGATTATAGAACACGCTCCAAAAACTACAGTAGTGACGATGAAGAAAAAAATGTACCTTATGCCGCTGGCACATCGTTTACACAGCATTTAAAAAATCAGCTCAACACCTTTAGGCTTAATGATGAAGAGCGTGGCATTGCCGAGTTTTTAGTAGGCAGTGTTGATGAAAGCGGTTATGTAAGACGTCCTTTAAGTGATATTGTAGACGATCTAGCCTTTACGCAGAATGTTTACACCGATGAAACTACAGTGGAAAGCGTCTTAAAAAAAGTGCATCAACTAGATCCCGCAGGAGTTGGCGCAAGAGATTTACAAGAGTGTTTAAGCATTCAATTACATCGAAAAGAGAAAACAAAAGCTATTGAATTAGCTATTAATATTATTGATAATGCTTTTGAGCAATTCACAAAAAAGCACTACAAAAAATTATTACAAAAATTCGATATAGATGAAGAACAGCTTAAAGATGCTATTCATGAGGTTGAGCGTTTAAACCCTAAACCTGGTGGTTCTTACTCTGGGAATAATAGAATTGTCGAGCATGTTGTTCCAGATTTTGCTATAAAAATTGTAGATGGTGAATTAGAACTTACCTTAAATGGTAGAAATGCACCAGAACTCCATGTTTCTAACGAATATAGCAACATGCTTAAAGGCTATAAAGCTTCTAAAGACAAATCTAAATCTCAAAAAGATGCTGTACTCTTTATTAAGCAAAAGCTAGATGCCGCCAAATGGTTTATTGAAGCAATAAAACAACGTCAACAAACCTTATTTGTAACCATGAGTGCTATTATGCACTACCAAAAAGAATACTTCCTTACAGGCGATGAACGCAATTTAAAACCTATGATTTTAAAAGATATTGCCGATGAAATTGACATGGATGTTTCTACAGTATCGCGTGTAGCCAACAGTAAATATGTTGATACGCCTTATGGCACAAAGCTAATTAAAGAGTTCTTTTCTGAGTCTATGAAAAATGATCAAGGAGAAGATGTTTCAACTAGAGAAATTAAAAAAATTCTAGAAACTGTTATCGAAAAAGAAAATAAGAGAAAACCATACACCGACGAGGCTTTATCTAAAATATTAAAAGAGAAAGGTTACCCAATTGCTAGACGAACAGTTGCTAAATATAGAGAGCAATTAGATATTCCAGTAGCTCGACTACGCAAAAAAATATGATACATCATATTTTAAAAAGCATATCATTTATATTTCACCCTATTATTATGCCATTGTTAGGGGTTCTTTTTTATTTTTCTAAAACCAGACGGTTTATACCCGAGGAGATTATTTATGCTAAACTAGTCTCTATTTCTATTTTAACGGTATTACTTCCTATTTTACTTTTTTTTCTACTTAAAACATTAAATAAAGCCGAAAGTATTTACTTAAAAAACGTGAAGGAGCGTGTTATTCCGTTGTGTTTAAATTGTATTATAGTGCTCCTTATTATAAACCGCGTGCTTCCTATTTCTGAGATTGTTGAGCTCTATTACTTTTTTCTTGGAATATTAATATCAACTATTACTTGTTTAATTTTAGCGTTCTTTCAGTTTAAAGCAAGTATACATATGATGGGATTAGCCGGCATAACAATGTTTTTCTTTGCTTTAAGCCTCTATTTTAGCATTAATATAAATGGCACACTTGCGTTACTTGCCATTATTACAGGAGCTGTTGCAACATCAAGGTTGCATTTAAAAGCACATACCTTTCCAGAGTTATTGGTTGGCCTTTTTATTGGTTTTATGCCGCAGTTATTACTCCTTAACTATTGGTTATAAAATGTAAAATATTAAACCTATTCTAATTTCGTTAATATCAATCGTATTGCCATTTACTCTAGCCTGCTTTTCAAACAATGGTGTTAAAGCATAATAAATATGAAAGTTCCAGGTGTTATAACCAAACCCTAGCGTAGCACCATATTGAAATTTATTAAACCCATCTATATTATCGACAGTAATTTTTCCTAAGCTTCCTTTATATTTAGCGGCATTATAGAGTGAATATCCCAATTTTATGCCACTGTAAATACGCCAAAATTTGTAACTATCGGCAGTAGAACTTCGCCATCTAAACTCAAGAGGAACTTCTACTAAATAATTGATTAACCTGTTTTTGGTGTAGCTAACATTGTCTAGATTATTTAGCTTTTCAAATGTATAAGTGCTAGATTCATCCTTGTTAATAAGCAGGTTATGATTAAAACTACTTCTAGCTAGGCCTAAACCTAATCCAATGGCTAGGTTTCTTCTTTTATTAATAGGCATATCTTTTATAAAACCTAAATGAAACCCACTTGAAAAACCCGTTTGAGAAACATCACTCGGCTTATTTGCCATAAGGTTATATGTAACTGCAAAATAGAATTGATCTTCTTTATAACGCTTATCTAAAGACTCTGTTGAATCTAAAACTACATTGTTATCTTGCGAAAAACAAACACAAGTTATAAAACAACATATAGTAAAAAGACAAATAGATTTCATAGACATACAAGCTGAATATAAATAAAGGCGTGATGATTTCTCAAAACGCCTTTACTTTTATAAAATTAAGATTATAAACTAATCCTTTAAACCAGCTAAAGCATCACCTTTTCTGGTTGTATAATTTATTTTTAGAGCATTTACTTTACGTAACTCTTGTTTAATATCGGTAACAATACCCATATTGGCATCACTATCTACTTTTAAAGATGTGGTAAGAAAAGGAACTAGCTCTTCTCTTTTTGATGCGCGTTCTGCTTGAATAAAAGCAGCGATATCGTCAACATCGGCAAATTTATCATTTAACTGAATTCTTGCCTCTGTACCATATTTACTTTGGTAGTTGCTACTAGGCTTACCAACATATATATACATAACCAAATCTTTTTTATCTAGTTTTTCAACTTGGTCTGCTGCCGGTAAACTGTTTTGCACCTTTAAAGTATTTTGTCTCATTACTGTTGCCACCATAAAGAAGAACAATAGCATGAATACAATATCTGGTAAGGATGCTGTAGAAATCGCAGGTAAATCACCTGATTTTTTCTTTTTAAATTTAGACATATCTCTGTGTTATCTAATTAGACTTTTTAGGCTCTGCCTCAGAGAATTTTTGAGGAATTAATAGTTTTATTTTCTCTAATTTCTCCTTTAATTTATCCTTCTCGCTAGAACTTGTTCGTGGATCGTTATATAGCTTTTCAGCTTCCACAAAACTCATATCTTCGCCAGGAAAATCTCTTTTAAATTCTCTATTTCTTAACTGGTTGTATGCCGCGATAACTTCATTTTGCACAGCAATATAAGTATCGTACTTAGTTGCCCTATCACTTTGTAGTGATACTACTGCTTTTTGAAAATTATCTGAAGACTTAGGGTTTTTACTACCTTTACATCTCTTACAAGCATCTTCACCAGTACCGCCACCATTATCAAGAAACTTAACTGCTTCGGCTCTTAAATCTTCAATATTTAAAAGCTTTTCTTCTCCTCCAGTTTTAAGTAACAGTTCATTATTTCTGTTTACATTAATCTGGAAAATGTTTTTCTCTTTAATGATAACATCTTCTTCTTGCTCTTCCATAGGAGGTAGTTTTCTGCTTAATCCAGAATCTGTTTCTATGGTTGTTGTTACTAAGAAGAAAATTAATAGTAAGAAAGCAATGTCAGCCATTGAGCCTGCATTCACTTCTGGTGCTGATCTTTTTGCCATAATTAATTGTTATCTGTTTATCATTTTTTTAACTCCTGAAAATAACATGGCTCCACCTGCTATTAATACAAGGAAGTAGAACATATATAGTCCTGCTCCTATAAGCTTTGAACCATTTTCAGAAAGCATTTCACCATCGCTTAATGGAGTTTCTACACCATTAGCAAAAGCAAAGTAGCAAATAAGTGCTAACAGCACAAAAGCTCCTAGACTTATTAACGTGTTTTTTAATGTTGCCGTATTCGTGAATAAGTTTTTTAACACGAAAACTACAACTAGACCTATTACTAATAGCATTACAATGTAAGCAATATAGGCTATAGGATCGATAATAGCTGTATCACCTGCTAGGGCATCTGCTTTTATAGTATCGTCCCCTGTAGCAATAAGGCTAATTAGGGCAACAATACCAGCAATACCTAATAGGCCAGCTAATATTTTTAATATCTTATGTAAATTCATAATTGTATTTAGTTAAAAAATTATTACTTCTTATTTCTAATCAATAAGTCCATTAAAGTAATCGAAGCATCTTCCATATCGTTAACGATACTGTCGATTTTAGCAATAATGTAGTTGTAGAAAATTTGAAGAATAATTGCAACGATAAGACCAAATACCGTTGTTAAAAGTGCTACCTTAATACCACCAGCAACAAGTGATGGTTGCATATCTCCAGCAGCTTGAATTTTATCGAAGGCTTTAATCATACCAATTACAGTACCCATAAATCCTAACATTGGTGCAAGTGCGATAAATAAAGAAATCCAAGAAACATTTTTCTCTAATTGTCCCATTTGAACACCACCGTAAGCTACAACAGCTTTTTCGGCAGCTTCGATACCTTCGTCTGTTCTATCTAATCCTTGGTAGAATATAGAAGCAACAGGTCCTTTTGTATCACGACAAACTTCTTTAGCCGCTTCTACACCACCAGACTGTAGTGCGTCTTCAACGTCTTTAGTTAATTTTTTTGTGTTTGTAGTAGAAAGATTTAAAAAGATAATTCTCTCTATAGCGATAGCTAGCCCAAGAATTAAACATAATAAAACGATTCCCATAAAAACAGGACCACCTTCTATAAAACGTTTTTTAAGTTCTTGGTGAAATCCTAAGGTTTCTTCTGCTGCTGCATCGTCTTCAGCGGCATCTTCTTGAATTGTTGCTGCAACTGCGTTTGCAGAGGTTGCGTAAGTAGTTGCATTAGCTGTTCCTAGTGCCATAAAACACATGATGGCAAGGATTGAAAATAATCTTTTCATTGTTCTTGTTCTTAATTTTATTAGTTAAAGTGTTTAAAGATATAAAAAAAATGTGATTATAGAATAAATTAACAGCAGAGAGGAAGGGATTCGAACCCTCGATACGCTTTTGGCGTATACACACTTTCCAGGCGTGCGCCTTCGACCACTCGGCCACCTCTCTGTTTATTTAGTATTATTCTATAATACGACCAAGCAAATAACAAAAAAACTTTTGAAAGGTAAAAATTTTCACAGTTAATTTTATGTCATTTCACCTCTTAAAGAGGTTTCGAATATGGTTTTGAACGTTTTAGAGGAAATTTTTTCTCCTAACATATACATTAATTTTGTTACAGCGGCCTCGGTTGTGATATCTTTTCCAGAAATTACACCTAATGATTTTAACTGAGAACTCGTTTCGTAGCTTCCCATGTTAACACTTCCACCCGAACATTGGGTGACATTTATAACTTGAATACCATTTTTTAAGGCCGTTTTAATTACCTCAACAAACCAATCTTCTGTTGTAGCATTTCCTGCTCCATAGGTTTCTAAAATAATGCCTTTTAATTTAGGATTGTGTACCATACAGTCTAAAACGGCTTTTGATATTCCTGGGAATAACTTTATTAAAGCAATATTGTTATCAAATTGTTTGTGTACAACTAGTTTTTTTCGCGCATTGGGTTTAAATAAATCGTCGTAATTAACGTTTAAATGTACTCCAGATTCTGCTAAATGTGGATAATTTAACGACTCGAAGGCTTCAAAATGTTCGGCATTTATTTTTGTTGTTCTGTTTCCTCTGTATAATTTATATTCAAAATATAGCCCCACTTCTCTAATTACAGGTCTATTTCGTTTTTGTAGCGATGCCATTTGTATAGAGGTGATTAAATTTTCTTTGGCATCTGTTCTTAAATCGCCTATTGGTAATTGCGAGCCTGTTAAAATAACTGGTTTTGATAAGTTTTCTAACATAAAGCTTAATGCTGAAGCGGTGTAACTCATCGTATCGCTGCCATGTAACACAACAAAGCCATCATAAGCATCATAGTGTTCCTCTATTATTTCGGCAATTTGCACCCAATAACTAGGATTCATGTTTGAGGAATCGATAGGTTCATCAAAAGATACTGTAGAAATATTGCAGCTTATTAATTTCAACTCAGGAATACGTTTCAACAGATTATCAAAATTAAAGGCTTTTAAAGCTCCTGTATTAGGATTTTTCACCATACCTATGGTTCCTCCTGTATAGATTAAAAGTATATTAGGTTGCTTATCCATAGGCTATATTTTAAAAATCTCTTTAGAATTTTTAGTAGTAATTTCTGCGATGTCTTCTTGTGAAACACCATATAATTCCGATAGTTTTTCTAAAACCTTTACTACATAGGCGCTTTCATTACGCTTACCGCGATAAGGTGTTGGCGCTAAATAAGGTGAATCGGTTTCTAACACAATATGTTTTAAATCTATTTGATTTATAAATTGATCAATTTTTCCGTTTTTAAACGTCACTACACCTCCAACACCTAGTTTCATATTGTACGATATAGCTTTTTCGGCTTGTTCTATAGTGCCTGTAAAGCAATGAAAAATCCCGTAGAGCTTATCATCTTTTTCGGTTTCTAAAACGTCAAAAATTTCATCGAAAGCTTCGCGACAATGAATAACAATAGGTAAGTTATAGTGTTTAGCTAATTGTATTTGGTGTTTAAACGCTTCTTTTTGTATTTCTAAGGTAGAGGCGTCCCAATACAAATCGATACCAATTTCGCCAACGGCACAAAACTCACGTTTGGCTAATTGCTCTTCAACATGTGCTAGCTCATCTTTATAATTATCTTTTACAGATGTTGGGTGTAACCCCATCATTAAATGTACGTGTTCTTTAAAATTAGCTTCTAACTCGTACATCGCTTTTGTGTAAGTTGAGTCTATAGCAGGAATAAAAAAACGTTGCACACCAAGATTTAAAGCGCGTTGTATCATTTCTGCTCTATCATCATTAAAAGCATCGCTATATAAATGTGTATGGGTATCTGTTATAATCATAAGCACAAAAATATAAAAGTCATTAGCATTGCGGTATGTTTTCGCTTACTATTTCATCACACTAAATACATAGAGCATTTTACCTTAATTTATTATATTACAACCGTTTTCTTAATATGAAGCGTTGTATTTTTACAGTTCTAAAAAATTAATGAAGAATGAAAGAGAAATCTCCTGAAGAATTAAAAGACTTTTTACTAAAAAAAGGATACGTTAGAAAAAAATTACATCTTACCAAAACCAATCATTTTGAAATTAGAGCTTCTATAAACGGTGTAAAAGGTTCGTTTATTTTAGATACTGGTGCCTCTAGTTCTTGTTTAGATTTTGAAAGCATTAGTCGTTTTAAACTTAAAGCAAAAGATTCTGAAGTTAGAGCCGCAGGTGCTGGCGCTAGTGATATGATAACACAAATTTCCAAAAAGAATAAAGTAAAAATTGGCAAATGGAAAAAAGAAAAAGTTGCTTTAATTTTATTTAGTCTTACTCATGTAAACACGGCTCTTATTAATCATAATGCAGATCCTGTTGATGGGATAATTGGTGCCGATATTTTAAAAAAGGGAAAAGCAGTTATAGATTACGAAAAAAAATACTTGTACTTAAAGCTGTAATACTTTTCTTCTAATTAAAAAGAAAAGTCATTATCTTTACATGACAAGATTAATAGCCACATCATGAAAAAGCCCTCAATAATAATAGCAGACGACCATCCACTTATACTTAAAGGGTTAGAAGATTTCCTGAAAGAACGTCATTACAATGTTCTAGATAGCGCTAAGAATGGCAAACAAGCCTATCAACTCATAGAAGATTTGCAACCAGATATTGCTATTTTGGATATACAAATGCCTTATTTAACAGGCTTACAAATTGCCGAAAAATGCAAAAACAATCAGTTTAATACAAAAATCATTATAATTACTTTCGAAAAAGATGAATCTATCTATAACCAAGCCAAATCTTTAGGCATTTATGGCTATGTCCTTAAAGAGTTTGCACTTACCGAAATAGAAAACTGTATTGCTTCTATTTTAGAAAATACCTCTTATTTTAGTCCAGAACTTCTATCTCACTTAGAAAAAGAACAAGTTCCAGAAGAACTTAAATTATTAACACCTACAGAAAAAGAGGTTTTAAAACTTACCGCTAAAAGTAAAACAGCCAAAGAGATTGGGGACATTTTGTTTGTTTCTAAAAGAACTGTAGAAAAACATAAAAGCAACATCTCAAAAAAATTAAAATTAGATTGTAAAGACACTAGTCTAGCACTTTTTGCTAAAGAAATAGAAGCTTATTTATAGAAAAAATACGTATAAATACGTATTGTTTAACACCTTTTTATTTCCGAATTTTACAATGCTATTAATTACAAGGGGAATAAAGGAGCTCTATACACATTTATATTTTGTGATAGAGCTTTTTTTATGGAGTCCTCTGTATAAAAATACGTATTTATACGTATTGTTTGACATCTATTAATTTTAGATATTTGGAATGCTATTAATCAAAATTCCCTTTTAATTATTTTATTAGAAGGATCATAAAAAACTCTACGTCAAAGGGGGCGTAGAGTTTTCTCAAAAAAACCCAACAAAACTATGCCAAGTGAATACGAAAACCTTTATGTCATGAACAACAATTTAAAACCTATTGGTAAGTATTTTATAATTGGTATTATAGTTCTCGCTATAGCAGTAATTTCATTAAATATACTCGTTAATTTTTTTTAGTTAGTTAGTTGTATAAAAAAGCGCGATGAAATAAATCTCATCGCGCTTTTTTGATTTTAGAAAGTTATTTTTCTTAAAGCTCTAAAGCTTTTTTAACATCACCATTCATTAATAATTCTACTGGATTTTCTAAGGCTTCTTTAATAGATACCAAGAATCCAACAGATTCTTTACCATCAATGATTCTATGATCGTAAGATAATGCCAAATACATCATTGGGTGAATTTCTACGTTACCATCAACAGCTATAGGACGCTCAATAATATTGTGCATACCTAAAATACCACTTTGTGGCGGATTGATAATTGGTGTAGATAACATACTACCAAATACGCCTCCGTTAGAAATAGTAAATGTTCCACCTGTCATTTCATCTACGGTAATCTGGCCATCACGGGCGCGAAGTGCTAAACGTTTCACTTCAGCTTCAACACCTCTAAAGGTTAAGTTTTCAGCATTTCTAATAACAGGAACCATTAATCCTTTTGGTCCTGAAACGGCAATACTTATATCACAAAAATCGTAAGATATCATTTCCTTTCCATCTATCATAGAGTTTACTGCTGGATATTCTTGTAACGCTCTTACAACAGCTTTGGTAAAGAAACTCATAAACCCAAGACTTACACCATGTTTTTCTTTGAACGCTTCTTTGTATTGTTTACGAAGTTCGAAAATAGGTGTCATATTCGCTTCGTTAAACGTTGTTAACATGGCTGTTTCGTTTTTAGCAGACACCAAACGCTCTGCAACTTTACGACGAAGCATGGATAGTTTTGAACGCGATTCACCTCTGTTCCCTCCTGTTGGTGTTCCCATAGATGGTTTTGCATTAACGGCATCGTTTTTTGTTACGCGGCCATCTTTACCTGTACCTTTTACTTGTGAAGCTTCCATGCCTTTTTCGGCTAATATTTTTTTAGCTGCTGGACTTGCTGTTCCTGTTGCGTAGGTTTTATTCTCTGCTGCAGGTTCGGCTTTCTTTTCTTCAACTTTAGGAGCTTCTTCTTTTTTCTCTTCTTTAGCTGGCGCTTCACCTCCTTCAGGCTTTTCAGCACTTGTATCTATTAAACATACAACTTCTCCCACTGCTACGGCATCGCCTTCTTCGGCTTTAAGTGTAATGGTTCCACTAGCTTCTGCTGGAAGTTCTAAAGTGGCTTTATCACTATCAACTTCGGCAATAGCTTGGTCTTTTTCTACGTAGTCACCATCTTGCACTAACCATTCTGCAATTTCTACTTCGGTAATAGATTCACCTGGTGAAGGCACTTTCATTTCTAAAATCATTGTGATATAATTTTATGTTTGGATATTTTATCGTTGATTATTTTTTGTTTTATCGAACACATAGTCGATGACTTCTTGATGACGTTTCTTAGAACGTGTGGCACTACCGGCTGCTGGAGCCCCATATGGGCGTCTGGATGCTACTCTAAAGGTTTTCACCTCATCTATATGCATTAACATATGTGCGTAAGCTCCCATATTTCTTGGTTCTTCTTGCGCCCAAACAACATCATCTACATGTTCGTATTTTTTAAGTATGTCTTTAATTTGCTTTTCTGGAAGCGGGAATAATTGTTCTATTCTTATTAAAGCGACATCGTCTCTTTCTAGTTTTTCACGTTCTTCTAATAAATCGTAATAGAATTTACCTGTTAAGAAAACTAACGTTTTTACTTTTTTAGGTTCAACCAACGTATCATCTATTAACATTTGGAAACTTCCGTTTGCAAATTCTTCAACAGTTGACACACATTTTGGATGACGTAATAAACTTTTTGGCGTGAATACTATTAATGGTTTTCTAAACTTAGCTCTTACTTGTCTGCGCAATAAGTGGAACATGTTGGCAGGTGTAGTACAATCGGCTACGTACATATTATCTTTAGCACATAATTGTAAGTAACGTTCCATACGTGCCGATGAATGTTCAGCGCCTTGTCCTTCGTAACCATGAGGCAGTAACATAACCAACCCATTTTGCAGTTTCCATTTATCTTCGGCAGCAGAGATATATTGATCCAACATAATTTGAGCGCCATTACTAAAGTCTCCAAATTGTGCTTCCCAAATGGTTAAAGTTTTTGGACTTGCCATGGCATAACCATAATCGAACCCAACAACGCCATACTCTGATAATAAGGAGTTATAGATAAAAAACTTTCCTTGGTCGTCGCTAATATTGTTTAGCAATATAACTTCTTCTTCGCTATCTTCAACTTTTACAACTGCATGACGGTGTGAGAATGTTCCTCGTTCTACATCTTGCCCAGAAATACGCACATCATGTCCTTGCTCTAACAAACTGCCATATGCTAAATGCTCGGCCATAGCCCAATCTAGTTTGTTCTCTTCAAACATTGTTTTTCTAGATTGTACTAATCGTTGAATTTTTCTGATGAATTTTTTGTCTTCTGGCAATGAAGAAATAACATCTGCAATGCGTTTTAAGCTTTCAGTTGGATATTTAGTATCGACTGGCTTTAGCATTTTATCTTCTTCAACCGTCACATAATTTTCCCATTCGTTTTGCATGAATGGTGTAATAACTGTTTTATCTTGCTTACGAGAGTCTTCTAAACTTTCCTCTAATTTAGCTTTATAATTTTTTTCGAGTTGTTTTACGTAGGCTTCGTCTATAACACCTTGTTCAATCAACTTTGAAGCATAAATATCTCTTGGGTTTTGGTGTTTAGAGATAGCTTTATATAAAAGAGGCTGTGTAAACTTAGGTTCGTCGCCTTCGTTATGGCCATACTTTCTGTAGCCCAACAAATCGATAAACACATCGCGTTTAAATTGCATTCTAAAGTCTAACGCAAATAACATGGCGTGTACTACAGCTTCGGCGTCATCTGCATTAACATGCATAACTGGCGATAGTGTTACTTTACCAACATCGGTACAATAGGTACTAGAACGTCCATCTAAATAATTGGTGGTAAACCCAACTTGGTTATTTACTACAATATGAATAGTTCCGTTGGTTTTATAACCGTCTAATTTGGCCATTTGTACTACTTCATAGGCTAAACCTTGTCCAGAAATAGCAGCATCGCCATGTACTACAATAGGTAATACTTGCGATGGATTATCCGGGTATTTATCATCTTGTTTAGCCCTTGTAATACCTTCTACAACTGCTCCAACCGTTTCTAAATGCGAAGGGTTTGGTGCAATATTTAAATTAATTTTTTTACCGCTATCGGTTTCACGATCGCTAGTCCAACCTAAATGGTATTTTACATCGCCATCAAATACTTTTTGTTCGTAATCTTTACCATCAAACTCACTAAAAATATCTTTGGCAGATTTACCAAATATATTTGTTAATGTACTTAAGCGACCACGATGCGCCATTCCCATTACAAACTCTTTCACATCGTATTCTGAAGCTCTTTCAATAACCGCATCTAGTGCTGGAATTAAAGATTCTCCTCCTTCTAGTGAAAATCGTTTTTGACCAACATATTTTGTATGCAAGAAGTTTTCGAAAGAAACTGCTTCATTAAGTTTTTTTAGAATATGCTTTTTTTGGTCGTTTGAAAAGTTAGGTTGATTATCATTTACATTAAGTTTTTTCTGAATCCAATCAATTTCTTCTGGATTTCTAATATACATGTATTCAACTCCTATAGAGTCGCAATATATACTATCAAGATGCTTAAGAATTTCTCTTAGGGTTTTTGCGCCAATACCAAGAATTTCTCCAGCGTTAAAAACGGTATCTAAATCAGATTGTGATAATCCAAAATTTTCTATAGCTAACTTTGGGCTATATTTTCTACGTTCGCGTACAGGGTTTGTTTTTGTAAACAAATGTCCTCTGGTGCGGTAACCATCTATAAGTTTTACAACCTGAAATTCTTTTGTTAATTCTTCAGATACTGGTTGACACACCAATTCTGGGTCGATTTCAGAGTTTATGTTTTCTCCATATTCGCTACCAAAATCGAAACCTTGAAAAAAAGCTCTCCAACTAGGTTCAACTGAATCAGGATTTTTTAAGTATTGATCGTAAAGTTCAGCAAAGAATACTGTATGTGCTGCGTTTAAAAAGGAATATTTATCCATTATATTTTAAAAATGCTTTCTAGCGTTTTGCAAATTTATACAAAAGTACAATTTTTACGAAAATACACCTGCGTTTTATTATATTTATAACATCTCTTATTCAACGATATAACTTATGAAAAATCTTTCTAAAAAATTACACATGAAAAATACTGCTTTAGTCGTGCTATTTTGCATTGGTTTATTAAGTGCTAATGCTCAAGAACATTCTAGTAATTTTTGGCAACACGTTAGGTTTGGTGGTGGTATTGGCCTTAGTTTTGGCGATGGCTTTTTTAGTGGTACGCTTGCACCAAGTGCTATTTATCAGTTTAACAGCCAATTTGCTTTAGGCGTTGGACTTAACGGCACTTACAATTCTAGAAAAGATTATTATAAATCGACTATTTTAGGCGGAAGTGTTATTGGTTTATACCACCCGATAAAAGAACTGCAAATTTCTACCGAATTTGAAGAGCTAAACGTAAGTCGTAACTGGGAAAACAATCTAAATATAAAAGATCAAAATTATTGGTATCCAGCATTGTTTGTTGGTGCGGGTTATCGCACAAGAAATGTCACTGTAGGTATTCGTTTTGATGTTTTGTATGATGAGGATAAGAGTATTTATGCCGATCCTTGGATGCCTTTTGTTAGAGTTTATTTTTAAGAATATTGTTGCCTAAACCATACTTTTTGCCATTCGCGTAGCAAGATTAAAAACGTAACTTCTTCCGATAATTTTAAGGTATCGTCGCCATTAAGTTGTTTAATTTTATGTTCTGGCACATCTATTATGTAGAGTAAGTTAAGGTAGTCTGCAAATTTTTCCTGAATTAGGTTATAAACAATTTCATGAAGTTGTAATTTTAGGGTTTCGGGTAAGATAGTATCTTCAAAATCTAAATCAATATTAGCATACAAAAAGTCTTTGTTTAATTGCCTAATCAATTTTACGTATAGTGCTTTTTGATTGGCTTCGGCAATTAATTCCTCGAAAGTTTTAGGTAAAGACATTACACGTTCCTATTCATTAATTGTTCTCCAAATGCTTGTAGCATGACTTTATTGTCGTTTGAAATATGTAACGTTTCCAAAACATCAAAAGCTTTTTGGGTGTAATTTTTTATTTCAATTTTAGTCGCTTTGGCTGAGCCACTCGACACAAAAAATTGCTTAACTGTCTCTATTTTATCACGATTATCTGTGGGATTGATACTAAACAAATGTTGTAATTGTAATTTATCATCTTCCGAAGAAAACTCTAAGGCTTTTAAATACAAGTATGTTTTCTTATTTTCAATAATATCACCTCCAACTTGTTTCCCAAACGTTTTTGGGTCACCAAAAGCATCTAAATAATCGTCTTGTAACTGAAACGCAATTCCTAGATTTTTACCAAACTCGTAAATGCCTTTTTGGTTTTCTTCTGATGCTTGCGCAACAATAGCTCCCATTTGCATAGCAGCACCAACTAAAACAGCTGTTTTGTACTCAATCATTTTTAAGTATTCGGGAATGGTAACATCATCTCGTGTTTCAAAATCTATGTCGTATTGTTGTCCTTCGCAAACCTCTAAGGCTGTTTTACTAAACAATTTTGCTAATGCTTGAAAGGTTTTCGCTTCATAATTTTCAAATAGTTGATATGCTAGAATTAGCATAGCATCGCCAGATAAAATCCCCGTGTTAATATCCCATTTTTCATGAACAGTTTCTTGTCCACGACGCAATGGTGCATCGTCCATAATATCGTCATGTACTAATGAAAAATTATGAAATACCTCTATACTTAATGCAGCATGCATGGCCTGCTCACTACTCCCTTGAAAAACATCGGCAGCCATTAATGTTAACACAGGACGCAAACGCTTACCCCCTAATTTTAAAATGTAATTTATTGGATTGTAAAGGTTTTCTGGTTGGCGTTGTTTAGAAAATACTTCTAAATACGCTAAAAACTGCTCTTGATAGTACTGTACTTTTTGCATGTGGCAAAAATCGGTATTTGTCTTCATTATAACAAGCAAAACCACAATATTAAATAATCGTTAAAACTTAGGAAACTTTTTTTGTTTTTAAAGTTTCCTGTCGTAGATTTGCCAAGAATTATGAAACAGAATATTTTAAAAACGGCCGTTGACTTGTTCTTAAACTATGGTTTTAAGAGCGTGACTATGGATGATATTGCCAATACTCAAGGCATCTCGAAAAAAACTATTTACCAGTACTTTTCTAACAAAACAGTATTGGTTGAAGAGACTGTACAATATTTATTTCAAACTATATCAAGCGGTATTGAAGATATTCGAGACCAAGAAAAAAACCCCATTGATGAGATTTATGAAATAAAACGGTTTTTAATGCAAAATTTAAAGGATGAAAAATCGTCTCCGCAATTTCAATTAGAAAAATATTATCCAAAAATATTTCATGACATCAAGGACAAACAATATTGTGTTATGCAAGATTGTGTAAGCTGCAATTTAGAACGCGGTAAAAACATGGGGCTATTTAGAGAAGATTTAAATGTAGGGTTTATTTCAAAAATTTACTTTAACTGTATGATGGCTCTAAAAGATAAAACACTATTTCCTTTAGAACATTTTTCAATGCAAATGCTTATGGAGAATTACTTAGAATATCATTTACGTGGTATTTGCACATCTAAAGGCATTGCCTATTTAAACAACTATTTAGAAATCAATCAAAACAATAATTAATGACTAAATACCTAATCATATTTTTTGGAATTCTCTTATCCACATCATCTATTGCACAAGAGAAAGACACCTATAGTTTCAGTTTACAAGAAGCTATAAATTTTGCTCTAGAAAACAACCGTGCCGTAAAAAATGCCGAACGCGACATAGAAGTTGCCGAAAAACAAAAATGGGAAACTACAGCAACAGGGTTGCCGCAATTAAATGCAGGAATAGACTATCAAAACTGGCTAAAACAGCAAGTGCAATTACTTCCTGCTGCTGCTTTTGACAACACACAAAGCACTATTGATATTGTAGACACCTATTTTGATGGCGTAGTTAGAAACAACACCGAAGTTAATTCGCCAAGTGGATTTGTCCCTTTACGATTTGGCACCAAACAAAATGTAAATGCTACCGCAACGTTGTCACAATTATTGTTTGACGGCTCTTATTTAGTGGGATTACAATCGGCCAAGGTGTATTTACAAATATCGAAAAACGCTAAAAACAAAACCGATTTAGAAGTTAGAAAAGCCGTTATAGATGCTTACGGAAATGTCCTTTTAGCCGAAGAAAGCATAACCATCGCTAATCGTAACATAGATGTTGTTTCTGAAAGTTTAGATGAAACTATAAAAATTTACGAAAACGGTCTGGAAGAAGAAGAAAGCGTCGAGCAATTAAAAATAACCTTGTCTGGTTTAGAAAGTTATTTAAGCAATGCCAAACGACTTAAAACACTAGCCTATCAAATGCTAAACATTACCCTTGGTATTGATTTAAATTCGGAAACCACTTTAACCGACAACTTAGAAACTCTAACAGCAGAAAACATTAATCTTGGGTTATTAGAAGCCGACGATACCGTAGAAAAAACAATCGATTATCAAATTGCTGAAAACGATATGATTTCAAAAGAGTTATTGGTGAAATTAGAGAAAAGCAAATACTTACCAACGCTTAACGCTTTTATTAATGGTGGTTATGCTGCTTTTGGCGATGAGTTTTCGTTTTTAGAAAGCGACCAAGATTGGTACGGATCGTCACTTTTTGGCGTAAGCCTTAACATTCCTATTTTTAGCTCTGGCATGCGAAGCGCCTCTACACAACGCGCTAAAATTAACCTAGAAAAAGCTAAAGCCGATTTAACCGAAACCGAACAGCAACTCAAACTTCAAATAGCCAATGCTAAAAGCGAATATCAATTTGCTATTGAAGAATACGATAATAAAAAAGAAAACCTCAACCTTGCCGAACGTATCGAACGTAAAAACCAAACCAAATTTTTTGAAGGTGTTGGGTCTAGTTTCGAACTACGTCAAGCACAAACACAATTATACACAGCGCAACAAGAGTTTTTACAAGCTATGCTAAATGTTATAAACTCTAAAGCCGAACTGGAAACTGTTTTAAATACAGTACAATTAAACTAATTAAGTAACACCTCATCATGAAAAAAATATTCACCCTTACAATTACTGTTTTAATTTTAGCCTCTTGTGGTGGCGAAAAGAAGAAGAACTCCATGGAAAACGTTCTTAGCTCAAACAACCTTGAGTTATTACGAAAAAAACGCACCGAAATTGTTGCCGAGCAACATGCCGCTACAGATAAACTAAAACAGTTAGATAAAGCCATAGCAAAACTAGACACCGTTAAAAAAGCGCCATTAATTACCACATTTATAGCTAAAGAAGAGGTGTTTAATCACTATTTTGAAGTTCAAGGAAATGTTACCACAAAAGACCTTTTAGTTATAACACCAGAATACAATGGTATTTTAACACATGTTTATGTTAAAGAAGGCCAAAAAGTAAACAAAGGACAAACCTTAGCCAAGATAGACGACGGTGGCTTAAGTCAGCAATTATCACAGCTTGAAATACAAGCCGAATTAGCAAGAACAACTTACGAACGTCAAAAGCGACTATGGGATCAAAATATAGGTAGCGAAATCCAGTTTTTACAAGCAAAATCTAATTACGAAGCACAACAAAAAGCTGTCGATCAACTTAAAAAACAAGTGGCAAAAACTACGGTAAAAGCACCTTTTTCTGGAACCATTGATGATGTTATTACCGAAAAAGGAAGCGTAGTTGCTGCAGGACAAACACCACTTATGCGTATTGTAAATCTAAGTAATATGTACATTGAAACCGATGTCCCTGAACGTTATGTAAAAGATATAACCGAAGGTAAACATGTTAATGTTGAATTCCCTGTACTAGGACAATCAGTAGAAACAAAAGTGCGCCAAGCAGGCGATTTTATAAATCCTGCTAATAGAACATTTAAAGTAGAAGTTGGCTTACCAAATAAAGACAAAACCATAAAACCAAACCTTACAGCCAAATTAAAGATTAACGATTACACAAACGAAAACGCCTTTCTCGTGCCTCAAAGTGTTATTTCAGAAAACGCTGAAGGCGAACAATACCTTTACGTTGTTGAAAATAAAAACAATAAAAACGAAGGCGTCACCAAAAAAGTTATTATTAAAACGGGAAAAACACAAAACGATGTCATAGAAGTACTTTCTGGTGTAGAAGTGGGTACAGAAATTATAAAAGAAGGTGCCAGAAGTGTAAAAGACAAACAACCTGTTAAGGTTATTAGTTTTGAAACCGATTCAATTAATTAACCACTGATTAAAGATTTATTATGACCGATAGACAAAAAAAAGTGGATAAAGAGTTTAAATTGTCCTCATGGGCAATTAATAACAAAACAACCATATATGTTCTTATCTTGGTATTCTTTTACCTTGGTGTATCTGCATTTTTCGATATGCCTCGAGAAAACTTCCCTGAAGTAAATGAAACCAAAATTTATGTAAGCACTGTTTACCCAGGCAACACAGCCGAGGACATTGAAAAACTTATTACAGATCCACTTGAAGACGAATTAAAAACCGTTAGTAATGTTGTAGAAATAACCTCTACTTCTGCCGAAGATTACGCAATGGTAATTGTGGAGTTTGATGAAAATATTACAGTTGAACAAGCCAAGCAAAAAGTAAAAGATAAAATAGAATCGGAAACCTCGGGCGAAGATTGGCCTACCTTTAACGGTGCCAAAGTAGAGCCCGATGTGTTCGAGTTGAGCCTTTCAGAAGAAATGCCAATTCTTAATATTAATATCTCTGGAGATTACCCCATAGATAAACTTAAAGAATATGGTGAATACCTTGAAGACGAAATTGAAGACCTTCTAGAAATTAAAGAAGTCTCCATTCGTGGCGCTCAAGAAAAAGAGGTAGAAGTCGCTGTTGATATTTATAAAATGACAGCTGCAAAAGTTACCTTTAGCGATATTATAAATGCCATAAATGGTGGTAATGTAACCATGTCGGCTGGAAATATTAAAGCTAGCGGACAACGTAGAACCATTCGTATTTTAGGTGAAATAGAATCACCTTCAGAACTTGAAAACTTTGTTGTAAAATCTGAAAACGACAACCCTATATACTTAAAAGATGTTGCTATTGTGCGTTTTCAAGAAGAAGACAAAACCACTTACGCTAGAGAATATGGCCATCCTGTTGTTATGTTAGACGTTAAAAAGCGTGCTGGGAAAAATATGGTACATGCTGCAGAAGAAATTCATACCATAGTAAAAGAAGCCACTGAAAACGAATTCCCTCAGGACCTAGACGTTACCATTACAAACGACCAGTCTTCAGTAACTATTGGTCAAGTAGACGACTTAGTAAACAATATCATTTTTGGTGTGATTCTAGTTGTAACAGTACTAATGTTCTTCTTAGGGTTTAAAAATGCCATTTTTGTTGGGTTTGCCATTCCTATGTCTATGTTTATGTCGCTTATGATTTTAAACATGTTTGGTATCACCTTAAATACCATGGTGTTGTTTGGACTTATTATGGGGTTAGGTATGTTGGTTGACAACGGTATTGTAGTGGTTGAAAATGTTTATCGTTTAATGGACGAAGAAGGCATGAGCCGTATTGAAGCTGCCAAAAAAGGTATTGGTGAAATTGCCTTTCCTATTATTATTTCAACAGCAACAACCGTAGCCGCATTTATTCCATTAGGATTATGGCCAGGTATTATGGGAGAGTTTATGATGATTTTACCGCAAACATTGTCCATTGTATTAGGGTCTTCTTTATTTGTTGCTATTTTCTTCAACTCGGTATTAGTCTCTCAATTTATGAGTATTGAAGACAAAGATATGCCGTTAAAGCGTATCATTATCACAACAAGTATCATGACTGTTTTAGGTCTTATTGTTTACTTTGTTGCAGGCCAATATCGTGCTCTTGGGTCTTTAATGATTTTTACAGCTATTATGCTTTGGGTGTACCGTTTATTTTTACGCAAATGGGCCAATATATTTCAAACCAAATTCTTAGTAATATTAGAAAACTGGTATGAAAGACAATTACGTTATGCCTTAACAGGTTGGCGACCTTACGCTTTTAGCATTGGCACTTTTGTTTTGCTTATTGTATCATTCATAGCATTTGGCGCATCATTACAATCGCAACGTACTAAGGTGGAATTTTTTCCAGACAACAATCCTAATCAAATTATTGTTTACATAGAATATCCCGAAGGTACCGCCATTGAAAAAACCAATGCCATTACTAAAGAAATTGAAAAGATTGTTTTTGATGTCTTGGATGACGAGCAATATAAAGACGGTAACTATAACTTTATGGTAGAAAGTGCTGTATCGCAAGTTGGTGAAGGTGCAGGAAACCCACAAACTGATATGGGATCAGCTGCCGAAATGCCTCATAAAGCCAAAATTACAGCATCCATGCGCGAATACAAATATCGTCGTGGAGAAGACAGTAAAGACTTATTAAAGAAAGTGCAAAAAGCACTTGTGGGTATATATCCAGGTGTTTTAATTTCAGTTGAAAAAGATGCCGCTGGGCCACCAGCTGGTTCCCCAATTAACATAGAACTTGAAGGCGATGATTACAACCAGCTTATCAATACAGCCGAAAATATGCGGGAGTTTATTAATAGTAAAAACATAGCAGGTATTGACGAACTTAAAATAGATGTTAACAAAGATAAACCTGTAATGCGCGTAATTGTAGATCGTGAAAAAGCAGGAGAATTAGGTGTTAGCGCCTCTCAAGTTGGACAACAATTACGTAATTCTATTTTCGGATCGAAAGCTGGTATTTATAAAAAAGGGGGTGACGATTATGATATTTATGTAAGATTTAACGAAGATAACCGCTACAACAAAAGTGCTTTATTTAATCAAAAAATCACTTTTAGAGATATGGCTAGCGGGCAAATAAAAGAAATTCCTGTGTCTGCCATAGCTCATGCCGAAAACTCTTCTGGATTTAGTGCCATTAAACATAAAGACACCAAGCGTGTTGTTACAGTGTATTCAGCATTAGCGCCTGGACATACCGATGCTGGCGCTGTGGTAAACCAAATTCAAAATGAGATGTTAAGCTACGAAAATATGCCTAAAAACATCAAAATTGATTACACAGGACAAATAGAAGAGCAAAACAAGCAAATGGCCTTTTTAATGGGTGCCTTTTTTACAGGTTTAGGGTTAATTTTCTTCATATTAATCTTCCAATTCAACTCCATTTCAAAACCAGCTATTATCATGTTAGCCATTTTCTTAAGCTTAATTGGTGTATTTGGCGGCATTGTAATTACTGGAAGTGCCTTTGTTATTATGATGACCATGGTTGGTATTATATCCTTAGCGGGAATTGTGGTAAACAATGGTGTTGTGCTTCTCGATTACGCACAATTATTAATTGATAGAAAAAAGGTAACCCTTAACCTCGAGGAAAGTGATTACCTAGATAAAGACGATTTGTACGAAAGTATTGTAAAAGCAGGTAAAGCGCGTTTACGCCCAGTACTATTAACAGCTATTACAACAATTCTAGGATTAGTACCATTAGCTATTGGGCTAAACATTAATTTCTTTACACTATTTAAAGAATTTGATGCTCATGTTTATATGGGTGGAGACAACGTTGTATTCTGGGGGCCTTTAGCATGGACCGTAATTTACGGACTATTGATTGCTACCTTCTTAACTTTAATCATTGTACCTGTATTATTCTTCTTAGTCACCAAATTTAAAATGTGGTTAAAACGAAAAACAACGTCTGTTGTAGATGAACTGGATGAAAGCACTTCTCTAAGTTAGTTTAGAGTCGTTTGATTAATAGCGAAAAGTCCTCGGCAATTGCCGAGGCTTTTTTATTTAATAATCATATAACTTCCTTAAATTTGCACATCTTAAAACAATACTATGTACAGAAGTCATACCTGTGGTGAATTAAGAGCATCGCATATAAATACAGAAGTTACCCTATCTGGTTGGGTACAAAAAGTTCGTGATAAAGGATTTATGGTTTGGGTAGATTTACGCGACCGCTACGGCATTACCCAATTAATTTTTGATGAAGAACGCACCCCTAAGGCCATTATGCAACAAGCCGAAAAGTTAGGCCGTGAGTTTGTTATTCAAGTTACGGGAACCGTTATTGAACGTGCTTCTAAAAACCCTAATATCTCAACAGGCGATATTGAAATTTTAGTTAAAGAACTTACTATTTTAAACGAAGCCAAACTACCACCATTTACTATTGAAGACGATACCGACGGTGGTGACGAATTACGTATGAAATATCGTTATTTGGATATTCGTCGTAACCCTGTAAAAAACAGTTTAGTTTTTAGACACAAAGTCGCTCAGGAAGTAAGACGTTACTTATCCTCTGAAGAGTTTATTGAAGTAGAAACCCCTTACCTTATTAAATCTACACCAGAAGGCGCACGCGATTTTGTGGTACCAAGTAGAATGAACGAAGGTCAGTTTTATGCGCTTCCACAATCGCCACAAACTTTCAAGCAACTGCTTATGGTTGGTGGTATGGATAAATACTTCCAAATTGTGAAATGTTTTAGAGATGAAGATTTACGTGCCGATAGACAACCAGAATTCACACAAATAGACTGTGAAATGGCATTTGTGGAGCAAGAAGATATTTTAAATACTTTTGAAGGTTTAACACGACATTTACTTAAAGAAATTAATGGTGTTGATGTAGCAGAATTTCCAAGAATGACTTATGACGATGCTATGCGCAAGTATGGCAATGACAAACCAGACATTCGTTTTGGGATGGAGTTTGGTGAGTTAAATGCCGTTGCTCAACATAAAGATTTCAACGTATTTAATTCGGCCGAATTGGTTGTTGGAATCGCTGTTCCTGGTGGAAACTCTTATTCAAGAAAAGAAATAGATAAACTAATCGATTGGGTAAAACGTCCTCAAGTTGGTGCCTTGGGTATGGTTTATTGTCGCTATAACGACGATGGTAGCTTTAAATCGTCGGTAGATAAATTTTACAACCAAGACGATTTGGCTAAATGGGCAGAAGCCACTGGTGCTAAAGCAGGCGATTTAATTTGTGTGCTTTCTGGTGATAAAAATAAAGTGAGAGCTCAATTAAGTGCGTTACGTATGGAACTTGCAGAGCGTTTAGGCTTACGAAAATCCAATGAATTTGCACCACTTTGGGTCGTTGATTTCCCGTTATTGGAATGGGATGAAGATACCGAACGTTATCACGCCATGCATCATCCGTTTACCTCGCCAAAACCAGGGCAATTAGAGTTGTTAAACACAAACCCTGGAGATGTTAAAGCCAATGCTTACGATTTGGTGTTAAATGGAAACGAAATTGGCGGTGGTTCTATTAGAATTTTCGACAAAGATACACAAGCCATCATGTTCGACCATTTAGGATTTACCCCTGAAGAAGCCAAAGCACAATTTGGTTTCTTAATGGATGCTTTTGAATATGGCGCACCACCACATGGCGGAATTGCTTTTGGCTTGGATAGATTAGTTGCCATTTTAGGCGGCCAAGAAACCATACGTGATTTTATTGCCTTCCCAAAAAACAATGCCGGAAGAGATATCATGATAGACGCTCCTGCTCCAATTGATGATGAGCAACTCAAAGAATTACATCTAAAAGTAAATATGCCATCATAAATTATTAAAATCCTGCTAAATGCAGGATTTTTTAGTAGATTTAATTTATGCCAAAGAACAATTCATACTTAAAACGTTTTTTAATTTGGAGGTATAAATATATCTCACAAAAAAACTTTGTCTTTTTACTAAGTATTCTTGTTGGGCTTTTGGCGGGCTTGGTTTCTGTAACCTTAAAAAACATCACCTTTAGCATTGAAGCACTTTTAGAAAAAGGTATTGTTTTCTCGCAAAACCAGTTGTATTTTATATTACCAGTTATTGGGCTATTATTGGTTTTCTTATTTGTGAAATATATTTCGAAACGTCCTATTGAACATGCCATTCCATCAGTTTTATTTTCACTATCAAAAAAAGGCGGCATTCTAAATTATAAGAAAATTTATTATCCGTTAATCACAGCACCTTTAACTGTTGGTTTTGGTGGATCTGTTGGATTGCTTGGACCAGCAATTGTGTCCGGCGCTTCGCTAAGTTCTAATTTGTCGCGACTGTTTCATATTGATAAAAAAACGCGAACGCTTTTAATTGCCTGTGCTTCGGCTGGAGCCATTGCCTCAATTTTCAAATCACCTATTGCAGCCATTGTATTTGCTGTTGAGGTTTTTAGTTTGGATCTTACGTTTGCTTCGCTTTTACCATTACTTATAGCTTCGGTTTCTTCTGTATTAACCTCCTATTTCTTTTTAGGTAATGAAGTCTTATTCAATTTTAAGGTTACCGATACGTTTGCTCTAAAAGACACTATATTCTATTTGGTTTTAGGTGTTGGCACGGCATTTGGCTCAATATATTTCTCTAAAATGTATTTTGCTATTCTCAAGTTTTTCAATCGATTTAAAACGCCTAAACAGCGGTTAATATTTGGTGGTTTAGCTATTGGTATTATGCTATATTTTATTCCGCCTCTATATGGTGAAGGTTTTGGATTTATTAATAATTTACTTGCAGATGACCACCTTTCGGCCTTAGGAAAGACACCTTTCGATAATCATATTGATAATATTTGGGTTGTAATAACCTTACTTTTTGGCATAACTGTGTTTAAAGCTATAGCCATGACTACCACTTTTGCTGCTGGCGGAACTGGTGGAATAATTATTCCTACCTTGGTTATGGGAAGTGCCTTGGGAAATGTTGTCGCCAAAATAATAAATCATATCGGGTTTGGGTTTCATGTTTCTGAAGCTAATTTTACGTTGGTTGGTATGGCCGGATTAATTGCAGGTGTACTTCATGCACCTTTAACCGCTATTTTTCTTATTGCTGAAGTTACAGGAGGTTATGCCCTTTTTGTTCCGTTAATGATTACCGTATCGATGTCCTTTATTCTTACTAAAAATGCGATGGAACATACCATCTATACTCGAGAACTCGCTGAAAAAGGCGCATTATTAACGCACGACAAAGACAAAAGTGTTCTTACATTAATGAATATTGATAATGTTATTGAAACCAGTTTTATAAAACTAACCCCAGAAATGACCTTAGGAGATATGTTACATAAAGGCGTGGCAAAATCTAGTAGAAACCTGTTTCCTGTTATTAACTCTGAAGAACAACTTGTTGGTATTATTCTTTTAGACGATATTAGAAACGTGATGTTTGACCAAACCTTATACAATTGCACTTCGGTAGAAACGTTTATGCATAATCCACCTGATTATATTATATATGAAAAAGATAATATGCATCGTGTCATGAAAAAATTTCAAAACTCTGGAGCATGGAATTTACCCGTTATAAAAGAGGGAAAATATTTGGGGTTTGTGTCGAAGTCTAAATTATTAACGGCATACCGTAGAGAATTAATTAACTTTACATCATAAATGAAAGTAATTAAAATTATAACCGGAATAGTATTTTTAGCTTCCTTAACTGGAATAGTTACTGGCTATATTGTTGACAACCCAAAATATATTGGCTTAGGTGTAGCAGGCTTGTTCTTTGTAGTTTTCCCTCTGTTCTCTTACTATCGCTGGAAAGATAAAGACATTAAAGACTATATGATTACCAAGGAAAACATCGATAAAATGCGCGAAAATCAAAAACGTCATAAATACTGATTTTCAGAAAATTAAAATAAAACGATTTCTTTACATTACGTATTAATTAAAAGCCTACCTTTGGCCTTTAATTATTTATATTTTTTTTATTATGACTGGAACAGTTAAATTTTTTAATGAATCGAAAGGTTACGGATTCATTACCAACGACGAAACAGGAAAGGACATCTTTGTTCACGTTTCTAACCTTAATGGCGTAGAATTACGTGAAGGAGATAACGTAGAGTACACTGAAGAAGAAGGAAGAAAAGGAATGGTTGCTGCCAACGTGGAAGTAATCTAATCTATATATCTTATTACAGTTTCAACGCTCAACTTTTGTTGGGCGTTTTTTATGACTTTAATTTAAATTACGCTTTTCTATAAAAAACCGTTTCATAAGTTGAGAAGACTCCTTTTCCAAAATACCACCTTCTACTGTTGTTTTAGGATGTAATTTAGTATTTAAATTTATACAACCACGTTGTTCATCTCTTGCACCATAAACAATTTTACTTATTTGACTCCAATACAACGCACCAGCACACATTTGGCAGGGCTCTAAGGTTACATATAATGTGCAATCTTTTAAATATTTACCGCCTAAAAAATTGGCTGCAGCCGTTATAGCTTGCATTTCGGCATGGGCAGTAACATCATTTAGAGTTTCAGTTAAATTATGGGCCCTAGCAATAATGCGATCTTTAATAACAATAACGGCTCCTACAGGGATTTCACCTTTATCAAAAGCTGCTTCTGCTTCCTGAAGGGCTTTTTTCATAAAATATTCATCGTTGAATGGGTTTTCCATATATGTAAAAATAAAAAAGGCAGCTGAAATAGCTGCCCTTTTAAAACATATTTTAAAAAAATACTTATTTAATAATTACCTTATGGTTCATACTAACATTAGTACCTTCAATATTCAATACATAAATTCCAGATTGAACATTGTTGACATTTAATGTCATAATATTATTAAGTTCTCCTGATTGCGAAAGGACTTTTCTTCCATTAATATCGAAAAGTGTTGCCTTAACATTACCAAAGCTTCTATTGACCTTGATATTTATATTATTATCTGTTGGATTAGGATAAATTTTAAAGTCACTTTGGTTAAATTCATTAACACTTAAAGTAGTACAATTAGCTAATGAAGGATCATTTTCATCTGGCATAGTAAAATCTTCTACTTGATCTGTCATAATAGTTGGAAACCCTTGAGAAGCGTTAACACCTAGTCCTCTATTAGCAAAAACTTCCCAAATTAAACATTGGTCTTCTCCTCCAGTTAAAGCCATATCTGCCGCTAGGATAGCATCTCTACCTTGAACAAATCCAGGACTGCATGGTTGTAACTTAAGACCATCTATTACTATTTGCATGACCTTATTATTACCTCCTGTTCCATTGTATAAATCTGGATCAAAACCATATTTATCTATGTAAGCCCATGTTAGATCCCATAAAACAGTTCCCCAAACAAAGCCTATATTATGAACACTATCATTCCAATTGACTGGATTGCCATTAGTATCATATCCTAATAAGGTGTCATTATTTGTAGCTCCATAAGTATAATTATTTGCAGACATATCTGTTGTATACTGCACTGGTCTAATACCTACTCCTGCTGCACTTTGGCCATCTGCATAAGTAGCAATACCTCTTAAATCCTCAGCAACATCATCTGAATCTAAAGTAACCATTAGAGCAAACCAGTCTGACCATCCTTCGCCCATTTGTTCTCCATTTTGTAAACAATTACTATTGTTTGGACCACCTGTTAATCTTGTTGAAATACCATGTCCATACTCATGAGAAACAATCCCATTATCAAAACTTCCATCTCTTCTAAATGCATTATTAACTATTGTAGCGTTGATCACATCTCCATTTTGTAAGGAATTTATTATTGGTTGACCATTATCATAATTAATGAATATTGATGGAATTGTAAATTCTGGAGTTGATTCTCCAGCCATATTAACATACTCTACATAGTTAGGGTCGTTATCAGGGTTATTATGATTAACCATAATAACTGCAACTGCTCCTGCGTTTTGTGCAAACTGTATTTTTTCTACAAATGAGCAATTACCTCTTTTTATTACAGCTATTTTTCCATTAACTAAAAACCAATTAGATAATGCACTACATCCTTCTTCTGGATTTGCAGAGCCATCACTCACTAAAGCTAAATCTGCTGTAATTGGTGTAGAAGATGGTGCTGTTATATTATTCCCTGGTCCTGTTGCTGGATACGAAGCAGTATAACCACCAGCTAAAGAACCTGTATTAATAGTTAGTGGTTGTGGGTCATCAACTTCTGACCATAAGTACATTTGCATATATGGATTTGTACCTTCAGGAGGAGTTCCAAATACAGCGTTATTAAGAGAGCTACCATCTTGTCCATCTGCATAAACATAATCTCCTCCTAAACCTCCATTACCATAGTTATTTTCTTGAAAATTACCACTTTCTTCATCAAAACCATACTTATACCAAATATCATGCATTACATTATTCATGTAAAATAAATTAGTTATAGATGGATCTTGGTAACTGTTAGGATCTTGATTAATATTCAAGTTAAAGTCAAAGTTTAGATTATTTGTTCCATCTGGAGAGTATCCTGTTCCATCATTGCCATTTATATCCTCTTGTGCCCAAACATTATTACCTCTAGTTATAGTATATTCAGCACCTGAAACACCATTAACATCATGCCATCCATATGGGGAAGCTAATGGATCTGCCGGTTCAATAACTAATGATCTATCTCCATGGTTGGGGCTTTCAATAGGTAAAGCAAAAACGTTATACTGTGATCCATCAACCATAAAGCTTTCTTCATTAAATAACTTAAATGTTGATGTATTATCTTTTATATTATTTTCAATCTCGTGGTTGTGTAATTCATGATCTCCTTCAAAACTACATTTAACCATCCAATTTGTTTTATCAATAATATCACCTGACAAGGCGTCAATCCTAACACTCCACCAGTCTTGCCCATCTATAGTATGTATACTTAAATCCCAAGATAGTTTTAAATTATTTTCTTCATCTAAAAAGAACACTAATTTAACAGGGATATCACTCTTAGAAATCCCCCCATTTGAAAACAAATATCTAAAGCCCTTCTTTTCGATATTTTCTAAACCTATAGTACTGCCTAAGTTTAGTTTAGTAGCAACTTCTAGAATAGCTTCTTCTGCTGTCAATTGTGGCGATGTTGAATTAACCTTACTAGCAATATTGGCCACAAAATTGTTTGCGTAATAAAAAACACTATTATCTTTTATAGCTAAACTTGACGTAGCGTTAAATATTTCTATTCCTTGATATCGCTGATTTAAATATAAGTGGGTAAGCTTGGTACTCTTAGAAAAAACTTCTTTATCGATAACAATGTCATTAAAATCATTTTCAAGCAAGTTAAATTCTTCTTTATTTTGGTTAAAATAGTCTTCAACTATTGCTTGATATTTAGAGTTTAACAGCAAGTCTTGCGAAAAAGTAGTTGCTGACATTAAAAACATACTCAAAAAAACAAAGAGATAGAGGTAATGCTTTTTCATTTTTTTATCTTTAAATTTAGATTGTATAATTAGTTTAGACGCAAATATATACAGTAACTTACTTTTTCCTACTCAAAAAGCACTAAATTTTAAACCTAACCTTTCAAATTTTGGTAATTTTGTAAACTTTCACCTTATTCTTTAAACAAATCTATATTCTGTATGAAGAAACCTTCTTTAAATCTTATTAACTCACCAAAAGATTTAAAAAAACTTTACGTAAGTGATTTAGAGCCTTTAGCCAAAGACTTAAGACAATTCATTATAGATATTGTTGCCACAAAAGAAGGGCATTTAGGGGCTAGTTTAGGGGTTGTTGAGCTTACTATTGCTTTACATTATGTATTTGATACTCCAAACGATTTATTAATTTGGGATGTTGGTCATCAAGCTTATGGTCATAAAATACTTACAGGAAGACGTGATATTTTCCATACAAACAGGCAACTTAACGGTATAAGCGGCTTTCCCAAACGCACAGAGAGTGAATACGACGCCTTTGGAGTTGGACATTCTTCAACCTCCATTTCTGCGGCATTAGGAATGGCTATCGCTTCCAAATTAAAAGGAGAAAACAAACATCATATTGCTGTAATTGGAGACGCCTCTATTGCTAGCGGCATGGCGTTTGAAGGCCTAAATCATGCCGGAGTTACTAAAGCCAACTTATTAGTAATTTTAAACGACAATGCTATTGGTATAGACCCAAGTGTTGGTGCCTTAAAACAATACCTAACCAATGTTAAAAAAGGCACTCAAAAACAAGACAATATTTTTGAAGCCCTTAACTTTAATTATTCCGGCCCAATTGATGGACATGATATTCCCTTATTAATTAATGAGCTGGATAGATTAAAATCTGTTGAAGGCCCAAAGCTGCTTCACGTTATAACCACTAAAGGAAAAGGATTAAAGCAAGCTGAAGAAAACCAAGTTAAGTATCATGCACCTGGTAAATTTGATTCTAAAACAGGAGATCTTTTACCCAAAAAAGCTAACGGTAATGAACCGCCAAAATTTCAAGATGTTTTTGGAAAAACCATTGTAGAACTAGCCCAAAAAAACGACAAAATTGTTGGTATTACACCAGCCATGCCCACAGGAAGTTCTTTAAAATATATGATGGATGCCTTTCCTGATCGGGCTTTTGATGTTGGCATAGCCGAGCAACATGCTGTAACACTTTCAGCTGGTATGGCAACACAAGGTTTTATGGTGTTTTGTAATATTTATTCAACATTTCTTCAACGAGCCTACGATCAAGTTATACACGATGTTGCCTTACAAAAACTGCCTGTAATCTTTTGTTTGGATCGTGCTGGTTTAGTTGGAAATGATGGTGCCACACATCATGGTGTTTTTGATTTAGCTTATCTAAGATGTATTCCTAATCTTATTATTTTTGCACCAAGAAATGAAATTGAACTTCGCAATATTCTTTACACAGCTCAATTAGGTTTAAACAAACCTATTGCTATTCGTTACCCACGAGGGAGAGGACAGATTATTGATTGGCAACAACCTTTTAAAGAAACACCAATTGGTAAAGGGGTTAAATTAAAATTTGGAAGCGACGTAGCTATTTTAAGCCTAGGAAGTATAGCACAAAACGTGACTAAAGCTATTGACAAAATAGAAAACAACGAAAAAGTTTCTCATTACGACATGCGCTTTTTGGCTCCTTTAGACGAAAATTTACTTCATGAGATATTTTTAAAATATCATACCATTATTACAATTGAAGATGGAACTATAATTGGTGGTTTTGGTAGTGCCATTTCTGAGTTCTGCACAAAACACAAGTATAAAAACACTATTAAAATACTAGGTATCCCAAACCATTTTATAGAACATGGAACAACAAAAGAATTGCATCACATTTGTAAAATTGATGCCCAAAGCATTAAAGCACTTTTAGAAACATTAATCTAAATCGGTATTTGAATCGACATAAAACTGTTGGGAATCTATTTGAGGATTACTGTTCGTATTTGCTTCTTTAATAACCAAAATACATGCAAATATTACAAAAAGAACAACCAATACACCAAGTAAGTTTTTTCTCATTTTAAGTAGTTAAGTAAATTTGGAATGTAAATATACGCTAAAATAATATTTGTAAAAATTATATGTTTTGCCCCATCAGTTTTAAGTAAGTTTCTTTTATCTTACCATCAGACAGTTTTGAAATGTAATTACAAATAGACATTAAGTTGTTATATAAATCGTCATGATTTAGATTAACAGTTTCAGGCAAAGACCTAAGAATTAACTTATCGAAATTTGTTAAATTACCATCAGCTTTATTTTGTACGGTTTTGGTGTAAACATGTAGTAGTTTATTTATTACTTCGTAACCTACAATCTCCTTATCGATAACTTCTTGAGATTGATAAATGTTTTTAACACTAAGAGCTATAATATCATTTATTTGCGCTTCATATGAACATTTGTCTAACAATGCATGGGGAAAGTCGTTTTTCAAAATAGATGCTTCATTATCTAAAAACACTTCAACGGCTTCGTTAATTAATGTATTAATTGCTAAAGCTCTTAAATAACTTACCCGATCTTGAGTATTAGATAGATTATGGTATTTCTTAGTATTAATATTAGTTTTCACTAATTTGATTAAATATTCTAATGCATACTCTTCTTGAATTAACCCTAAATTAATACCATCTTCAAAATCGATTATAGTATAACAAATATCATCGGCAGCTTCTACCAAATATGCTAATGGATGACGTGAAAAGCTTACACTATCATCTTTCCCTGTACTAATTAATCCAAGCTCTTTGGCAACATCTAGAAACACCTCTTTTTCCGATTGAAAAAACCCATACTTCTTATCAGCTATATGTGTTGTTGGCTTTTTAGGTAGTGACTCTTTAGGATATTTCATAAAAGCACCTAAAGTAGCATAACTTAATCGCAAACCACCTTCTCTTCCTTGGCGGCTTTCGGTTAAAATTTTAAACCCGTTAGCATTACCTTCAAAATCGCATAAATCTTGATATTCTTTAGCGGTTAAAAAGGACTTAAAATGTGTTCCACTACCATTTTTAAAAAACTCACCTATGGCTTTCTCTCCCGAATGTCCAAATGGCGGATTCCCTATATCATGAGCCAATGCGGCGGCGGCTACAATAGCACCAAAATCGTTAGCTTGATACCCGTGTACCGTATTTAAGTGCGGATACTTCTCCAGTAACTTGGCACCTACTTTTCTGCCTAGCGTTCTCGCTACAACACTTACTTCTAAGCTATGAGTTAATCTGGTATGCACAAAATCGATTTTCGACAATGGAATAACTTGTGTTTTATCTTGTAGACTCCTAAACTCTGAAGAAAAAATAACGCGATCGTAATCTACTTCAAACCCTAATCTGGTTTCATCTTGCTCTTTTCGCAATCTTTTATTAGTGTCACCAAAACGCTTTAACGATAGTAATTGTTCCCAGTTCATCTTAATAGTTTAAAGCGTGCAAGATAACCATTTCAATGTTAAATTAATGTTTGCTACCACAACTATATTAGGCTAGCTGTTAACACTAATTAAACATTATAATCATATAGGTTTAATTCTCAATTAACCTAGACTTTACAATGTAGCTGTTTCTTTGCGCCAATAAATCAATGCAACTTAAATAATTTAAAAAAAGTAAAATGAGAAAATTAACTTTAGCCGTAATAACACTATTATCATTAGTTTTAACAGGCTGCTTTAAAGATGACGACACACCTATCGTAATCGAGGAAACTACAATTAACAACAATAACTCTGGTGGTGGTAGCGAAGATACATGCCCTACTATAATAAAAGCTGGTGGTATTGCTATAGACGAAACTTGGACTAACGACAACATTTACATATTAGACAGAAAAGTTGTTGTTATGGATGATGTTACACTTACTATTGAGCCAGGAACTATTATTAAAGGTCGTGCTGGTCAAGGATCATTATCTTCTGCATTAATTGTTGCTAGAGGTGGTAATATTCAAGCTATCGGTACTCCAGAACAACCAATTATATTTACATCAGAAAGCGATAACATTTCTTGTGGTGAAACTGCTGGAACTAACTTAGATGAAACTAACCAAGGGCTTTGGGGTGGTCTTTTAGTAATGGGCTATGCGCCTTGTTCTTTATCAGGAGATGTTGAAGAAGTGCAAATTGAAGGAATTCCTGCTGATGATACGTTTGGTCTTTATGGTGGTACAGATCCAGAAGATGGTTCTGGTGTTATTAGACACGTATCTATTAGACACGGTGGTACTTTAATTGGTGAAGGTAACGAAATTAACGGATTAACACTAGGTGGTGTTGGTAGAGGAACTGAAATAGACCACGTTGAAGTAGTTGGTAACGTTGATGATGGTATCGAGTTCTTTGGTGGAACTGTAGATGCTTCTAACTTATTAGTTTGGGGACAAGGTGATGACGCTCTTGATATCGATCAAGCTTATTCTGGAACTATTGACAATGCGGTTATTATCTTAGGTGGAAATTCAGACCATGCTTTAGAAATTGACGGTCCTGAAGGTTCTGCTGTAGGATCTTACACACTTCAAAATGTTACTATGAAAGGTAACTTAGATACTGCAGGTGGAGAATATGCAGACTTTAGAAGTAACGCCATGGGTGCAAACAACAATATCTACGCATTTAACTTTAAAGAAAGTTCAGATGTTGAAATAGATAACGACGGTGTTGCTAACAACTATAACAATGGCGACTTAACATTATCTAACTGGGAAGTTGCATTACCAACAGGTGTTGCTAACGTATCAGACATTTTCAACAATACTTCATCAGTAAGTGCACCTAACTTTGGTACCGAAGCAACTGCTGTTACTCAAGGAAGCCAAACTACAGGAGCTGATACATCTGTTTTCATTTGGACATACGCAAGCGAAACTGGAGCTTTAGACTTCTAAACAAAACAATATTTAAGCACTAAAGCTCACCTAAAACAATTAGGGCTTTAGTGCTTTTTTTAAATCTTTCTTAAAGATTAGGAATAGCTATAAACACTTAAACTCATACAAGTTTTTATAGTAACATCTGAAAGTTAAGAAATAACAAAAAAGCACAGATGGAAAAAAACAAAATATTACTCACGCTATCTTTGTTGTTTGTAACTTTATTAGGTTATGCACAAACAGGTAAAGTAGCTGGTACTATAATTGATGGTGAATTTGTTGACCCTATGCCTTTTGCCAACGTCATTATAAAAAACACCACTAAGGGAACGACTTCAGATTTCGATGGGAAATATGAATTAGAACTTGAGGCTGGTACTTACACTTTAATTTTCTCTTTTGTTGGTTACGAAACCAAAGAAATAAGTGACGTAGTTATTAAGGCAAATGATGTTACCGTATTAGATGTTACGCTAACGACAAATTCATTAGATGAAGTTGTTATTACAACAAGCGTTAAAAGAAATACCGAAAATGCCGTTTTAAATATGCAGCGTAAATCTGCTGTGGTTATGGATGGGCTTTCGGCACAAAGCATAAAGAAAACAGGAGCAAGTAACATAGCAAGTGCTGTAAAAAGTGTTCCTGGAGTTTCTGTACAAGGTGGAAAATATGTGTATGTAAGAGGTCTTGGAGATCGTTACACAAAATCTATTTTAAATGGTGTTGATATTCCTGGGTTAGACCCAGACAGAAACACCATTCCTATGGATATTTTCCCTACCAATATTATCGATAATGTTATTGTTCTTAAATCAGCAAATGCCGATCAGCCAGCCGATTTTACTGGTGGTATTGTAGATGTTATCACTAAAGATTTCCCTACAAAAGCTGAATATAGTATCTCTGCTGGTTTTGGTTATAACCCAAACATGCACTTCAAAGATAATTTTTTAACTTATGAAGGTGGAGACACAGATTTTTGGGGTTATGATGATGGTACAAGAAACTTACCAATTAACAGATATCAACCAATTCCTACTACTAGTCCAGACGCAAATGGCAGACCACCTAGGTTACTTTTAACTTCGTTAACCAATAGGTTTCAAGAACAATTAAAAGCAGACAAAGCAACAAGTGCTCCTAATTTTAACTTAGGACTAACCGCAGGAAATCAGTACGAGGTAGGTAAAAATGGTAACAAATTAGGCTATTTAGCTTCTGCTTCATATAAAAACAACACTACATTTTATGAAGATAGAATTGATGGTGCTGCCATAAAAGATGCAGACAAAAGTGTATACCAACCTCGCTATTCTTTATATAGTAAAGGTAGCGAAGGGATAAACGAAGTATTAGTTAATACGCTTGTGGGGTTAACGTTTAAAACCGATTTGTCTAAATATAGATTTACGGCACTTCATATTCAAAATGGCGAATCGTCAGCAGGATTCTTCGATCAGGATTTATCTCAAGATAACACCGGTGGAGCTTACGAAGATGTTGTAAAAGACGCTTTACTTTATACCGAACGTTCTATTACAAACTTTAACCTAAGTGGTAGCCATAAACTAGGCGCTAATTCTGGTTGGGATTTTGATTGGACCTTATCTCCATCTTTCTCTAAAGTAGAAGATAAAGATCATAGAATTACACCTCTTGTTGTAACACAAGAAAATCAATATATAATTGATCCTAGTACAACGACAAACCCTACCAGACTTTGGAGAAACTTACTAGAAGAAAGTTGGGTGTTTAAAGCAGATTTTGATAAAAAGTATGAACTATTTAACAGACCTGCTAAATTTCAAGTTGGGGGTAATTATGTGTATAAGTTTAGAGACTTTAGTATTGATGAGTTTTTCATGACTGCAACAAACAACATTGTGCCTAATGGAAATACAAACTTACTGCTAATGGATGAAAACTTATGGACACCAGAAAGCGGTGAAGGCACACACCTAGTTACCACAGGTAATCAAACATTTAAACCATCTAATGCTTACGAAAGTGAACAAATGGTGTATTCTACATACATCTCTAACGAGTTTAACGTAAGTGAAAGTTTAAAAGCCATTGTAGGACTTAGAACAGAATTATACCAATTATTTTATACTGGAGAAAATGCTCAAGGTGACGAAGTTTACAATAGACAAAGTACTATTGATAACTACGATTTGTTCCCTTCGGCCAACTTAATTTATGCCTTAAATGATAACTCTAACTTAAGAGGTTCTTATTCTAGAACAACTGCTAGACCATCGTTTAAAGAAGCGTCTAGAGCACAGATTTTCGACCCTATTACTAACAGAACATTTATTGGTAACGGTTTTGGTATTTATGATGCCAACGGCGATATTATATTTGATGCTGTTAAGCCTACATATATCAATAACTTTGATCTTAGATATGAATTGTTTAGAGACAAAGGACAAATGATTGCCTTTAGTGGATTCTACAAAGGTTTTAAAGATCCTTTAGAAGTAACCTTCTTCCCAACATCCGCAGAGCAATTAACAATTGCCAACCTTGGTGATGCTACCGTAGTTGGTGCAGAAGTTGAATTAAGACAAAATTTTGGATTTTTAACCAACAACTTAGAAAAACTAAGATTAAACGTTAATGCCTCATACATCTATTCAGAATTAAGCATGTCTGATAGTGAATACGACAGAAGAGTTTTAGCGGCTAGAGATGGTGAAACCATTGATAGAAAAAGAGAGCTACAAGGCCAATCGCCGTACTTAATCAATGCTGGTTTCGATTACGATAATGACGATATGGGCTTACAAGCTGGTTTGTTTTACAACGTACAAGGCGAATCATTAGAAGTGGTTGGTACTGGTCAAATCCCAGATGTTTACACCAAGCCTTTCCATAGTTTAAACTTTACGTTTAGCAAAAAACTTGGTGAAAACAAAAAGTCTTCTATCGACTTAAAAATAAATAACATTCTTGGTGATGAAAGAGAAAGTTTATACGACTCTTACAAAGCTAGTCAAGAATTAATTTACACACAAAGAAAGGTTGGAACCGAGTTTTCTATTGGTTATAGTTACTCTTTCTAAGAATAGTTAGTTGTTAATACAAAAAAAGCTCTCAAGAAATTGAGAGCTTTTTTATGTTATAAAAAACTTGAACTTGCTTTAATCTCTTACAGCAATAGTTGAGCTGTTTTTCCATTCGTTAACTGTAGCCATTCTAGAATCTACAAAATCTACCTCTTTTAAGGTATCTTCTGTCCAGAAAAACCATTTACCAACTTTCGTACCGTTTTCGTATTTTCCTACAGCTAGTTTATTTCCTTGTAAATCAAAACTAGACCAAGTGCCATGTAATTCACCTGCTTTATTAAAAAAACCATGTTGCTTAACAACACCGTTATCGTAATAATAAGTCGCTTCTGTTAAATTACCTTTTTTTTCGTATTTTGGTTTAATAGTATCGCTACTTTGGGCAAAGGCTAACCCAAAACATAACATTAAAACTATTGATAATATATTTTTCATGATAAATTAGGTTTTATTAATACTTACATAACAAATATACATCTTTATTTTACATTAAAAAAACATTTACGTAACATTAAATTAACATTAGAATTTTAATTCGCTGGTTTTTAGGTTTTTAAAAATTAAATAAATTAAAAATTTAACATTGGGAGCTTAAGTTTTCCTTTATTTAATTAAAACAAATACAACTAATTGCTAAGGAAATATAAATAGAACATAACATTAGCTTAACATAACATTATGCATAATGTAAGAAATTTGCTGATTGATAATTTTGACTGATTTCAATGGAAAACATTTACATTTATATGCTTATCGCCTTGGCCGTATTAGCCATCGCAGATTTAGTAGTTGGCGTTAGTAACGATGCGGTTAATTTTTTAAATTCTGCTATTGGCTCAAAAGCCGTATCATTTAAAACTCTAATGATTGTTGCCAGTTTAGGTGTTGCTATGGGAGCTCTATCTTCAAGCGGTATGATGGAGGTTGCTAGAAAAGGTATTTTTAACCCAAGCGAATTTATGTTTAACGAAATCATGATTATTTTCATGGCGGTTATGTTAACCGATATTCTCCTCTTAGACTTTTTTAATACGTTAGGTTTACCAACATCAACAACTGTTTCTATTGTTTTCGAGTTGTTAGGAGCTTCAGTTTGTATGGCACTTATTAAAATATCTGCTGACGATTCGCAAACCTTATTAAACATTACAAACTACATTAACAACGAAAAAGCTATAGAAATTATACTCGGCATACTCCTCTCGGTGGTTGTGGCATTTTCTGTTGGGGCGTTTGTTCAGTTTATTTCAAGATTACTCTTATCGTTTAAATTTAACGAAAAACCATATTGGTATGGCGCACTATTTAGTGGATTTGCCATTACATCAATTATGTATTTCATCTTAATAAAAGGGCTTAAAAGTGCTGCTTTTATGAGTCCTGAATTTATGACTTTAATACAGACTAATACAGTCTTATTTGTGGCTATTAACTTTATTGTTTGGACCGTTTTGTCTGTTTTAATCATTAAGCTATTAAAAACCAATATTTACACTATAATAATTATTGTTGGAACTTTTGCTTTGGCTATGGCTTTTGCTGGTAACGACTTGGTAAACTTTATTGGCGTACCAATAGCTGCATACAATTCATTTGAAGCCTGGTCTGCAAGTGGCCTTTCACCTACCGAATTTAACATGAGCATACTAGCGCAAAAAGTTCCTACACAACCGTATTTACTACTAGTTGCTGGATTGGTTATGGTATTAACCTTATGGTTTTCAAGCAAGGCTAAAGCTGTTGTAAAAACATCGGTAGATTTATCTAGACAAGACGATGTAAAGGAACGTTTTGAACCTAATTTCTTATCAAGAAATGTTGTTAGATTATCAATGGGACTATCTAATATGTTTAACGACTTATTGCCCAAATCAAGTAAAACATTTATTGAAAATCAGTTCTCCAAACCTACTTTAGCTTTATCTAAAACCAAAACTGCTAGCAATGAAGACAAACCTGCTTTCGATTTAGTTCGTGCGGCGGTAAACTTAATGGTGGCTAGTGTGTTAATTTCTATTGCAACTTCCATGAAGTTACCACTATCTACAACCTATGTAACATTTATGGTGGCTATGGGTACATCTTTAGCCGATAGAGCTTGGGGAAGTGAAAGTGCTGTGTATCGTGTTGCTGGTGTATTTAATGTTATTGGTGGTTGGTTTTTTACTGCCTTAAGCGCTTTTGTTGCTGCTGCTATTACAGCTTACTTATTAAACTGGAATGTAAAAGTGATGGTACCTGTACTATTATTTTTTGCTATTCTACTTTTAGTTAGAAATTATATTTCACATAGAAATAAATCTAAAGAAAGTAAAGCCGAAGACCGTTTAGAACGTGCCGAAAGTAGTTCTGTACAAGGGGTTATTCATGAAAGCGCCGATAATATATCTAATGTTATAAAACGCGGTAATAAAATTTACACCAATGCTATTGAAGGCTTAGCTAGACAAGATTTAAATACCCTAAAGAAAAACAAGAAACAAGTTAATAAGCTAACAAATGAAATTGAAGATTTAAGAGATAATATCTTCTATTTTATTAAAAACTTAGACGAAAAGAGTATTAATGCGAGTAACTTTTATATTAACATTCTTGACTATTTAACAGATATGGCACAATCTCTTGAGTACATTTCAAGAGCCAGTCATAAGCATGTAAACAATAATCACAAAAAGCTTAAATTTAGTCAAATTAAAGAGTTAAAAGATCTTGATGAGACGATGGCTAAATTATTTGCCGAAACTCGAGATGCATTTTCATCGTATTCGTTTGAAAAGATAGAAGAAGTACTAAAACAAAAACCAGAAGTATATAAACACATTACTTCAAAAATACAACTACAAGTAGAGCGTACAAGATCTGAAGAGTCTAGCCCTAAAAACACCACATTATACTTTAGTGTATTGTTAGAAACCAAAGACCTTTTAGATGCTACTTTCGATTTACTAGAAGAATACAATCAAGCTCATGATGCTTCTGTAACACCTGCTAAAGTTACTAGCGAAGGAGAAGAATAAAATATCTTATTTAAATAAATAATAAAAAGCCATCAAAAACTTGATGGCTTTTTACGATTAATAGCATACTTTTTGTATAAAATATATACCCCTTAAATAATTAATAGCACAGCTAATATCTAATAAAAAAATCGTCTTTGAAAAAGAATTGTATAATTGGTAGTAAATAATGTATAGTTGGCAAATAGGAGATAGAAAACAACCGCAATACACGCCTTTTAACACCTATTATACAAAAAACAGAACCAACAATACAAATTACAGTTAACTAAAACGATATATGCTTATATTTGAATATGATAAAAGCTGTAATTGTAGACGACGAACCAAAAGCTATACAAAGTTTAACTTGGGAGTTAAGCGGTTTTAAAGAGGAGTTAACCATTATAAACTCCTTTACCCAACCCGAGCATGCTATTACCTACCTACAACAAAATAATATTGACTGCTTGTTCTTAGACATAAATATGCCAACTATGGATGGGTTTCAGTTTTTAGATAAACTGGGGAAACAAAACTTTTCGGTTGTTATTACAACAGCCTATAATGAATTTGCCCTTAAGGCAATAAAAAACGAAGCTATTGATTATCTACTTAAGCCCATAGACTCTGATGATTTAAAAGAAACCATAAAAAAAATAAAAAAGCATTATACAAATAGTGTTGCCATATCTAAAGTTGAAGAAACCCTTATTAACTTTAATAACAATACTCAAAAAAATAAGGTTACTATAAATGCCGATGGGAAATTAGTTTTTTTAAATACCAACGACATTCTTTATGTAGAATCCGATGGTAATTATTCAACCATATTTTTAGAAAACAATCAAAAAATGGTGGTTACCAAAAAACTAAAAGAGATGGATGCTATTTTACCCGAAGATAGCTTTTTTAGAATTCATAACTCTTATATTATAAACCTAAATAAAATAAAAGAATTTGTAAAGACCGATGGTTATGTTGTTATGACATCTAACCAACAAATCCCTGTTGCTAGGCAACGAAAATCTAAATTTCTAGACAAAATATAGCTTCATGTTATGTAAAAAGACCATCATATTACCTTTTAAGCTTTTAATGTTAATAGCGCTAAACTTTTTAGTTTATACTACCAAAGCACAAACTATTAAACCAGATTCAGCTTTTGTAGAAACTGTTAATTCAATTCTTAAAAACAAGCCTACTCATTATCGGTACTTAGACTCAGTTTTTAAAAAACATAAAAACGATTCTATAAAAATGTCTTTTTTACTTGAAAAGGTAACAAAAGCTAATTACCTAGAAGGTGAAGGCTTTGCACATAACATGCTAGGCATTATTTATAGAAACACCTCACAGTACAACAAGTCTATTACACATCACGAACAAGCTAAAGTAGCCGCAAAAAAAGCCAAAAATATCGAGCTTGAAATTGTAAGCTTAAACATGCTTGGTGTAAATTATAGAAGACAAGACATTATTAGATTAGCCCTGGACAATCATAAAGAAGCCTTAGATTTAGCCGAAACTGTAAAAATACCTTCAGAAGACTTAAAACGTAGTATAGCTGTTTCACAAAACAGCATGGGAAATATTTTTTTAGCCTTAAAACAATACGACTCTGCCTTAGAGCATTTTAAAAAATCGCTCACTATAGAAAAAGCATTAAATAACAAATTAGGTTTAGCTATAAATTACCACAATATTGGTTATGCACAAGAAGCCAAAAATCAAATAGACAGCGCCTTAACAAACTATAAAATCTCATTAAAGTATAATAACGACATAAACTCTGTTATTGGGCGCATTATTTGTAATAATAGTATTGCTAAAATTGAAATAAAAAAAGGGCATTATGATAAAGCATTACCTTTAATCAATTCTGCTATTAAAAACGCTACTCAAGAAAAAGATCAATTTTACATTGCTACCTCCTATCTTAATTTAGGTTTGGTTCAACTTAAACTTAATCAACTAGAACAAGCCAATACCAGCCTAACAATTGCTTTAGATATTGCCGAAGAATACAACTTAAAATCTTCGGTTGTAACCGCCTACGATTACCTCTCGCAACTCTACGAAAAAACTCACGACTACAAACAAGCTTTAAAGTATAATAAGCTACACCAAGAACTAGACGAAACCATAACCAACGACCGAAACCTACAATACGCCAATGGATTAATTATTAAGTATGAAACCGAAAAGAAAAACAATCAAATTCAAGCATTAGCCAGCGAAAATGAAATTGTAAAACTAAAACTAAAACAGAATAAAAACTTTTTATTGTTTAGTATAATTGGAGGTTGCCTAGCTTTAGTCATTATGGTTATTCTATATAGACAACATAAATTAAAAAACGAGAAAAAAATTATAACGCTAGAGCAAGAAATGCTAAGAAATCAAATGAACCCACATTTCATTTTTAATTCTTTAAACTCTATCAAGCTGTATATTATTAACAATGAAAAAGAAAATGCCGTTTACTACTTAAATAAATTCTCCAAACTGATTAGAAAAATTTTAATCGCCTCAACCGAAAAAGAAATTAGTCTACATGACGAACTTGAAACTATGGCACTTTACATGAACATTGAAAACATAAGGTTTTCCAATGAAATTGATTTCTCCATTTCTATTAATGATAATGTAAATACTAGTCTAGTAAAAGTACCGTCGCTTATTCTTCAGCCTTTTTTAGAAAACGCTTTATGGCATGGGTTATCATCAAAAACTGGCGACAAGAAAATTACCTTAGAGGTATCTAAAGATTCTCCAGATTTTGTTACTATACGTATTACCGACAATGGTATTGGCAGGGAAGCTTCAAAAAAAATACGAGAGCAAAAAAAGCTAAAAAGGAAATCGGTTGGTTTAGATATTACTAAAGCACGTTTGGCAAACTTCTCCAAACATTACGCCAACGATTATAGTATAGAAATTGTAGATCTTTATTATGACAATAAAGCCTCTGGCACAAAGGTTATTGTAAATATTCCTGTAAGAGCAATAGCTTTAAAAACAGCTTAAGACCTAAGCTTTTTGGCTGTTTTTTCTAGTTCCATATACCAATCTTCGCCAAATTTTCTAATTAAAGCGTCTTTTACAAACTTATAAATGGGCACCTGTAGCTCAGCACCTAATGTACAAGCATCGTCGCAAATGGGCCAACGATGGTAGTTAACCGCAGAAAACTCGCTATAATCCTTAACGCGAACAGGGTATAAATGGCAAGACACAGGCTTTTTCCAATCTATAACACCTTTATTATGGGCTTCTTCAATAGCACAAAGTGCCATACCATTTTCGGCAAAGGTTACATAAGCGCATTCAGCGTTGTTTACTAGAGGCGTTTCTAACTCGCCATCTTCTGTTGTAATAAAAGCACCTTGTTTTTCAATCGCCTCAACACCTTCTTTTCTTAAAAAAGGTTTTACTTTTTCATAAATATCGTCAAGAATATCGGCTTCTTCTTCATCAAGTGGTGCTCCGGCATCGCCATCTACACAACAAGCGCCTTTACAGGCAGAAAGATTACACACAAAATCCTTCTCGATAATATCTTCTGAAATAATTGTTTTTCCTAATTGAAACATGCTACAAAGGTAAGGCTTCTTCTATAAAATTTTGCTCAAAAAAATAATGGATTTTAGTAATGATTATTCAAACATAAATAACGAGATTTGCAAAAAATTTTAAAATTAAAAATCATGCAACTTAATATAAAAGAAATAGTTACAGCTTTTATGGTATTATTTGCCGTAATTGATATTGTTGGTAATGTGCCTATTGTTATTGATTTAAGAAAAAAAGCGGGTCATATACAAAGTGAAAAAGCCTCGATTATTGCTGGTGTAATTATGATTGTTTTTCTTTTTATAGGACAAAACATTCTCTCGCTTATTGGTATTGGCGTAAATAGTTTTGCTGTTGCGGGTGCCTTTATACTATTTTTTATCGCACTTGAAATGATTTTGGGTATTACGCTCTATAAAGAAGACGAAAGCACCTCTATGACGGCTTCTGTATTTCCTTTAGCGTTCCCTTTAATTGCTGGCCCTGGTAGTTTAACTACATTGCTTTCTTTAAGAGCAGAATTTCGTTTGGAAAATATTATTGTAGCAGTTATTTTAAATGTTATTATTATTTATGTCGTGTTAAAAACATCCTCTAAAATTGAGCGTTTAATAGGTCAAAATGGGATTAACATTATTAGAAAAATATTTGGTGTTATTTTACTTGCCATTGCCGTAAAACTTTTTGCCCAAAATATTAAAGTACTTTTAGCATAAAATCTATATGAAAATATTTTCTACCATAATAACCGTTTTAGCTTTAGCATTAATTGTATTTAATGTTACAAAAATTAATTTTGGCGCACCTTTTCAAGGCGATAGTATTATTGCTTTAATTACTATTTTGTGTGCTTTATGCGCTATTGTATTGCTTCAAATTTTAAGGATTTCTAAAAAAATTCAAAGTAACTACAAAAAGTAAATTATGTTTGATGTTTTAATTATTGGTGGCGGTGCTTCTGGAATGTCTTGCGCTCTTGTTTTGGGCTCTGCTAAAAACAAAGCGTTTGCCAAAGACAAATCTATAGGTATTGTTATGCATCAACGTAATTCGCACCTTCAAGAAGCATTATTTAATAATGTTCTAGGTGTTACACCAGGCACTACAGGCAAGGATATTTTAACTAATGGAAAATCGCAATTGACTACATTATATCCTCATGTTGAACAAATTGAAAAAGAAAAAGTCTTAGAAATAACAGAAACCAACGAGGTGTATACTGTAACTACCAACAAGAACACATACAAGAGTAAACTAGTTGTTATTGCAGTAGGCTATACAAATCTTATTAACATAAAAGGATTAGAACATTTTATTGAGCCGCATCCTAGAGCTAAAGCTGAAAAAAATAGAATTTGGTTAAAGAATGACAATCACCTTATTAAAAAGGGACTTTATGTTGCTGGAACACTTGCAGGATGGCGCAGTCAGTTTGCTATTGCTTCTGGAAGTGGCGCGCAAGTTGCTACCGATATTTTAACGCTTTGGAATAATGGTGAACACACTAAAGTTCATGATAAAATATAAGTTAAGGAGTGTTACTTAACTCGATAACCTCATCTATTACAAGATCATTTCTATTTATAACCTCTTCAAAAGCACCATTGCCGTATAACTGGTTGGCTAAGGTGGCTTTTATGTAATGCTTTATTTCTTCATTATAAGCCACAAAGGTAATATTGGCTTCGGTTTTTTCGTTTAAATAATCTTGAAACTTAAGCACAATATCATCATTCAATTCAAAATCGTTTATAAACTGCTCTCTAGAGATACCATCGTAGGCATGTCTATCCTCGTCAAGGTATTCAAACACAAAGTTACTTATAAAGCCACGTCTTTTAAGAAACATGATAGTTTCGTTTTGCATGCCTGTATCTAATGGCACAAAAACATCTGGTATAATCCCACCTCCTCCATAAACAATTTTTCCTTTTGGGGTGGTAAATTTTAACGAATCGTCGACTATTATTTTATGTTCGTCTAATAATTCGCCACTCTCTACTCTTTCGTAGTACTCGTCGTAATAATCTTTTTTTCCATTTTCATAAGATCGTTGTATAGATCTTCCAGTTGGCGTGTAATATCTGGACACGGTAAGTCTTACTGCACTCCCATCGCCTAACTCCATTTCGCGTTGCACCAAACCTTTTCCGTAGGAACGTCGCCCTACTATGGTTCCTTTATCGTTATCTTGAAGTGCTCCTGCCACAATTTCACTTGCTGAAGCTGAGTTTTCATCTATTAAAACGTAAATTTTTCCATTTTCAAAATCGCCTTTACTTGTGGCATAACTTTTATTAATATTGCCACGTTTGTTTTTTGTAAATAAAATGAGTTTACCATCTTTTAAAAACTCATCGACAATTTGTTCTGCGATTCCTAAAAATCCTCCAGGATTACCGCGAAGGTCTAGGGCTAATTCTGTTATTCCTTGACTTTGGAGTTTGTTTAATTCTTGTTTAAATTCTTTATACGTTGACTCGGCAAAGCGATTAATTTTTATGTACCCTAGGTTACTAGTAAGTTTATAAGCGGCATCAACACTTTTAATGGCGACATGATCTCGTTTAATTTTAAACGTTAATAGGTTGTCTTCTCCTCTACGAAGGACTTTAAGATTAACTTCAGAGTTTATAGGACCTTTTAGCTTATTTACAACGTCGTTATTTTGTAGTTTCTTGCCGTAAACAGTATCACCATTAGCAAATAATATACGGTCGCCTCCTTTAATTCCTGCTTTTTCACTCGGGCCGCCTTCAACAGTTCTAATTACGGTAATGGTGTCTTTATAAGTGTAAAAGTTAATTCCTATACCTACAAAATCGCCTTTCATATTATCTGTTACACGTTGCATATCTTCGCTTGGAATGTAAACAGAATGTGGATCTAGATTATCTAAAATGCCATTCACGGTAACATCAACTATACTGTCGGTATTTACATCGTCTACATATTCGTAGTCAATATAATCTATAAGTCTGTTGAGTTTGTCTTTTTTACTGTTAGATGTAAATAACCTATCGGAAGCATCGGTAAAGTTTAATTTTCCGCCAATAAAAATACCTGCTGCTACAGCAACTCCTATTACTAAAGGCAAATATTTTTTATTGAAACGTTTCATGTTTTAAACCGTTGTATGTTCTATTAATTTAAGTTCGATACCTGCTTTTTTAAGAAACTCTAATCCAGAATTGTCTTTATAGGCTTGATTATAAACCACTCTTACAATTCCTGCTTGATGTATTAATTTGCTACACTCTTTGCACGGCGAAAGTGTTATATATAACGTGGCACCTTTACAGGATTGCGTGGATGAGGCTACTTTTAAAATAGCATTAGCTTCGGCATGAAGCACGTACCATTTGGTATACCCTTCATCATCTTCGCAAAAATTTTCAAATCCTGTTGGTGTACCATTGTAACCATCGGATATAATCATCCTATCTTTTACAATAATTGCGCCAACTTGTTTTCTATTACAATAAGAAAGTTTTCCCCATTCTTGGGCCATTCTTAAATAAGCTTTATCGTACTTAAGTTGCTTATCGTCTTTCATTTAAAAAGTATAATATAAACGAATATAATTGGTTGTTTACTGAAATACAACCTATTAAAGTATTTTCACAAAATTTTAGGTTTCAATTTAGATGCTTTTAAGAGATAAAATCGCTCTGTAAAATCATTGGTATAACTAATCCTACTACTATAGCCGAAATAACCATAATCCAATCGCGTTTAGAGAAGCGGAAAATAGTTTGCATAATATACCCCAGAAACAATACTATAAATACAACTATAACTTGTGCTATTTCTATACCTAAAGCAAATTCTACTAGTGTTAATAACTTATTATCTGATCCTCCTACCAGCATTCTAAATTCTCTTGCAAAACCTAAACCATGGATTAATCCAAAAAATAGTGTTGAAAAAAATAATACTCCAACACGCTCTTTTTGGGCGCCTTTACCTGCAGTAAACACATTAAACAAAGCTACAACTAGAATAGAAACTGGTATTAAAAACTCTACTAACTGTCCATTTACATGAACAACACCATAAGAAGCTAGAACCAGCGATAATGTATGGCCAACGGTAAAGGTAGTCACCAACAACAAAACTCTTTTCCAGTTTTTAAATAAGTAGGGGACTGTTAAAACGATTAAAAATAAAACGTGATCGTACGCATTAATATCTAAAACATGATAAATGCCATACTCCACATTAAACCAAAAATTTTCAAGCATTATTTATTGTAGTTTTGGGGTTAAATATTTTGAACTTGCCCAAATATACAATATAACAAAAAAAGTACAGCTTTACGGCTGTACTTTATTTTGTTGTACTCGAGGTGGAAATCAATTAAATTAATTTCCATATTCTCAAAATACTTATAAATTCTTGTATATCCCTTTGAAATTAACACCTTACGATTAATAAAATTCAATTAAAGATTAAAATTAGTTAAGCTAAATTAATTAAAATTCATTACTTTTCGGCTATATTTCGGCAAAAAATGAATATTAAATATTTTATTATTCCTGGTAAGAGAAAATACTCTAGCATTTATGTTAGGTTTTGGGACAGCAAAAGAGTTGACCAAAAAACTAGAACAGGATTAAGTGTTGAAAAAAGAAACTGGTCTATAAAAAAACAACGGTTTAAAATAGTTATTTCTGAAGAAGATAACAACTTAGATTTATTAAATAATAAGTTAGATAGATTAGAAAAAGCTATACACAAACAATACAATAAAGACTATGCCGAATCAAACCACATATCTAGAACTTGGCTTAAAGATGTAGTTAACGAATTTTTTAACCAGGTTCCAGAAGACCAAAACCATAAAAAATATTTTGCAGAATGGGCAGAAAAATTTGTTGAAAATAGCAAAGACCGTACAGTTAACGGCAAAAGACTTAAAGCCAATTCCTTAAAAAACTACACCGCAGCCCTTAATAAGCTAAAACAGTATGAAAAACATCGCGGGATAAAATTAAAATTTCAAGATATAGATTTAGAATTTTATCGAGATTTTGTATTGTACTGTAATGAAACTCTTAACCTAAATAATAATAGTATTGGAAATTTAATTTCTCGTATAAAAACCTTCTGCAGCAATATAGAAATAGAAGGGCTACCTATAAACCCACAATACAAACACAAAGAGTTTAAAATCCCAAAAAATAAAACACACCACATTTACTTAAACAATAAGGAGATTGAAAAAATTTTCAAACATGATTTTAGTGAAAGCTCTAAACTTGATAACGCTAGAGACTTATTAATTATAGGCTTAAGAACTGGCTTAAGAGTATCTGACTTTTTAAGGATTAAAAAAGAGAATATTTTTGATAATGTAATAAATATTACAACACAAAAAACAAACCAAAACCTTACAATACCAATACACCCACAGTTTAGAAAAATACTGAAAAAACATAACGGTAATTTTCCTAAAAAAATTTCAGATCAAAAATTCAATAAATACATAAAAGAGGTGTGTGAAAAAGCTGGAATTAAAAATGAGGTTTATGGATCTTTACTTGATAAAAAAACTAAAAGAAAGGTTGAAAAACACTATCCAAAACACAAATTAGTCACCTCTCATACTTGCCGCCGCAGTTTCGCAACTAATTTATTTTTAGAAGGTATTCCTAATCATATTGTTATGGCTGCTACAGGACATTCAAGCGAGAAACAATACTTAGCTTACGTTAAAGCAACACAAGAAGAACATATTGAAAGACTTCAAAAACATTGGAAAAAGCAAAATAAAAAACAATGAAGTATTTAAAATGTATAAACATAAATAAGTTTATAGAGCTCACGCCCTTTCAACAAGTACAGGTGTTTATTGAGAATGGATTTTTTGAAATTGAAAACAAACATCTAGAATTTGTTAAAAATAAGATCAATCATCTCAAACAAGAAGGGACACTAGATTCCAAATTATTAATTACAGAAACAGATTATATAAAATGGAATAAAGAATTAGGTTTAGAAATAGCCAAGCACATAAATGATAACATTCATAATTATAACACATCGGTTTTTATTGAATTAATTAACGATTATGAGAGTGTTATAATACTAAATGACACAATAGATTACAAAAAGTCAATTATTAAAGACTATTTAGTGAAACTCCATAAAGAATTTTATGCAATTTGGTGTCATAGCTGGGGCTTTGAAATTAATCCAAATAGTATAACACTAAATGGTTTAAAACTTTGGACTGAACAGGTTTATAGCGGATTACAATTCTATGACAATCATGAAGAAGGTAACTATATTTTAATAAGAGAGCTTCTTAGAGATGTCAAAAGAGATATTATCCAATATTTAATTAATGAAGGTGATTCTGAATTTGTAACCTACCAAGGTTTTTCTGCTATTTTACATGACTATATTAAGTATAAGAACAAACTCAACGATGAGTATAATAGTCTAATTCACAAAGAAAAGGCAATGCATGGAGAAAGCACCCCCTTAAATATCAATAAATACCCTAGAGTTTTCAAAGACATATCTGGACTTAACTTATTTATAAACTTAGTTGCCAAAAATCCAAAACCAAAAAAAATTGATTTCACATATTACTTTGAAATCTTTAAAACAGAAAAGATTTTAATTAAAAAAGTTAAAATCTCTGACTATATATTTTTTGTAAATGACTATTACCCTCAAATAAGTTTTAATAGATTAAGAAAAAATGATTTTAAACATGAAGACTACAACAAGCATTTAAAAGCACTATTAAAAATACAAGAAAAACCAACCTCTTAAAAATAATGATTATCAATTGTTTATGTTTTTTATTTCCCCTTCTACTGACGAAATAATGACGTAAAAACAGATTAACCCTCAATAATTTACTCAAGCTCAATCAATAGTTTAGCATCAACAATAAAAACTATTGACATGAAAAAATCAATTATTCAAATTGAAACAACTTCTTCTAGTGAATTTATTCCAAAACTAGCTGCGGAAATAAGAAAGGTTATAAAAGAAGAAAGTAACCACCAAGAATCCAACCAAATATTATTAACTCGAGAACAAGTGGCAGAAATGCTGTCTATTTCTCTCGTAACCCTGTGGAAATACACAAAAAAAGGTGTGATCCCTGCTTTTAGAATAGGTACCAAAGTAAGGTACAAAAAAGGAGATGTTATTCTGGCATTAAAAAAGATGAACAATTTCTAAAACAAAACCCTAGCGTAAGCAAAAAACAACTAGGGTGTTATTATTTTTTTCACCAAATAATAAATACACATGCAAGATAATAAAAATCAAACAAATATCCCTCAAGATATTGACTCTATTGATGAGATTATAAATAAAAATCTATCTACACCCAAAGACAAATTAAGAGATCAATTAAATAATATAATTTCAAAGCTACCTAACGATTATAGATTATTTATAGAAAAGTCGTTTTTTCATTTATTACTTCCTAAAGAATATGTTTTAAGCTCAATTCTGTTTACTGTTTGCAATGCTTCCGGATTAGCTTTTTGTACTGAATTTGGAGAATATAAGAATTACGGTAATTTATATTTTGTTCTTGTTGGTAGTAGAGGAGGCTATAAAACACCTTCAATGAATTTAGCTATTAAACCGTTGAAGTTGGTTGATGACATGGAATATCGTAATTATAAAGAAAAAATAAAAGATATAACAGATGAGACGCAGCCAAAACCAAAAAGAAAACGGTTGTTTTCACAAGAAACAACCATAGAGTCTCTTTTATGGAATCATTACCAAAATAAATACTCAATAGGAGTTTATCTTGATGAGATAAGCTACTTTTTTGATGTGATGAATAATCCAAAAGACACTAAAGGCTCTCAATGGAGGAATATGTTACTTCAAGGAAACACAAACGGATATATTGATGTATCTAGAAAAACATCAGAAAGTTTTAGAATTGAAAAGTCTTATCCCTCAGTTCTAGGAGGAATACAGCATCAATTAATTTCAAAAATGTTTTCAAATAAAAACTTAGAAAGCGGCTTACTTGATAGGTTTTTATTTACAGTTGACTTAACTAAAAACTCAAGACTAACAAAAGAAAGCATGCCCACAAGTGTATTAGCAGGATACAATCAAGCTATTACAAATATCTACCAGAAGAGAGATGCTTTAAATGATGCTGGCCAGGAAGTTTGTTTAGACATGGTTCATGAAGCTAAAGATAAATTGTATGATTATATACAAGATAAGATAGATCAACAAAACAATTTAGAGTCTCCTTTAAAGGAGTACTTATCTAAAATGAGGATTTCTATACACAAATTAGTCTTATTACTACACTTGATAAAAGTATCTCAAGAAAAGGATTTTTATAGTCAAATAAGTCTTGAGACTCTTAATCTGGCGATTGAACTAAATGAGTTTTATTATTCCAACTTCAAGCTAATAACCGATAAATGCACACAACCAACACCCCTTAATAAAAAAGATGTTGTTAATGAGGTTATTAATATGGCTAAAAACAATAATGTTCCACAAAATATTATAGGTCAATTAACAGGCTATAGCAATGGCTATGTGAGTAAATTATGGAATAGGTAGAGGAAACTGGAAACTGGAAACTGGAAAGCGCAAACCCTTATAAACATTAGCGGTTTAAGGTTTTTTGTTAAAAATTAAAGTTTCCTAAAAAAATCATTTTTATAAAAACATAGACACAAGAGGAAACTTGAGGGTTGTTTCAAATCTTTGTTAAGCGTTGTAAACACTATACTTAACGCTATGTAGTTTCCAGTTTCCAGTTTCCTAAATGGAAAAATAAAAAAGCATGAGAAAATTAGAAAAAATAGATACTAAATATAAATTCTCTAGGAAAAGAGATAGAAATATAATAACGCCTTGTTGTAACAAGAAAAACGGCGGTGGTTTTGTGCATTATGAAAACCAGCCTAAACGGTTTGGATATTGTCATTATTGCGACACAACAACATTACCACCTATATTGTATAAAGATAGCGCAGGCAACTTGTTTACCTATAATGATGTTATTCAGCAATTTGAGAGTTATAATAGTATTGTTGAACCTATTGTTGCAACAACCCAACCAAAAACAACCAGCATCCCTCAAAAGTTTATTCCAGAGAATAAGATTTGGGACGCGTATAGTAAGCTGCCAGAAAACAACCTCTTAAAATATTTACGTAAAACCTATGGCGACAATAGAGTTGACAAAGCATGTAAAGAATATGCCCTAGGAACTAGTGATGATGGAGGTGTTATGTTTTGGAGTATTAATACAGATTTACAAGTTCAGAAGCTAAAAATATCATACTACGATACCAATGGTCGACGTAAAAAGAAATTCAAAGCTCCTTATCTAAATGACAAAGGGTATTATTCATGCTTATTTGGTGAACACTTGTTAATTCCTAGTTGCAAAGATAGGCAACGAATTGTTTTAGTAGAAAGTGAAAAAACGGCTATTGTTGGAAGTATTGTTTTACCAAAATTCACATGGTTAGCTTATGGTGGTTTAACTCAATTAACTGTAAAAAAAGCACATTGTTTAAAAGGGTATCAACGAGTGTTGGTAATTCCTGATTTCAGTAGCAAAGCAATTAAAGCAATAAGCAAAAGAATCACGGAGCTCAAAGAGTTAGGGATAAACTTAAATATACTAGACTTAACGCAAGGTATGACTGATACGCAAAGAGATAATCTAGGTATTTATGGTTATGACCTAGAAGATATTATAAGAAAAATACCTAGCTAAAGAATACGAAATATAAGAAATAAAAAAGGGCAAGTTTATTTGCCCTTTCATAATAAATGTAATTCTTGAGTATTTCATCGCGAAGCATTTATGTATATTTGTGAGGTACGTACTTGGAAAACCGCGTACTTAGTCACATCACAAATATACAAGATTCAAAAGAAATACTATAAAAGAAAAAACCGCCGCCGCAACCGCCATAAAAACCGCCGCTAAAAAATAACGGCGGCGGCGTGTAAAACCGCTGTTTATACTTGTTAATATCAAGAATAACGGTTAATAAGTAAAACAACCAACCGCAAAAGTGCAATTAATATAAAAAAGCGCATTGTTATTACGCCGCTAATTTTTACTAAATGGTGGTAAACATCAACCATTAAATTTTCATGATAAAGTAATACGCAATTTTAAAACTTCAATAGTTGCTAGTTATTAAAAACAAAGTTTTAATTTAAAAAATTTATTATGATGAATTATCAAAAAAACAGAAATCAAGAACTAGAACCAGCTTTAGGAGGTTTTTTCTCCTGGCTAGGTAGAGCAGTTAGAAATGTAGCAAATGCAGTATTAGAAGTATCGCATAATCCTACATTTATTATTAATATAATAAAAGATGCCGTTGACGGTGGTAGTTTTACCGTTGGTTACGGGTGTAGATTAGATCCTGGATTTGCAGAAACCGATGTGGTTTGCTCGTATAGTAACCGTGTAGGCGAAATCCCATTAACATCCTCTGACGAAATGACGTTGGATAATTGGGTTAATTATAAGTTTACGCCATTTTTTAAAAGATACTTTGAGGATTTAAAAAACCTTAATGAATCTAACGCAACAATGGCGCAATTCATAGAGCATTATAATAACACGCAAGAATTTATTGCGGTTTTAAAATGGCACATATCCAATATGCATTATGCTATTGGCTCTTTGTCAACAAATGCGTTTGACGCTAGAAAACAGTTTTTAAGCTCTCAAATTGAGGTTATCAAGTCAGATTTAAACAAGTATATGACTGATGCGGGTGTAGATACCGCCGCAACTGAAAAAACTGCGGATATAAGCACGGCGAAATATGCGGTACTAGATTTAGATTTACCTAACAGTATAGAGGTAACCTATTTAAGCAAACAGCAAACAGTTGAAACCATTAGCCAGGAGTTGCCAACCACGGCAACCACCGCCGCAACCGCCACTAAAAAACCTGTTAAACTGAAAAGCCTAGCTTTGTGGACTATTATCGGTATAGGATTGTTTACATTAGCAACCAAACAAACAACCACAAACAGTAAACCAAAAACACACGCATAAGCGTAATTTTAGCAACTATTTTATTGAGCGGTTAGCATTTTATGTTAGCCGCTTTTTTAATTTAGTATTTCTTCTTTGTGTCTTTCAATAAATCTTTCCCACTCCTTTTTCCACTTACGAAAGTTCTTTTTTGCCTGTCTTAACTCTTTTTTAGCAAAATACGGTAACCACCGCCGCAACCGCCACTAAAAAACCTGTTAAACTGAAAAGCCTAGCTTTGTGGACTATTATCGGTATAGGATTGTTTACATTAGCAAACAAACAACCACAAACAGTTGAAACCATTAGCCAGGAGTTGCCAACCACGGTAACCACCGCCGCAACCACCACTAAAAAACCTGTTAAACTGAAAAGCCTAGCTTTGTGGACTATTATCGGTATAGGATTGTTTACATTAGCAACCAAACAAACAACCACAAACAGTAAACCAAAAACACACGCATAAGCGTAATTTTAGCAACTATTTTATTGAGCGGTTAGCATTTTATGTTAGCCGCTTTTTTAATTTAGTATTTCTTCTTTGTGTCTTTCAATAAATCTTTCCCACTCCTTATTCCACTTACGAAATCTCTTTTTTGCCTGTCTTAACTCTTTTTTAGCAAAATACGCTTGTTTTTTAGCTCCCCTTAAGTCTTTCCTAAGCTCACGATTAAGTTGTTTTCTTTCTTCTGAAGTTAAAAGGTGGTTTTGATTAAGTTTTAAATTAGTCATAAAAAAACAGTTTTTTCGGCATAATCTCGGCAAAATAAACAAATAAAAAACCGTAAACATCTAAATATTAGATACATACGGTTTTTACAAGTACTCGAGGTGGGAATCGAACCCACACTCCCGAAAGAACCGGATTTTGAATCCGGCGCGTCTACCAATTCCGCCACTCGAGCAAAAGGACTGCAAAATTATAAAATAATTTATTACCACCCATTAAAATAGTGGCTTTTATCCTTTTACAAACAAAATAAATTCATAAATTTGCACCTCATTAAAAACAAGTAGATTTTTATTGACTCTATAACAGCACATTATCAATGACAAAGATTAAAACCAAAGCCAAAATTTTTGCATGTTCGCAAAGTCAAGTTTTAGCCGAAAAAATTGCTAAAGCTTACGGTGAAGATCTTGGTAAAATTATAACATCTACTTATAGCGATGGTGAATTTCAACCTTCTTTCGAAGAATCTGTTAGAGGTGCTAGATTATTTATCATTGGGTCGACCAACCCTAGCTCAGAAAATTTAATGGAAATGTTGTTAATGCTAGATGCCGCAAAACGTGCCTCGGCAAGACACATTACTGCTGTTATGCCTTATTTTGGTTGGGCAAGACAAGATAGAAAAGACAAGCCTAGAGTTCCAATAGCAGCAAAATTAGTCGCTAAAATGCTTGAAACAGCTGGAGCAACTAGAATAATAACCATGGATTTACATGCCGATCAAATTCAAGGATTCTTTGAAAAACCTGTAGATCATCTATTCGCATCAACCATTTTCTTACCTTATCTAAAAGAAAAAGGGTTAGACAATTTAACAATTGCTTCGCCAGATATGGGTGGTTCTAAAAGAGCATACGCCTATTCTAAAGCTTTAGAAAGCGATGTTGTCATTTGTTACAAACAAAGAGCAAAAGCCAATGTTATTTCTCATATGGAATTAATTGGTGATGTAACAGGAAAGAATGTTGTTTTAGTAGATGACATGGTTGATACTGCTGGAACACTAACTAAAGCAGCCGATTTAATGATGGAACGTGGTGCAAAGAGCGTAAGAGCTATTTGTACACATCCTATTTTATCGGGGAATGCTTATGAAAAAATAGAAAATTCGCAACTTGAAGAATTAATTGTTACCGACTCTATTCCATTAAGTCAAGAAAGTAGCAAAATAACTGTTTTAAGTTGCGCCGAACTTTTTGCAAGTGTGATGTACAACGTACACCATAACCAATCAATAAGTTCTAAATTTGTAATGTAATTAATAATTAATAAATACGAATAATGAAATCAATTACGATCAACGGATCTAAAAGAGAAAGCGTAGGCAAGAAATCAACAAAAGCCTTACGTAATGCTGGACAGGTTCCTTGCGTATTATACGGAGGAAACACACCAGTACATTTTGCAGCTGACGAAGTAGCGTTTAACAAACTGGTTTACACTCCAAACGCTCACACAGTTGTAATTGAACTAGATAATGGAGAAACTTACCAAGGTGTTATGCAAGACATCCAGTTTCACCCTGTAACAGATGCTATTCTTCACGTAGACTTTTACGAACTTCATGAAGGTAAGCCAATTACTATGGAAGTTCCTGTTCACTTTACAGGAAACTCTAAAGGTGTAAAAGCTGGTGGTGTATTACGTAAAAACTCTCGTAGATTACGCGTAAAAGCATTACCTAAAAACTTACCAGATTTTATAGAAGTAGATATTACGCCTTTAAAAATTGGAAACAAACTTTATGTAGGCGATTTACAACACGAGTTATACCGCATCATGCAAACAGACAATACTGTAGTATGTCAAATTAAACGTGCAAGATTAGCTATGGCTATTGCCGTTGATGATGAGGATGAAGACGAGCTAGAAGAAGGTGCTGAAGCAACAGCAGAAGGCGATACTCCAGCTGAAGGAGATGCTCAAGAATAAATATTCTTAACAACTTTTATATAAAAAGCATCCTGAACTTTCAGGATGCTTTTTTACTTTTACAAAAAAACTTATTTTGAAAATCTGTAACTATCTTTCCTACATTTTCAAAAAAACGTCAAAAAAGGAAAACACAAATCGTATGAAAAAGTTCCTTATTGTTGGTCTTGGTAACATTGGTGAAAAATATCATAATACAAGACACAACATTGGATTTAAAATACTAGACTACCTAGTACAACAAGAAGATATCACTTTCGAAACCAAAAAACTAGGCGATTTAGCTACATACAAATTTAAAGGAAGGCAGTTTATTCTTTTAAAACCTAGTACTTTCATGAACCTAAGTGGCAAGTCTGTATTATATTGGTTAAATAAAGAAAAAATACCTTTAGAAAACTTACTTATAATAACAGATGATTTAAACTTACCCTTTGGCACAATTAGGTTAAAAACAAAAGGAAGCGATGGTGGACATAACGGTCTAAAAGACATTCAACAAAAACTAAACACCACTAAATATGCTCGATTTAGATTTGGAATTAGTGATAACTTTAGTAAAGGTAGACAAGTAGATTATGTTTTAGGCCACTGGTCTAACGAAGAAGAAGATAAACTTAACGAACGATTAAAAACATCTGTAGAGCTTATAAAATCATTTGGCACAGCAGGTCCAAGCCTAACAATGAACACCTTTAACGGAAAATAAGTCTTAACCTTTTAACATAATCCCCTGCTTTTTTTGTAAATTTATCACTTACTAACTCACTTTTACATAAAACATATTAAAAATCATGAAAAAAATTACATTTAGGACACTGTCCTACTTTCTTTTATTCTTTATCTCTTTTAGTGCTTTTTCACAGAAGAAAAACACTAAAAGTAACAAAGAGATACCGCTTTCAGAATATAATCAAAGATCTCTAGAACTCACAGGTTACATTAAATGCTTAACAGATGAAAATGAGGCCTTATTGCAAGAAAAATATCCTAATCGTGCTACTAAAGAAGAATTTGAAGCATGGTTAGCCCCAAAGATTCAAAAGACAAAAAGAGATATAAATAACAGAGAAAATGGTCAAAGAGTAGTAAGAACTATCCCTATTATTTTTCATGTTTTCACAGATGGGTTAGGTGCCGAAAATTTAGACGAATTAACAATCCAAGCTCAGGTTGACCAATTAAATATAGATTATGCAGATTTGGCCGGTAGTACCTATGCTGTTTCTGCAGATACAGAAATTCAATTTTGTTTAGCCCAAGTTAATGAATCTGGTATTCAATTAGACGAGCCAGGTATCAATAGAGTTACCTCCTATGGCGACGGCCCTTTTACTAGAAATGACTTTGATACCAGTATGAAAGCTGCTACTCAATGGGATCCTACAAAATATTTTAATGTTTGGGTTGCTGATTTATCTGGTGGTATATTAGGTTATGCCCAATTCCCTGACAATTCTGGATTAGATGGGTTAAATGTAGATGGAGGTCCTGCAAATACAGATGGCGTAGTTGTTTTATATTCTAGTGTAGGAAGCATAGCCAACCCCAACCCTAATGGAGGGCAATATAACGCTGGTAGAACATTAACCCATGAAGCTGGTCACTGGTTAGGTTTAAGACATATTTGGGGCGACGGTGGATGTAATGTTGATGACTATTGCGATGACACACCTTTGGCAGGAGATGCTAATTATGGCTGTCCAAATGTTGATTCATGTGTCTTTGGTAATACTGACCCAGACATGGTTGAAAACTATATGGACTACACAGATGACTCCTGTATGCATACTTTTACAGTAGATCAATCAACTAGAATAGCTGCTGTTATGGATAATTGCCCTAGACGAATGGAATTAGCCTCTTCAAACGTTTGTACTCCAGCTATGGTTTACGATTTAGATTCACGAGCAACTATTGAAAGTCTTAACATGGACAAATGTGAATTTACAATTACACCAGTTGTAAGGGTATATAACAACGGTAATAATACATTAACATCTGCAACTATTAATTATGACATTGACGGTGGAACAAATAACACTATCTCTTGGACTGGCAATTTAGTTAACTATGGTGATTTTGACATGGTTAATTTACCTGAAATAGCTCTTGGCTCAGGAGACTATACATTTAATGTCTCTACATCTAACCCTAATGGAGCTTCTGATATGAATCCAGCTAACGATGCTGATGCTGAAGTTGTAGAACTAGGCAATTCATATTTTGGCTCTACATCCATTACGTTAACATTATTAACAGATGATTATGGTTATGAAACCTCATGGGACTTTGTAGACTCTAATGGTACAGTGCTTTACAATGGCGGGAATCACCCAACATTAGGAGGCACAAATTTAGAAGACAATACCACATATACAGAAATATTTACTATTAGTGATAATGAATGTTATACTTTCACAATTTATGATGACTTTGAAGATGGTATTTGTTGTGATTATGGTAATGGATCTTATGAATTAATGGACAACAATAGTACTACCATTTTTACTGGAGGTGAATTTGACGCAACCGAAACAACAACCATATCTACTACTACATTAAGTACAAATGATATAGAGTTTGTTAGCGGATTAGCGCTTTACCCTAACCCAACAAGTAATGTTTTAAATATAAAAACTACTAATAGCAATTTACCTGATAACTATGCTATTTATAATATGTTAGGACAAGTAATCTCTAAAAAAGTTATTTCTAGCGAAAACGACTTAACTATTAACACAGCTAACTTAAGTAATGGTATGTATTTTATAAAAATCTCTAAAGGAGCTAACGAAGCTACTTTAAGATTTATGAAAAAGTAAATACAACTTAATTATATATTATTAAAGAGGATTGAATAACTTTCAATCCTCTTTTTTTATTTTTGTTCTTCATTTATACACTTTGGAAATAATTCATCAAAAACATATAACTTTTAACCAACCAACTGTTCTTACAATAGGAACTTTTGATGGCGTTCATATTGGGCATAAAAAAATCATTGAGCGATTAATTAAATCGGCTAAAGACAACCATCTTTACGCAACAGTTTTAACATTCTTTCCCCATCCAAGAATGGTGCTTCAAAAAGACACCAACATTAAATTATTAAACACTATTGATGAGAAAAGTAACATATTACAGCATCTAGGCTTGGATTATTTAGTTATAAAAGAGTTTACCAAAGAATTTTCCAGATTAACCGCCGAAGATTTTGTCCAAGATATATTAGTTAACAAACTAAACACAAAAAAAATAATTATAGGTTACGACCATCATTTCGGCAGAAATCGCACCGCTAATATTGATGACTTAAGAGTGTTTGGTAATAAATATAACTTTGATGTAGAAGAAATAAGCGCTCAAGATATTAACGAAGTAACCGTGAGTTCTACAAAAATTAGAAAAGCGCTTATAGATGGTGATATTATAACGACTAACAAGTATCTTGGATATAACTACATGCTTTCTGGTGAAGTTATAAAAGGAAAATCTCTAGGCACTAAAATAGGGTTTCCTACGGCAAATTTGTCTATTAAAGAGACTTATAAACTTATCCCAAAAGATGGTGTTTATGTGGTAAAAGCGCTTATAGATTACAAATTGGTGTATGGCATGATGAATATTGGCTCAAACCCTACAGTAAATAACACAAATAGTCAATTTATAGAAATTCATTTTTTCGATTTTAAAAAATCTATTTACAATCATAAATTAGTAGTTGAAATTCTTCAGAGAATTAGAGACGAACAAAAGTTTAATTCGGTAGATGATTTAAAACAACAACTACAAGAAGATCAAAAAACGGCTTTAAATCTTATTAAAGATTTTGAATAACTTCTTATTTAAACATATAGACAACAGTCCTTTAATCGTCTTTAGAATTATTTTCGGGTTACTTTGCTTTCTAGAGTCGGTAGGCGCTATCGTTACAGGTTGGGTTAAAAGAACACTTATCGAGCCCGAATTCACCTTTTCATTTATAGGTTTTGAATGGTTACAACCATTACCAGAACATATGATGTACGCCTATTATATAATTATGGGGCTTTTTGGGCTTTTTATTATGATAGGCTATAAATATAGGTTTAGTGTTATTATGTTTACCATTATGTGGGCAGGCACATATTTTATGCAAAAATCGTCCTATAACAACCACTACTATCTTTTAATAATTTTAAGTACTATAATGGCATTTCAACCTGCTAACAGGTATTTGTCTCTAGATGCAAAACAAAACCCAAGTCTAAAAAAAATAGCTATGCCACAGTGGTGTAGTTGGGTGTTTATTATTCAAATGTTTATTGTGTATACCTATGGTGCTATTGCAAAGCTATACCCAGATTGGTTAGACACCTCTGTTATGGAGCTTATGATGGCCTCGAAAAAACATTACTACATTATTGGCGATCTACTACAACAAAAATGGGTACACTATTTTCTTGCCTACGGCGGTATTTTATTTGACGGTCTTGTTATTCCTTTATTGCTATTTAAACCAACACGAAAACTGGCCTTTTTTGCTTCTATATTCTTCCATTTATTTAATTCTATAGTTTTTCAAGTAGGTATTTTTCCTTATTTATCGTTAGCGTTTGCTCTATTCTTCTTTTCACCAGAAACAATTAGAAACATTTTCTTAAAAAAGAAGCCCTTATATAACAAAGAAGAAGTCGTTATACCATCATACAGCAAGCCTTTAATGGCTTTATTTGCTATTCACTTCATAACACAATTGGCCTTGCCTTTAAGACATCATTTTATTAAAGATAATGTACTCTGGACCGAAGAAGGCCATCGTATGTCCTGGAGAATGATGTTGCGTTCTAAACAAGGCGTTGCCAGTTATGTGGTTCAGGATAAAAAAACTTTAAAACGTGAAAACATTAATCTAAATAATTATCTAACCAAAAAGCAACAACGTCATGTTTCCAGTAAACCCGATGTTATTTGGCAATTTGCGCAACATTTAAAACAAGATTACGCTAAAAAAGGAAAAGATGTTGCCGTATATGTTTCTTGTAGAATTAGTGTTAACGGAAAACCTTACAAAAAACTTATTAATTCCAATGTTGATATAGCTTCAGTAAAATGGGAACCATTTAAACATAGTTCTTGGTTATTACCTTCAAAATAAACACACTTTTATTTAAAAACTTGTTACTTTTGCTTTTCAAATTTCCTCAAAAGAAAAAGCATGTTACAAGTACCATACATTAGAGAGAATAAAGATTATGTTATTGAAGCTCTAAAAAAAAGAAACTTAGACGCTACAGAAACAATTAACAATGTCTTACAATTAGATGAAAACCGCAGAAAAACGCAAGCACGTTTAGATAATATTTTAGCCGAATCTAACACCTTATCCAAAGAAATTGGCATGCTGTTCAAATCTGGAAAAGTAGAAAAAGCTAACGCCATAAAAAGCAAAACATCTAGCCTAAAAGAAGAATCTAAAACACTTTCTGACGAGTTAAATAACATTTCTAACCAATTAAACGACTTGTTATACACTATTCCAAATGTACCTCATAGCTCAGTACCACGTGGAAAATCAGATGAAGACAATGAAGAAATTTTTAGAGAAGGCGATATTCCTAAACTTCATAACAACGCTTTACCTCATTGGGAATTAGCTAAAAAATATGACATTATAGATTTTGAATTAGGCTCTAAAATAACAGGTGCTGGATTTCCTGTTTACAAAGGAAAAGGTGCTAGGCTACAACGCGCTTTAATACAATATTTCTTAGATAAAAATGCCGATGCAGGCTACGAAGAAATCATCCCGCCTTTTTTAATCAATACAGCTTCTGGCTATGGTACAGGCCAATTGCCAGACAAAGAAGGACAAATGTATGAGATTGCCAATAACGTCTCTGAAGACACACTATACTTAATTCCAACCTCCGAAGTTCCTGTTACCAATATTTATAGAGATGTATTATTAAACGAAACAGATCTCCCTATAAAACATACCGCCTATTCGCCTTGTTTTAGACGAGAAGCAGGAAGTTACGGAAAAGATGTAAGAGGATTAAATAGACTACATCAATTTGAAAAAGTTGAAATTGTAAGAGTTGAAAAGCCTGAAAATTCTTACCAAGCTTTAGACGATATGGTAAAACATGTGAAAAACCTTTTACAAGACTTAAAATTGCCGTACCGTATTTTACGATTATGTGGTGGCGATTTAGGGTTTACCTCTGCGCTTACCTTCGATTTTGAAGTATTTTCAACAGCTCAAGACCGCTGGTTAGAAATTTCGTCTGTATCAAACTTTGAAGCCTATCAAGCAAATAGATTAAAACTGCGCTTAAAAAACAATCAAGGAAAAAAAGAATTAGCGCACACACTAAATGGTAGCTCGTTAGCATTACCAAGAGTGTTAGCTGGTATTCTTGAAAACTACCAAACCGAAAACGGTATAAAAATACCCGATGTTTTAGTACCTTATACAGGTTTTAATACGATTGATTAATCTGTAAGTTTTTTCATCTTTTTAAGATAAAACGCAAAAAAATCGGGTCATTCACCGATTTTTTTGCGTTTTACTTGTATATCACATTTTTTTTACTGAAGTTAGTAAGGTTAAGAACTTAAACCTACTTATTGGTAATGAAGAATTTAAAACGTATTATTCTTTTAGCCGTACTCGCTTTCTTAGCTGGAAAACTTTTGTTTTCAGATTTTGATTTTGGTAATCATTCTGAAAATGAAACAATAACGGCTAATATTTTGGACGAATAAAACAAATCCTTTTTGTCCCAATCAAAATAATTGAATCATGTTTAGTGATTAATAGCACTTTTATATTGGTTGGTCAATGCCTGAATCAACCATTCAGGCATTTTTTTATTAAAAAATTCACACATTAGCATATCTCATTTTATATCTTTACTTATTAGTTTTTATTATGAGAAATTTATTCACCTTATTCTTCACCTTACTTATAACCTTGAGCTTTGCTCAAGACGAAGATTTGGCTAACGAGTATTTTAAAAATGGAGAATTTGAAAAAGCAATTATTTCTTATCAAAAACTATTAGAAACGTCGCCTAATAATTACAAATATCTTTTTGCTTTAGTCGAATCGCATCAAAATCTGGAACAATTTCAAGAAGCTGAAAAGTTACTTACAACACAAATTTCTAGAACAAAATATCCTGCCTTACATGTAGAATTAGGTTATAATTTTCAACTACAAAATAACCTGTTAAAAGCAAATGAAAACTATGATGTAGCTTTAACCTTTGTCGACAACAATCCGCGGTATGCTTTTATAGTTGGACGCGCTTTTGAAGACAAGTCTTTGTTAGATTATGCTATTACAGCGTATAAGAAAGCCATGGAACTAAACCCTGAACTAAAATTTGATATTCAATTAGCAAGAATCTATGGTGAAAAAGGTGAAATAGAAAAAATGTTTAATAGCTACTTAAATTTTTTAAGCAACAATCTTAACAAAAGCTACTTAAGTAATACCAAAAGAATTTTTAGCGACTTTATTAGCGAAAACCCTGAAAACGAACATAATATTTTATTAAAAAATATCCTCTTAAAAAAATCGCAAAAAGACCCTAATTTACTATGGAATGAAATGTTAAGCTGGTTGTTTGTTCAGCAAAAAGAATACAATAAAGCCTTTATGCAGGAAAAAGCAATTTTTGCCAGAAACCCTGTAAGTTTAAGCAGAATTATAGAACTTGGCGACAATGCTAAAGAAGATAAACTTTACAATACCTCTATTAAGATTTTTACGTATATCACTAAAACAGCTCAAGACACAGAAACCATTTTAGAAGCCGAAAACAAACGTATTAATCTTGAAACACAACTAGCCAATAAAGAAAACTACAAAAGCATACAAGAAAAATACACCAACCTTTTTGATACCTACGGTAAGTTTACAACTACACTAGATTTACAAATCTCCTACGCCAATTTTCTTGCGTTTAATTTAAACCAAACCTCTCTAGCAATAAGTAATCTTCGTGAAACTTTAAAACTCCCTTTAAGTAAATTTCAAGAAGCTAAAGTAAAATTAACTCTTGGTGACATCCTCGTTTACGAAGAAAAGTTTAATGAAGCACTTATTTATTATTCTCAAATTCAAAGAAATCTAAAAAATAGCACCTTATCTCAAGAGGCTAGATTTAAAGTAGCTCAAACTAGCTATTATAAAGGCGATTTTAAATGGGCAGAATCGCAACTAAAAATCTTAAAATCCTCAACAACACAACTTATTGCCAACGATGCTTTAGACTTAATGCTGCTAATTACAGACAATAAATACGAAGACTCCACGCAAACTGCTCTAAAACTTTATGCAAAAGCCGATTTAATGGCCTATCAAAACAAAAATGACAAAGCTATCACACTTTTAAATTCTATTCTAGAAGAACACAAAGGCAAAAGCATAGAAGATCAAGCATTGCTAAAACAAGCACAACTTTTTGAGGAAAAAAAGCAATATGATAAAGCCATTGCCAATTATCAAAACATTATCGCCAATTATAATGACGATATCCTAGCAGACGATGCCTATTTCTCTCTAGCAGAACTTTACAATAACATCTTGGCTGAGCCTGAAAAAGCTAAACCTTTTTACGAAAAAATAATTTTCAATCACGAAGACAGCATCTACTACGTCGAAGCCAGAAAAAAATACCGAATGCTTCGTGGCGACACTATAAATTAAGCCATAACTGTATTAAGCTATCACATTCTGTTTATCTTTGCGCTTAAATTCATTTGTAATGATTATTTATAACGTAACCGTAAACATAGACGACAGCATTCACGACGAATGGTTAAATTGGATAAAAAACCATATTCCTGTCGTGCTTTCCACAGGACTTTTTACCGAAGCAAAACTCACCAAAGTACTTGTAGAAGAAGACATGGGTGGCACCACCTACTCCATTCAATACCGTGCAAAATCAAAAGAAGCTTTGCAAGAATATTATAAAAACCATGCCGATGCTATGCGTCAAGACGGCGTAAAACGCTTTGCCGATAAAATGCTAGCCTTTAGAACTGAGTTAGAAGTGATTGATGAATTTTCTGTAACATTCAATTAATATGTCTGTACGCGCCAAAAAACATCTCGGGCAACATTTCTTAACCGATGAAAATATTGCTAAAAAAATAGCAGATTCTTTATCGTTGGAAGGCTACAAAAACGTGTTGGAAATTGGTCCAGGAATGGGCGTGCTTACAAAGTATCTTTTAAAAAAGACATCACAACCTACGTGATAGAAATCGATACCGAATCGGTTGAATACTTAAAAAACAATTACCTCAACCTAGCCAATAAAGTCATAGAGCAAGACTTTTTAAAGCACGACCTAAACACCGTTTTCAACAACGAACCCTTTGCCATAATAGGCAATTACCCATATAATATTTCCTCGCAAATCGTATTTAAAACGTTGGACATGCGCGACCAAGTCCCTGAATTTTCAGGGATGTTTCAAAAGGAAGTCGCAAAACGCATTTGCGAAAAAGAAGGCAGTAAAACGTATGGTATTTTATCGGTATTAGTACAAGCCTTTTACGATGCCAAGTATTTATTTACCGTGCCGCCATCGGTCTTTAATCCGCCACCAAAAGTAGATTCTGGCGTGTTACTATTAAAGCGCAAAGAAAATTATAAACTCCCTTGTAACGAAAAACTATTTTTTAGAGTCGTAAAACAAGCTTTTCAACAACGCCGAAAAACCTTACGTAATAGTTTAAAAACATTCAATTTGAATGATAATTTAAAAGCAAATGCTATATTTGGCAAAAGACCCGAGCAATTAAGCGTTCAAGAATTTATCGAGCTTACACAAGCCATCGAAAACCAATAAAACCTATTTTGTTTGTCTGAAGAAAAAGAGCACATACAATTCGAACTTACCGAAGCCCTTGTAGAGCAAGTAGAACAACTCATTGAACAACAAGATAATAAAGAATTAAAAATCTTGTTGAATGAATATCACTATGCCGATGTTGCCGAAATTCTAGACGAACTCAACTTAGACGAAGCCACGTATATCATCAAGCTTCTCGACTCCGAAACCACCTCGGACGTCTTAATGGAACTCGATGAGGATAATCGTGAAAAAATCCTCGAAAACCTCTCCATTAAAGAAATTGCCGAAGAAATTGAAGAGCTCGACACCGATGATGCGGCAGACATTATCAACGAACTTCCTGAAGATCGTCGTCAAGCTGTAATCTCCAATATCGAGGACGAGGAACACCAAGCAGAAATCCGGGAACTTCTCGCTTACGAAGATGATACGGCTGGTGGTTTAATGGCAAAAGAGTTGGTAAAAGTGTACGAAACTTGGACCGTTGCAGGCTGCCTACGTCGTATTCGCGGGCAAGCTAAAGATGTTACTAGAGTACACTCCATTTACGTAGTAACCAAAGAAGAAAAACTTATTGGGCGCTTATCGTTAAAAGATTTAATCACGGCAAAAAACGAACAAAAAATTGCCGATATAGCAAAAGACAATGTTGACTTTGTAAATGTAAATGACGATGTTGAAGATGTTGCCAGAGTAATGTCCAAATACGATTTGGAAGCCATCCCCGTAGTTGACGACGATCAAATATTATTGGGCCGCATTACCATTGATGATATTGTAGATGTCATGAAAGAAGAAGCCGATAAAGATTACCAATTGGCAGCAGGTATCTCACAAGATGTTGAGGCAGACGATAGTGTTTGGAAACTCACGCGTGCCCGTATTCCATGGTTATTTCTCGGCCTTATCGGTGGTGTTGGTGCCTTTTTAATTATGGAAGGATTTCACGAAGCCTTTTCAAAATACGCCATTTTATTCTTTTTCACACCGCTAATTGCCGCCATGGCAGGAAACGTTGGGGTACAATCTAGCGCTATCATTGTTCAAGGTTTAGCTAACGACGATATTAAAGGAAGTATAAATAGTCGTTTAATGAAAGAAATGCTCCTCGCAGCACTCAATGGCATTATTCTAGCTATATTTCTATTTCTATTTGTTTGGATTTCACAACAAGATGCCAAAACCGCATTTGCCATATCCATTTCTTTGGTTGTGGTTATTATTGTCGCCGGTTTAATAGGCACGTTTGTCCCCTTATTTCTTGATAAACGTGGTATCGATCCTGCCATTGCCACAGGCCCTTTTATTACCACTAGTAACGATATTTTTGGCATTCTTATTTATTTTACCATTGCCAAACTTATCTTAGGTATTTAATTTAGGCGTTCCCCTATTGGGGTCGCGCTTTTGCCAGTCGCTTTTTTTATAAAAAAAGAGCTCCAACAATGGCGCAATCGCTAACGCAAAACTTTGTAATTTTACAGTAAAACAAAATAATGCGCATTCTACATCTCGACACCAATCACCCATTGTTAATCAAACAACTTACCGATTTTGGTTTTACAAACGATAAAGATTATACCTCATCAAAATCTGAAATTGAAACCAAAATCCATCAATACGACGGTTTGATTATTAGAAGTCGTTTTACCATAGACCAACAGTTTTTAGATGCAGCAACCAACTTAAAATTTATTGGTCGCGTAGGTGCCGGATTAGAAAATATTGATTGTGATTATGCACAAAAACAAGGCATATATTTAATTTCTGCACCAGAAGGCAATCGTAACGCCGTTGGCGAACACGCTTTAGGAATGTTATTATCACTGTTCAATAAACTCAATAAAGCTGATAACGAAGTACGAAACGGCAAATGGCTACGAGAAGACAATCGCGGTGTTGAGCTTGATGGCAAAACCATAGGATTAATTGGTTATGGTAATATGGGTAAAGCCTTTGCCAAAAAATTGCGTGGCTTTGATGTGGAAGTATTATGCTACGACATTAAATCCAATGTTGGCGATGCAAACTGTAAACAAGTTACTCTTGAAGAATTACAACAAAAAGCAGACGTGTTAAGTTTACACACGCCACAAACACCGCTAACTATAAATATGGTAGACAATACTTTTATTAACAACTTTGCAAAACCATTCTGGTTAATTAACACGGCTCGTGGTAAAAGTGTAGTAACTCAAGCTTTGGTTGATGCCTTAAAATCTGGGAAAATTCTCGGCGCTGGATTAGATGTTCTAGAATACGAAAAAGCCTCTTTTGAAAGCTTGTTTTCTTCCGAAATACCAGAGGCTTTCCAGTATCTCATCCAAGCAGAAAATGTATTGTTAACACCTCACGTTGCTGGATGGACAATTGAAAGCAAGAAAAAACTGGCACAAACCATAGTCGATAAAATAAAAGCTAAATTTGTGATTTATAATTCGTAAATTAAAACATTATGCAATACAAAGCATCATCTCCAGAAGATTATATCAATCAAGTTCCTGAAGAGCGGCAAGATGCCCTAAAAAAACTTCGGCAAACCATAAAAAATAACATACCTAAAGGTTTTGAAGAAGGTATTCAATACGGCATGATTGGCTATTATGTACCCCATAGCAAATATCCAGATGGTTACCACTGCAAACCCGAAGAACCTTTGCCGTTTATGAGTTTTGCCTCACAAAAAAACTCCATAAACCTTTATCATAGTGGCATTTATGCTGTACCTGAAATTCACGATTGGTTTGTAAGTGAGTACCCAAAATACTGCAAACGCAAATTGGATATGGGCAAAAGCTGTGTGCGTTTTAAAAAAGTAGACGATATTCCCTTTGAGTTGATTGCAGAGCTTTGCACAAAACTCAGCGCAGATGAGTGGATAGATATATACGAAACCAACCTTAAAAAGAAGTAACTATGAAAAAACGCGTAACAGGCATTGGCGGTTTATTCTTTAAATCCAAAGATCCCAAAGCCACAAAAGACTGGTATAAAAAACATTTAGGTTTTAACACTGATGATTACGGTTGTACCTTTTGGTGGAAAGATAAAGATGGTAACGACTGCTCTACACAATGGAGTCCGTTTTCAGAAGATACCGATTATTATAAGCCATCAAAAAAAGACTTTATGTTTAATTATCGGGTAGAAAATCTTGAAGAATTATTAAAAACCCTAAAAGACGAAGGTGTTACCATTGTTGGCGAAATGGAAGAATACGACTATGGCAAGTTTGGTTGGATTATGGACAACGACGGTAACAAAATTGAACTTTGGGAACCCATAGACAAAGCTTTTTTGTAATCCCACTTATTTTTTTTCTAACTTTAGACCTCTAACCATTAAATTTTAAAACATTATGTCTAAAGAAAACAAATCCAACGATATGTTTGACGACGCCAAAGAAGGCGCTAAAAATTTTAGTGAAGAAGCTAAGGAAACCGCTAAGGAATTTTCAGAATCTGCAAAAGAAACTTTTGGTGGTGACTCAAACAAAAAAATATTGGCTGGTATTTTAGGAATTCTATTTGGAAGTTTAGGTATCCATAAGTTTGTACTAGGCTACAACAAGGAAGGTGGTATTTTATTGGGCTTAACTCTAGTTGGGTTTGTGTTAACTTGTATAGGAATTGGTGTTTTTATTGTATGGATAACAGGATTAATAGGCTTAATCGAAGGCATTGTTTACCTTACAAAATCTGATCAAGAATTTTACGATACTTATCAAGCCAACAAAAAACCTTGGTTCTAACACTTAAACGAATTCAAAAAAAAAACCGCAAATACGATTTGCGGTTTTGTTATGATTAAAAGTATTTCTTCCTAAACCAAAAAGCTACTTTTACTAGTAAAATTAGTGCTGGCACCTCTACCAAAGGTCCAATAACACCGGCAAAAGCCTGTCCTGAGTTCAATCCAAAGACAGCAATAGCAACTGCAATGGCCAATTCAAAATTATTGCCTGCTGCGGTAAACGCTACTGCGGTTGTTTTGTTGTAATCGGCTCCCATAGCCTTGGTCACAAAAAAACCGATGATAAACATAATTGTAAAGTACAGCAACAATGGAATGGCAATAATCACCACATCCATTGGGATTTCAACAATCAACTCACCTTTTAATGAAAACATCACTACAATTGTAAATAACAAGGCAATAAGCGTCAATGGTGAAATGGTTGGAATAAATTTTTCGTTATACCAGGTTTCTCCTTTTAATTTCACCAAAATCAATCGGCTTAAAAACCCTAATACAAAAGGCAGTCCTAGATAAATAGCGACACTTTCGGCAATAGTAGCAATAGATATATCGACAATAGCGCCTTCAAAACCAAAATAAGGCGGTAAAATGGTAATAAAAATCCACGCATAAAAACTATACGCAAACACTTGAAAAATACTATTTAAAGCTACCAATCCAGCGCCATATTCGCTGCTGCCTTCGGCAAGGTCGTTCCAAACCAAAACCATAGCAATACAACGTGCCAATCCAATTAAGATAAGTCCAACCATATATTCGGGGTAATCCTGTAAAAACGTAATAGCTAGAAGAAACATTAAAATAGGACCAACAATCCAATTCAGTACTAACGAAACAGACAGGATTTTCACATTTTTAAACACTTTTGGCAATAGCGCATAATTTACTTTTGCCAATGGCGGATACATCATTACAATTAACCCTATGGCAATGGGAATGTTTGTAGTTCCACTACTTAATCCGTTTATTTTTTCAGGAATGCTAGGCACAAAATAACCTAATGCCACACCTAAAGCCATCGCTAAAAATATCCATAAGGTTAAATTCTTATCTAAAAAACTAAGTGATTTTTTGGAGCTCATAATTATTGTTTAATACTTGAAAACACGTGATACATTTCTGCTGCAATTTGCAAACTACGCTCTTTATATTTTGCTTCTTGTTCTGGAGTACCATCAAAAACTTTGGGATCTTCAAAAGTAATAGGTATTCGTTTTTCTGCACCAGGAACAAACGGGCAACCGGCATCGGCTTGCGAACACGTCATAACGGCCGCAAAACCTGATGTTGGATTAAATACACTATCCATACGTTTGGAAAACCCGATAATTGGGTGGATATTTTCAGCATATTTTATGGCATAAATAGGATTGTTTTCATTGGAAAGCTTCTGAGTTTGAAAACCAGATTGCTCCAATACCTTTGCAATCATAGGAAACATAGCTGTCGTTTCAGTTCCTCCAGAATAGCAATAAACGTTCGGTAAATTAAAATATGATGCCAATGCTTGCGACCAAATTTGCGACAAATGACTACGTCTGGAATTATGCGTGCAAATAAAATTGATGTTAACTTGCTGATTATTATCAATTTTACTTTGAATAAAATCAATAAGTGGTTGTAGCGTATTTTTTCTATCGTCTGAAACGACAAGTGTTTGTAACCCATCAATAGTGGTTAAAAGTTTTGTAAACATAGTTTATTGAGGCTTTTTTTTTAACAACAGTTACCATCTGGCGAACAACACGGTTCGTTAGATAAATTGGCTAGTTTAACTTTTGGTTTTTCAACAGGAATACCACAATTGTCTTTTGCTAAGCAATCGGTTTGTTTGGTGGTTAATAAGAAGTTTTCTCCGTTAAAATCCAATCCAAATTTTTGAATGGTTTCGCCTTGATATTCTACTTCAATATCTAAGTCTTTTAACCCTAGTTTTTCTTCTGAAAGTTCTAAGATATGTACCAATTTTTCTGGGTACAACCTGTGGTCGTAATCATTGGCGTTCCATAGTTGCAAACTAATCACGCTTTCGTCTCTTAACGTCCCACCACAATCGATAAATTTTTTATTGATCTGGCCAACTTCGGTGATGTGAAAGTGGCTTGGCACCAATTCCCCATTAGGTAATTTAAAAGCGATGTTCTGCAAAGGCTTTAATGTTGATTTCAGTTCTGAAAGTGTCATCTTATTTTGTTTTTATTGTGATATTACGATTAATGCATTCAAATTTTTTTTTAGCAACAATTTGAGGTGTCATTGAGGTCTTGATCTAAAAAATCTATAAACAATTGTTTCATTTGTATCCAATTGGCTTTATTAATACAATAGCAAACGCTAGTACCTTCTATAGTACCTTGAATTAACCCTAATTGTTTAAGCTCTTTTAAATGTTGCGAAATAGTAGGTTGTGCCAACCCTATCTCGTTTACCAAATCACCGCAAACACAGCTATCTATTTTAAACAAATACTCTAAAATAGCCACACGTGCTGGATGACCAAACACTTTGGCTAACTGTGCAATTTGGTTTTGTTTGTCTGTAAAAAGCTCTGATTTGGATAATCCCATAATCCCTTCATTGTTTCATTGCAATATTACGATAAATATGAAAAATCTCAAAATATATCTTGATATTTAATTCTTTAGGAATTATTAATTGTATCGTTTTGCTCGGTGAGTTTGCGTTCTAATTCGGCTTGAAACTCTTCCATAACAGGTTTTACGGTACTTTCTGGGAGATCGGCAATTTTTATGTACATCAAGCCATCAACCGAGTTGTTAAACAAAGGATCGACATTAAACGCCACTAGTTTGGCGTTTTGTTTTATATACTTTTTAAGCAAGACTGGTAAACGTAACGCACCAGGCTCCACCTCATCAATAATTTTATCGAACTTATTTAAATCAGCTTCGATTTCATCAAACACAAATTCTTTATCGGCATCATTCAATTTCACCTTAAATTCCTTTTTAGGGCGAACAAACTGCGCCAAATACGGATCGTAGTAATGCGATTTCATAAACTCGATCATCAACGATTTGGAAAAGTTTGAAAATTGGTTACTTATACTTACGCCGCCAATTAAATATTTATGTTCTGGATAGCGTAATGTGGTATGTACAATACCTTTCCATAGCAAAAACAACGGCATTGGTTTTTGTTGATATTCTTTGATAATAAAAGCGCGTCCCATTTCAATGGATTTACTCATCATAGGATATACTTCTTGTTCAAAACGAAATAAATCCTGAAGGTAAAATCCGTCTATGCCATATTTTTCAAAAATTTGAGTGCCCAACCCCATACGGTAAGCTCCAGCAATAACCTTAGCATTGTTATCCCATAAAAACATATGATGATAATAGGTGTCAAAACGGTCTAAATCTATGGCTTCATTAGTACCCTCTCCAACTTCTCGAAACGTTATTTCACGCAAGCGTCCAATCTCTTGCAAAATGTTAGGCATTTCTTTTGCCGAAGCCAAAAACACTTCATAATTCTTGCTTTCTAGTAAGCGTAAATCTTTACTACGTAGTTTATCGACTTCTTTTTGCATGACCTCAGTATCTACTGGTGTAATAATATTTTTAGGAGGTCTTGGTATTTTTAAGGTTGAAGGAATACTGCTTAAAAACTTCCCTTTTTCATCGAAAGAATTAGATAACATATAGGTTTTCCGACGAATAAATTCTGAAAACCCTTTTAAATCTTTATACTCTTCTTGGTCTTTTACCGAAATTGGACGTCCAATTCTTACTTTAATAGTTCGACGCTTTTGGGTGAGCAATTCTGAAGGCAATTTGGCTGTTCTAAAGGTGTCGTTAATTTTGGATAGTTTATAAAACAGTTTGCTGTTTTTTGCATGAAAATAAATAGGAACGATTGGCACTTCTGCTTTTTGAGCGAGTTTCATAGCAGCTTCTTCCCAAGGACGATCTACAACCAGTTTACCATCACGATAGGTTGATACTTCTCCTGCTGGAAAAACACCCAACGGATGACCTTCTTGTAAATGTTTTATGGCGTTTTTAAATCCTAAAATACTCGACTTGGCATCTTTTCTTTTTTCAAAAGGATTGACTGGTAAAATGTAAGGTTTGATTGGCGCGATACGATGTAATAAAAAATTAGCTATTATTTTAAAATCATCACGCTGTTCCAACATTAACTTCAAAAGTAAAATACCATCTATTCCGCCTAATGGATGATTGGAAACAGTAATATAAGCGCCATCTTTGGGTAAACGCTTAAAGTCTTCGTCAGGGATTTCAAAATTAATTTGAAATTCGCTTAAAATACTGTTTAAAAAATCTAGCTTTTGTAAATGTTTATTACAATTATAAATTTTGTTTAGGGTAGAAATTTTAAGCACCTTCATTAATAACCAACCAATAAATGTGCCCAAAAAACCATACTTATCCATTTGTATAGCTTGGGCAACTTCTTTGGCAGATACCAATCCAGAATTGGTTGATTTACTCATATTTCAAAAATAGTAAAACTTTATTTAGTAACGATTTGCATGGTTGTAGGCGTTAATTGTTTCAGCAACACCTGTTTATCATTTTCTATTTGCTGAATCGCTACATCGTTATAATGCCTAATAGTATATAACGATACATTTTCGTAACATTCTACTTTAAATTTTGCTTTTAAATGCTGTAATAATTTGTCTAGGTTGTTATAAACGTTATCTACGCAAACTGAAAAACTAATTGCCGAGTTTTGAATAACATCAACCTTCATTTTATATAAATGTAATAAGTTGAAAATATCGCTTATGTTCTCTTCAACAATGTAAGAAAAATCTAACGAAGACAACGAAATAAGCACTTCGTTTTTCTTGACAATAAAACATGGAATCTCTGGCGAGATACCTTTTCCTTTACAAACGGTAGTTCCGGGTTGTTCTGGATTTAAAAATGATTTTACACACAACGGAATTTCCTTACGTTGCAAGGGCTGTAATGTTTTTGGATGAATAACAGAAGCGCCATAAAATGCTAATTCAATAGCTTCACGGTAAGAAATGGTATTGAGCAATTGCGCATTTTCAAAATACCTTGGATCGGCATTTAAAACACCATCTACATCTTTCCAAATAGTGACTTTTTGGGCGTTTAAACAATAAGCAAATATGGCTGCGGTGTAATCGCTACCTTCGCGACCAAGTGTTGTTGTAAAATTGTTGGAATCGCTCCCTAAAAACCCTTGAGTTATATTTAATGTATTAACCTTGTATTGCCTTTTAATTTGTTGTTGCGTGTCTTCCCATTTTACATGCGCATTCCTGTAATAACTATCTGTTTTAATACAATCGCGAACATCTAGCCAGTTATTTCTAATACCAATAGTATTTAAATATTCGCTAACAATAGTTGTTGAGACTAGCTCGCCATATCCTACAGTTTGGTCGTAAACAAAGTTATAATCGGGCAATTTATTCCTATCGAAAAACAGAGACAAATCATCGAATAAAGTAGTTACTTTTTTAAATACAGGGTGATGCTCGTTGTCGAACAAATCTAATAAAATAGCATTATGAAATTTTTTCACATCTTGAATAGAGCTTTGCAACTCACTTTTGTTATTAAAGTAATTTGCAACAACTTGTTCCAAAGCATTGGTGGTTTTTCCCATTGCAGAAATCACCATCATTGTATCCTCATAACCTGTGATGTTTAGTACTTTCACCAAATTTCTAACACCGTTGGCATCTTTTACCGAAGCGCCTCCAAATTTAAATACTTGCATTATAGTTTGGATAAATAGTTTTCCATTCCAACTTCATCTAGTTGCACCACGTCCCAATCGCGCATCACATTGGCGCCATTTTTTTCGTAAAAGGTAATCGCTGGTTCATTCCAGTCCAAGACTTCCCAACAAATACGTTTCGCCTTTATTTTCTTTCCATACGTTACAACTTCATCCAACAATGCTTTGCCCAAACCATGTCCGCGAAAACTCTCTCTTACAATTAAATCTTCTAGATGCAAGGCCTTTCCTTTCCACGTTGAAAACCTTGTGTAAACCAAAGCTATTCCAGCTATGTTTTGATTCATTTCGGCAACAAAGCAATGAAATGCTGGTTGTGAACCAAATCCGTAATGCTCTAAATCTGAAACCGTAATTTCAACTGCATTGGGTTCTTTTTCGTAAATAGCCAGTTCTTGGATAAGTTCCAAAACTTGTGGCATATCTTCTTTTTGCGCTGTACGAATAGAAAACGTCATAGTTATTTTTAATCAGTATCAAAGATAACCCAAACTTAAACATTAAATTGTACAATATTAAACGAAAACGTTGTAGTTGACCAAAAAACTTCGATATTTGCAAAACAATCATCTCAAACTCATAATATGTCTATTAAAAAGCAAACGCTTGGTGAATTTATTATAGAAAATCAAGCGTCCTTTAAATACACCTCAGGAGAACTTTCAAGACTTATCAACTCTATTAGATTAGCAGCAAAAGTGGTAAATCACGAAGTAAATAAGGCTGGCTTGGTTGATATTATTGGAGCTGCTGGCGAAACTAATGTTCAAGGAGAAGACCAACAAAAACTGGATGTATATGCCAACGAAAAGTTTATACATACCTTAACCAATAGAAATATTGTATGTGGAATTGCTAGCGAAGAAGAAGATGATTTTATTGCTATTAATAGTCAAGACGAAAACAACCAAAACAAGTATGTGGTTTTAATTGATCCTTTGGATGGCTCTTCCAATATTGACGTGAACGTTTCGGTTGGAACTATTTTTTCCATATACAGACGCGTAACCCCGCTTGGAACACCAGTTACTATTGACGATTTTCTTCAACAAGGAAATCAGCAAGTAGCGGCGGGCTATGTTGTTTATGGCACCTCAACTATGTTGGTTTACACTACAGGTCATGGCGTAAATGGGTTTACGTTAAATCCTGCTATTGGTACATTTTATTTGTCTCACCCCGACATGCAGTTTCCAGAAGACGGAAAAATCTATTCAGTAAACGAAGGAAACTATATTCATTTTCCACAAGGTGTGAAAGACTATATTAAATATTGCCAAATGGAAGAAGGAGACAGACCCTATACATCGCGTTATATTGGATCGTTAGTGTCCGATTTTCATAGAAATATGATTAAAGGCGGTATTTATATGTACCCTAAACATTCTAAAAACTCTAATGGTAAATTACGCTTGCTTTACGAATGCAACCCCATGGCATTTTTAGCCGAACAAGCAAACGGAAAAGCTAGTAATGGTTATACTAGAATTATGGATGTAGAACCTACCGAGCTACACCAACGTGTGCCATTTTTCTGCGGCAGCAAAAATATGGTGGAAAAAGTAGAAGAATTTATTAAGAAATCTGAATAAAAAAGGCGAACCATCTGGTTCGCCTTTTTTATGTAATATTTTAAAACAATTACTATTTATTCATTGTTTTTATTTCTTCCATAAAGACATCAAGATCAACACCTTGGTGTACTAAACTAAGGGCTTTATCGGTAATATATTTAGCATTATCAGATCTAAACCCTAAACCAATACTTAACTTTTCTAGTAATTTAACTTGACCTTCTGTTTCTATTTGATCTGCCCAAACCATACGAGCCAAATCATATAAACGCTCTAAACGTACATCGTATGATGTTGGTGGGTTAATTGGGTGTGTATTGTAATCTTTTAAAATTTGCTTATAATCATTCTGGCTAATACCTAAATTTCTAGCCAAACGATCTAAAAACTTGCGTTCTTCAACAGTAATAACGCCATCGCTCATTGCAACTCTAACAATAGCAGCAAAGTGATCTTCGTTACGTTTTTTAAACCCACTATCGAATAAATCTGAAATTGACATATCTTCTTGTTTTTAAAAGTCGTGCAAATATAGCATTTATTACTAGTAAATAAACACAAAGTACCTAACAAAAATTCTATATTTGCACAAAATATTTTGCTTTGAGTAAATCTACCCTCTCGCAAACCTTTGCACAGACTTTGCAAACGCAAAATCTGCAAACTGCTATTGCCCAATCCCAAACGAGAACACACTTAAAAGGTCTTGTAGGCTCGTCGCTATCTTTTGTACTTTCAGAATCGTTTAAAAACACAGATAAGCCATTCTTACTTGTATTTAATGACAAAGAAGAAGCCGCTTTTTATTTAAACGATTTAGAATTGCTTCTTAACGACAAGGATGTCTTATTTTATCCTGGAAGTTACCGCAGGCCTTATCAAATTGAAGAAACCGATAACGCTAACGTGCTTCTTCGCGCCGAAGTTTTAAATCGTATTAACTCCAGAAAAAAACCGGCTATTATTGTAACCTATCCAGACGCTTTATTTGAGCAAGTGGTTACTAGACGTGAGCTGGAACGCAATACCTTAAAAATTTCAGTTAACGATAATCTATCTATTGATTTTGTAAACGAAGTCTTGTTCGATTATAAGTTTAAACGTGTAGATTTTGTAACCGAACCTGGAGAGTTTTCGGTACGTGGTGGTATTGTAGATGTATTTTCGTTTTCGCACGACGAACCGTATCGTATTGAGTTTTTTGGGGATGAAGTCGATAGTATTCGCACCTTTGATGTTGAAACACAACTCTCTACAGACCAAGTTAAGAAAATTAGTATTATTCCTAATGTGGCCAATAAGCTTATGGAAGAAAGCCGCCAGAGCTTTCTAAAATATTTGGCACAAAAAACGGTGGTGTTTTTAAACCATTCGGAGCTATTATTTTCTAGGGTTGATAGTTTATTTCAAAAAGCAGAAGACACTTTCGAAACCCTTTCAAAAGACATTAAACACGCACAACCCGAAGAATTATTCTGCAATTCAACTATGTTGAAAAAGCAGTTATTAGACTTTACTTTAGTTGAATTTGGGCAACAAGCACTTTTTAATCCAGAAGATGTTATTACGTTTAACACCTCGCCACAACCAGCTTTCAACAAGCAATTTAATTTACTTATTGAAAACCTCAACCTGCATCATAATAGAGGTTACACCAATTATATTGCTTGTGTAAGTGAGCAACAAGCCAAACGATTTCATGATATTTTTGACGATGTTGAAGAAAACGTTCATTATCAAACTGTGGTGTTATCTTTATATCAAGGATTTATAGATCATGAAAACAAAATAACCTGTTACACCGATCATCAAATTTTTGAACGTTATCATAAATTTCACCTTAAAAATGGCTACGCTAAAAAACAAGCCATTACACTTAAGGAGTTAACTAACTTAGATATTGGTGATTACGTTACTCATATCGATCATGGTATTGGGCGTTTTGGTGGACTTCAAAAAATAGATGTAGAAGGCAAGAAACAAGAAGCCATAAAACTTATTTACGGCGAACGGGACATTTTATATTTAAGTATCCACTCGCTACATAAAATCACCAAATTTAACGGCAAAGATGGCAAACCGCCTAAAGTATATAAATTAGGTAGCAAAGCATGGAAAACCTTAAAGCAAAAAACAAAGAAAAAGGTTAAAGAAATTGCCTTTAACTTGATTAAACTTTATGCCAAACGTAAACTAGAAAAGGGGTATCAATACAATCCAGACAGTTATATGCAACACGAGTTGGAAGCCTCTTTTTTATACGAAGACACGCCAGACCAAAGCTCTGCTACTGCCGATATAAAAGCTGATATGGAAAGCGAACGCCCCATGGACAGATTGGTTTGTGGCGATGTAGGATTTGGTAAAACCGAAGTCGCTATTCGCGCAGCTTTTAAAGCGGTTGACAATGGTAAACAAGTTGCTGTTTTAGTCCCTACTACTATTTTGGCTTACCAACATTATCGTACATTTAAACAACGTTTAAAAGATTTTCCTGTAACGGTAGATTATGTAAACCGCTTTAGAACCGCCAAAGAAAAACGTATTACCTTAGAAAATCTTGAAAGTGGTGCTGTAGATATTATTATTGGAACCCATCAATTGGCTAACAAAACTGTCAAGTTTAAAGATTTAGGCTTATTAATTGTAGATGAAGAGCAAAAATTTGGTGTTTCGGTAAAAGAAAAGCTACGTACTTTAAAAGAAAATATCGATGTCTTAACACTAACCGCAACCCCTATTCCGCGTACATTACAGTTTAGTTTAATGGCTGCTCGAGATTTATCAACAATCTCAACGCCACCACCAAATCGTTATCCTATAGAAAGTCATGTTATTAGATTTAGTGAAGAAACCATTCGCGATGCTGTAAGCTATGAAATACAACGTGGCGGACAAATTTTCTTTATTCATAATAGAATTGAAAATATTAAAGAAGTTGCTGGACTCTTACAACGTTTAGCCCCAGACGCCAAAATTGCTATTGGCCATGGGCAAATGGATGGAAAAAAACTAGAAAAATTAATGCTAGGATTCATGAATGGTGAATTCGACATCTTAGTTAGTACAACTATTGTAGAAAGCGGTCTTGATGTGCCTAATGCTAACACCATATTTATTAACAACGCCAACAACTTTGGATTAAGCGATTTACACCAAATGCGTGGTCGTGTTGGGCGTAGTAACAAAAAGGCATTTTGTTATTTTATTACGCCTGAATATTCTGCCATGACAGAAGATGCAAGAAAACGTATTACAGCTTTAGCACAATTTACAGAGCTTGGCAGTGGGTTTAATATAGCGATGAAAGATTTAGAAATTCGTGGTGCTGGCGATTTATTGGGAGGCGAACAAAGCGGATTTATTAATGATATTGGTTTCGATACGTATCAAAAAATCCTTAACGAAGCCATAGAAGAATTAAAAGAAAAAGAATTTAAAGAGCTTTACAAAGACGATAATAAACCTAAGCAATATGTTAAAGACGTTACCATAGATACCGACTTCGAAATTTTATTCCCAGACGACTATGTTAACAATATTACTGAACGCTTAAATTTATACACCAAACTAAACGAGCTTAAAACCGAAAAGGATTTAAAAAGCTTTGAAAAAGATATTGTTGATCGCTTTGGCGAACTTCCAAACCAAGTTATCGATTTATTTAATAGCGTTCGCATAAAATGGTTAGCTGAAAAAATAGGCTTAGAAAAAGTCGTTATGAAAAAAGGCAAGCTTATTGGGTATTTTATAACTAATCAACAAAGTGAATTTTACCAAAGCAACGCCTTTACCAAAGTGCTAAAGTTTGTTCAAACACATCCGCAAAGTTGTAAAATGAAAGAAAAACAAACACGTAATGGATTACGATTATTACTTACTTTTGATAAAATTACATCGGTAAACAAAGCAATGGAAGCTTTAAAACCAATTGTGGCTTAATAATTGTTAACCAAAAGAAAACTTAATGATGATAAAGAAACTAGTTGTTTTAGTCGTTTTTATATGCAATCTCTCATGGGCACAAAAAACCTTAAATGGAACTTTTATGCCTCCTGAAGAATTCACTCATGTCTTTTTGTATCAATCCACGCCAAGAGGTGCTAATTATGTTAACCGAAGCGAAGTTTCATCGGAAGGTAAATTTAGTATTACCATCGATTCTACTTACAAAAAAGGGATTTACAAACTTGTTTATGCGCTTCCACCAGAAGACAATAACTTTGATATTCTTTACAACGGAAAAGACGATATTACCTTACATTTTGACTTAGAAAAAGGCGTTGAATATTCGCAATCTAAAGACAATAAGTTGTGGTCTTCTTATCAAAACAGTATGGAAGCTGCCAACACAACCATTAATCATTTTTACAGCAATGATGGCGAGTCCTCATCAACATTCACAAAAATATTCAACACATTAAAAGATGCCCAATTGGCTTTTGAAAATGCGGCTAAAGACAGCCCTATGGCTTTAGAGTTTATTAAAGCAAATAAGCCATATATACCGACCTCTTACGAAGATTACAACACCTACACAACACATGTAAAAACACATTTTTTAGATTATTTGAACTTTGAAAGTCAACTTTTATTGAGCTCAGATTTTTTAACCAATAAAGTGTTTGCCTTTGTGTTTGGCATGTCTAATACCAATAGCGACTACAAAACACAGATAGATCGTTTGGCTAAAAAAATTACAACTGTTGAAACCAGAACAGCCTATTTAGAAATGCTTTGGCAAGAGTTTGTTAATCAAGATAATGATGCTATAGCCAATTATATTACAGACACCTATTTGTTAGATTTGGCTAACTCTCAAAACAATACAAATTTAGCTACAATGATTACCACATATAAAAGAACCTCAAAAGGTAGTTTAGCCCCTAATTTCGATGTGGTTTTTAATTCAAAAAATACAACGCTTCACGATTTAAATAGTGCTAATAAATATCTTATTGTCTTTTGGAGTAGCACTTGTGGTCATTGCTTAAAAGAATTACCGCAACTAGAAACCTTTGTAAAAGACATTCCTAAAAACGAATTAACCGTTATTGCTTTAGGTATGGAAGATGATGATGAAAATTGGCTAGAAACCATCCCAAAATTCCCTGATTTCAAACATATTTTAGGGCTTCACAAATGGGATAATCCTGTAGCGAAAAGTTATGGTGTTACCTCTACGCCTACTTATTTTTTGTTAGATCAAGACAAAACTATAATTGCTAAACCTTATGATATAAACGCTGTAAAAGACGTTTTAAAACAGTAATTTTTACAGAATTCAAGCAAAACGTTAACAACGTCGTCTATCTTTTTATTAAAAATGAAAAAAAGCATCTTCGAGGTGCTCAATTTCAAAGGTGCTTTTTTGCTTTACAATAGCAATAATATCAAAACGTACCTCGACATCCAACCCATTTTCGGTCACGTATTCATCAACAGCTTTTACGAGGTTTTTAATTTGTTTGGGTTTCACAAAGTCCTGCGGATTGCCAAAATCGACAGTAGAACGGGTTTTTACTTCAACAATAGCTAAGGTGCTCTTTTGTTGCGCAATAATGTCAACTTCGGCTTTATCAAAACGGTAGTTGCGCTCCACGATATCATAGCCTTTTTTTAAAAGAAAATCTACCGCCAACTGTTCACCTTTTTTGCCAAGTTCATTGTGTTGTGCCATAATATTCCTTCATAATTGTTAAGGTTTTTAGAAAAAAATCACGCTCATTTTATCAAAATCTATCTGATAATTTTAAAACTTGATTGACGAAACTCAAAACCGTAGTTGTTTCTTTACTAAACTTGAAAAAGTCAAATATTGGTTTAGGTAATTTTTTATTTAATAAATCTTTATCCTCATTATTCAACTCTCCAAATGACTTCAACCATTTCTCCAAATAATCTAAACCTTCGTAAGTTAAAAATGTAGCATTCCTATCTATAAATCCATTGTTTACATCAAGATATCTTTTATTATTCAAAAACGACTCTCTACTAAAATCATCTCCGTAAAGATCTTCAATAGACTTTTCTAATTGATAAAAATACTTCATTGCTGCCCCATCACTTTCAATATACAACTTAAACAAAATTAAATGTCTCATTAGTTGATTAGCCTCTAAGATTTTCAACGCATCTTTCATAATTATTCAAAAACCACTTTAGATTGCTCCTTACCTACCGTTAATTGTACTGTTTTACCTAAAATCAATGCGCGGTTATCATCTTCGTGTCCCGTTGGCATATTAAACGCAATAGGGAAATCATATTCAGCAAGTACATCAAGAATAAGTTGTTCTATCGAACTTCCCCAAGCTGTAGTATTTTTTCTTAATTTGGTCATATCGCCAACAATTACACCCGCACAATCATCAAAATATCCCGCACGTTTTAGGCTTTGTAACATTCTATCTATATGATATTTGTACTCTCCTATTTCTTCAAAAAACAAGATTTTTCCTTTGGTATCCAAACTAGTGTTAGACCCCAGCATCGTATGCAAAATGGTTAAATTTCCACCTACTATGGGAGCTGAAACCATACCGGTTTTATTGTATTTAGACCCTTCCAAAACATAACGTAACGGTTCTCCAAAAAGCGCTTTTTTAAATGTAGCGATTGTCTGTTCCAAACCAGCTTGATCCTTGGTCATACTTGTACACATCATAGCATGAATGCTTTCAAAGCCCAAAACATTTAATTGATTATGCAAAGCTGTAATATCGCTATAACCAATAACCCATTTAGGGTGTTTTCTAAATTTGGTATAATCCAATTTATCCAATATTCTTACAGTGCCATAACCACCTCTTGCGGCCCAAATAGCACTAATGCTTGGGTCGTCCATAGCGTGTTGTAAATCTTCGCAACGTTCATCGTCGGTTCCAGCAAAATGATCGTCTTGCTTAAAAACGTGTTCCCCAACAACAGTGTGCAACCCCCAACTTTTTAATAACGCAACAGAGCGATTAACTTCATCTTGTCTATGCTTTAAAATCCCCGAGGGCGCCACAATAGCAACAGTATCGCCAACTTTTAAGTATGATGGTTGTATCAATGTTTTTATGTCTTTTTGTATGGCTTCTTGTGCGTTTAATGTTAGATTTCCAAAGCAAGAAAACAACACACAAATGCCAATAATTAGTATGTTTTTAGTCATATAGGTAAATGTACATTTTTTTTCAGAAACGCTCTTAATTTACGTACTTTTGCCTTCATAAATTTAAGGTCTCAAACTACGACCGTCAACATATAAGATTTTTAAAATGAGTCAACCAAAACGATATACTATTACCGCAGCATTACCTTATACCAATGGCCCAATTCATATCGGGCATTTGGCAGGCGTATATGTACCAGCCGATATTTATGCGCGTTACCAACGTTTGCAAGGCAACGATGTGGCGTTTATTTGTGGTAGCGACGAGCACGGTGTTCCTATTACCATAAAAGCTAAAAAAGAAGGCGTGACACCACAAGATATTGTTGATAAATATCACGCGATTATAAAAACGTCGTTTGAGGATTTTGGTATCTCGTTTGATAATTACTCGCGTACCTCTGCGCCAATTCATCACGAAACAGCTCAAGAGTTTTTTAAAACCTTATATGATAAAGGCGAATTTATAGAAGAAATTACCGAGCAACTATACGATGCTGAAGCCAATCAGTTTTTGGCCGACAGATTCGTTATTGGAACGTGTCCAAAATGTGGTTTTGAAGAAGCCTATGGTGATCAATGTGAAAAATGCGGTACCAGCCATAATGCCACCGATTTAATTAACCCTAAATCGGCAATCACAGGAAACACACCGACATTAAAAGAAACCAAACACTGGTTTTTACCATTAGATAAGCACGAAGCCTTTTTAAAAGAATGGATTTTAAAAGGACACAAAAAAGATTGGAAACCTAATGTTTATGGACAAGTAAAATCTTGGATTGATGATGGACTTCGTCCACGTGCCGTTACCCGTGATTTAGATTGGGGCATTCCCGTTCCTGTTGAAGGTGGTGAAGGCAAAGTGCTTTATGTATGGTTCGATGCGCCGATTGGTTACATTTCTGCTACCAAAGAATGGGCAGCTCGCGAAAGTAAAGATTGGCAATCCTATTGGAAAAATGAAGACACCAAACTGGTACACTTTATCGGGAAAGACAATATCGTTTTTCATTGTATTATTTTCCCGAGTATGTTAAAAGCCGAAGGGTCATATATTTTACCTGATAATGTACCTGCCAACGAGTTTTTAAACCTTGAAGGCAACAAACTATCAACCTCGAAAAACTGGGCGGTTTGGCTACCAGAGTATTTAGAAGATTTCCCAGATAAACAAGATGTGTTACGTTACGCCTTAACGGCCAATGCACCAGAAACCAAGGACAATGATTTTACGTGGAAAGACTTTCAGGCAAGAAACAACAACGAGCTCGTGGCTATTTTCGGAAACTTTATAAACCGTGTTGTCGTGTTAACCAACAAATACTACAATGGTATGATTCCTGAAGCATCAGAGTTTACATCTGTAGATGAAGAAACTTTAGCTACTTTAAAAGCCTATCCCGCGGTTATTTCCAGTTCGATTGAGCGTTACCGTTTCCGTGAAGCTAGCCAAGAATTAATGAATTTAGCCCGGTTAGGAAACAAATACTTAGCCGATGAAGAGCCTTGGAAAGTGATTAAAGAAGATGAAGCGCGTACGAAAACTATTATGTACGTGGCTCTCCAAATAGCTTCTGCTTTAGCCACTTTAAGTGAACCCTTTTTACCGTTTACTTCTAAAAAATTAAAACACATTCTTTGTCATTCTGAACTTGATTCAGAATCTTCTTGGAACGATATTTCCACAAAAGAGGAATTACTTTCAGCAGGACATCACATAGGAAAAGCCGAGTTGTTATTCAGTAAAATTGAAGATGCAGCCATTCAAACACAATTGGACAAATTAGAAGCCAGTAAAAAAGCTAATGAAGCTGCTAATAAATCTGTAGAACCACAAAAGGACGAAATCTCTTTTGAAGATTTCACCAAACTAGATATGCGAGTGGGTACCATTTTAGAAGCTGAAAAAATGCCAAAAACAAAAAAATTGTTGGTTCTAAAAGTAGATACAGGATTGGATGTTAGAACTGTGGTTTCAGGAATTGCCGAAAGCTATAAACCAGAAAATATTATTGGCAAAAAAGTTACTGTATTGGTAAATCTAGCACCACGAAAATTACGTGGCGTAGAAAGTCAAGGAATGATTTTAATGACCGAAACAGCTGAGGGCAAATTAGTGTTTGTTAATCCAGATGCTAAGGAAGAAGCTGCAAACGGATTGCAAATAAGTTAAATGAACCAAAAGTTACATTGGAATACCGTTTATAATACCAAAAACGATGTTGAATTGGGTTGGTATGAAAAACAACCTCAGCAAACATTAGCATTGGTAGAAAGGTGTAACTTACCTAAAACCGCATCTATTCTAAATGTAGGTGCGGGAACCACAACGCTTATCGATTACCTTTTAGAGCAAGGCTATCAAAACCTTATTGCTAACGACTTAAGTAACATAGCCTTACAACACCTTAAAGAGCGTGTTAAAAAGTCATACAATCACGATTTAACTACTATTTGTGACGATTTAACACAGCCAAAAAAACTTAAAGATATCCAAGAAATCGATTTATGGATAGATCGTGCTGTGTTGCATTTTTTCTTATCAGAAAAAGCTATTAGTAACTATTTTAACCTCATTAAACATACTGTAAAAATTAATGGATTTGTAATTATAGCGGTTTTTGCCCTTAATGGTGCTGAAAAATGTAGTGGTTTACCCTTAAAACGCTACAATACCAAAATGCTACAATACCAATTAGGTACTTCATTTAAATTAGTTACAGATTTTAATTACACATACATTAATCCTTTTGGTGGCGAAAGACCTTATACTTATACACTATTCCAAAGAATAGGTTAACCTCATTGCAAATCAAGCAACGTTAAAATCGCGTTAAAAACAATACCTAAAACATCTTTGGAAAAGATTTTGAACGTAATTCAAACAAATAATAAACTTATGATAAAAGCACTAACCTTAACACTAACAGCACTAGTTTTTAGTTTAGTAACAAGCTGTAACGACACTAAAAAAGATCCTGAAAAAGAAGAAGTAACTAAAGCAGAAAGCATTACGGAAACATCTCAAGAAAACTCAAATACCATTGCGTTTACCGATACCAAATGGCAACTTGTTAGCTTAAATGGTACAGATATCGCCAACAGCAAAGCCTTTATCTCTTTTGCCACACAAGACAATCGTGTTTTTGGTAACGCTGGATGCAATAATTTTACTGGAACTTACAAACTAAAAGAAGACACCTTTTTTAAGTTATCACCTTTGGCTATAACCAAAAAAATGTGTGCCGATATGTCTATTGAAAAGTCCTTTTTAAACGCTCTAGAAACAGCTGACAATTATGTGCTTAACGACAATAAATTAATTATACGAAAGGCTAAAACAGCGCCTTTGGCTGTTTTTATTGCGGTTGAATAAACCATTTCATATCCATTTTAAGAAACCTCGTAAAATTATTTTTACGAGGTTTTTTTATTACTTTCCCTCCCTAAAATAATGACTATGATTTCATATATCGCCCAACATACCCAACTTCCTGAAAATGCGATTAAAAACACCGTAACTTTATTAAACGAAGATTGTACCATTCCGTTTATTTCGCGTTACCGAAAAGAACGCACAGGCAATTTAGATGAAGTTCAGATTGGCGACATTGTAAAATTTAAAGAACAGTTTGAAGCTCTTGAAAAGCGAAAAAACACCATTTTAAAAACACTAACCGAACAAGAAGTTTTAACTTCAGAATTAAAAGAAAAAATAGCACAAACTAAAGACTTAACCACTTTAGAAGACCTTTATCTACCCTACAAAAAAACCCGAAAAACTAAAGCCGACAAAGCCCGAGAGCAAGGTTTGGAGCCTTTGGCAAAAATTATAATGGCTCAAAATGCCAACGATATCGAATCTATTGCTTACAAATATGTAAAAAACAACATTAATTCTATTGAATCTGCTCTAGAAGGTGCCAGACATATTATTGCCGAATGGCTTAACGAACGTACCGATTTTAGAAACAACATTCGTTACCAACTAGAACGTTTCGCTACTATTTCTACCAAAGTTATTAAAACAAAAAAAGAAGACGAATCGGCACAAAAATTCCGTGATTATTTTGATTGGAGCGAAGCCTTAAACCGCATTCCCTCACATCGGTTATTGGCCATTTTACGCGCCGAAAATGAAGGCTTTATCCGTGTAAAAATTGAGATTGATGATGAACGTGCCATCCACAAGATGGAACAACGCACTATACGTTCGCAAAACGATTGTGCTGCACAAATTCAACTGGCCATAAAAGATGCTTACAAGCGATTGCTCTTACCATCACTTTCCAACGAGGCGCTTCAAAATGCTAAATCTAAAGCCGATGATGCAGCCATTACTGTGTTTGCCAAAAACCTCAAACAATTATTATTAGGGTCGCCTTTAGGTGAAAAACGTGTTTTAGCCATCGATCCAGGTTTTAGGACTGGTTGTAAAATAGTGTGTTTAGATGAACAAGGTAATTTAAAACACAACGAAACCATTTATCCGCATCCGCCAAAAAACGACAGCAAAGCTGCCATAAAAAAGATTAGCACCTTGGCAGAAGCTTATAAAATTGAAGCCATTGCTATTGGCAACGGTACGGCTTCGCGAGAAACGGAAGCTTTAATTCGTCGTATTCGGTTTAAAAATGAGATACAAGTCTTTGTGGTCAGTGAAGCTGGTGCGAGCGTCTATTCAGCATCAAAAATTGCTCGAGACGAATTCCCCAATTACGATGTTACCGTTCGTGGCGCAGTGTCTATAGGCAGGCGTTTACAAGACCCATTGGCAGAGTTAGTGAAAATTGATCCTAAAAGTATTGGTGTTGGCCAATACCAACACGATGTAGATCAAACCAAGTTAAAAAACGAACTAGATCGCGTGGTAGAAAGTTGTGTAAATGCCGTTGGTGTAAACCTTAATACCGCGAGTAAAAGTCTGTTAAGCTATGTATCTGGTATTGGAGAAAAACTGGCCAAAAACATTGTTAATCACCGTGAAGACCACGGTGCTTTCTCTAGTAGAAAAGACCTTTTAAACGTTACCCGTTTAGGACAAAAAGCCTTTGAACAAGGTGCTGCGTTTTTACGTATTAAAGCCGCTAAAAACCCTTTGGACGACTCGGCGGTGCATCCAGAAAGCTATGGTATTGTTAAACAAATGGCTTCCGATTTAAATATTACAATAAATGAATTGATAGGAAATTCAGCAGCCATTAAAAAAATTCAACTTAAACAGTATGTCACAGAATTTGTTGGATTGCCAACCTTAGAAGACATTATAAAAGAGCTTGAAAAACCGGGATTAGACATTCGAGAAAAAGCTAAAGTCTTTACTTTCAATCAAAACTTAAAGACTATTGATGATGTTCAAGAAGGACAACTACTTCCAGGGATTGTAAACAATGTAACCAACTTTGGAGCTTTTGTAGATATTGGTATTAAAGAAAGTGGCTTGATTCATATTTCTAATTTATCAGATGGTTTTGTAAGCGATGTAAACGCGCATATTAGCTTACACCAACAGGTTATAGTTAAGGTTTTGAGTGTTGATAAGTCGCGAAAACGCATTCAATTAAAACTTCATAAGTGAATAATTTAAATTTATTCTATCCCTATTATTGACTAACTTTACGTAAAACAAAAAAGATTATGTTATCAAAAAAAATAGAAAAAGCCTTAAACGATCAAATTAGAGTTGAAGCCGAGTCGTCTCAAATTTATTTGGCTATGGCTTGTTGGGCAGAAGTGAAAGGACTAGAAGGTGTTGCAGGTTTTATGTATTCGCAGTCTGATGAAGAACGCGAGCATATGCTTAAATTGGTAAAATTTGTAAATGAACGTGGCGGACACGCTCATATTTCTGAACTTAAAGCGCCAAACGTAACCTTTAAGTCATTTAAAGAAATGTTTGAAACTTTGTTTGAACATGAAGTGTTTGTGTCTGAAAGTATTAACAACTTAGTGCATATTTCGTTAGAAGAAAAAGATTATGCCACACACAATTTCCTACAATGGTATGTTGCCGAACAGATTGAAGAAGAAGCTATGGCGCGAACCATTCTAGACAAAATAAATATGATAGGTAACGACAAAGGTGGTTTATATTTGTTTGATCGCGATATTGAGCAAATTACGGTTAGTACTGCTGCATCGGATACGACAGAGTAAATATTAAGAACTAAACTTATGAAAATTAAATTAATCTATATTTTTATTATAACCCTTATTTCTTTCAGTTGTTCATCAGACGATGACTCTGCTGATAACGAAATTCTTAGAACTAATAATCAGGTGAGTTTTGAAGGTGAAAATTACCCATTAAGTACAGTTTTGATTTTTGATGAAAATATTGAAACAGACGAACCAAGCGATATAGGTTTTAATTTGTATAATAAAACAACAAATGAAATTAATTCTGCATTGAATGGAGAAACTGACCTGACAAATATCGTCCACTTTTATTTCGATTTTACTGAAGTAGATTTACAGGAAACTACTTATACCGATATTCTTGATTATTCTTTTTCAATTAACGGAACATTATCTGACGGTAATTATGATGATGGGACAGAGATTTTGTCCGACAACGATCCTAATTCAGAGCTTTATGCTTCAAATTCGGTAGTTACAATTAATAATCTTACTGAAACAACTGTTGATTTATCGTTTTCCTTTACTAGAAATGATGGACAAGTAATTTCAGGAAGCTACAATGGAGCCTACGATATTCCAACTCCTTAGTTTTTTATTTAGATTTAATTAAAATAAACTATATTTGCCTTTGTTTTACAGTATTAACACATGGGCAAGAAAAAGAAAGATAAGAAAAAACAAAAAAAGGCTTTAAAAACCTTACATAAAGCAGGCATTATTAACGCTAACAAGGTTAAAAGCAAGTGCTGCAAAAAGTACAAAAAAGGCGAAAGCAAACGCTGTGGCAAATGCCCTTGTTTTGATTTGCTTAAAAAAGTAGCATAATAAGAACTCCATTTACATTGGGTGTTAAAACTGAATTTTGTCCATCTCACCCAAATATGTTTCACCAACAGGGATTTTTTCATCTTTAATAACTACAAAATTCTTTCCCTTGCTACTTACTTTATCTATTCTAATGATATAGGAACGGTGTACTCTTAAATATTCTAAAGCATCAGGTGTTGTGGCAATAAAATCACCTATTTTACAACGAATAGTATGCGTTTTGTTTGTAGTGACAATATCTAGATAGTTGCCTTGGGCATTAATGTATAAAATACTATGAGTTGGTATTTTAAAATCCTCACCATTAGATCGGAATTTGTAAAATAACTCTTTACGTTTTAAACGTTTAACAGCCAATCGTATTAATTCTCTGGTAATATCTTGATTATAGGTCAGTACACGTATTTTAAAAAACCAATACACAAGACCAGCAAACAACAACAAACAAATGGCATAAAACCACCAACGGTTCCAGAAGGGAGGCAAAATCTTAAACGTATAGTATGTTAACAACGTGTTAGGGTTATTAAAAACTTTGGCCTTGGCTTCGAAAGTGTAATTTCCAGGAGACAGCGACGGAAAACTAATCGTTCTAGATTTGGTTTTTGTCCATATGCTGTCTACTTCTTTTAAGCGATAGTAATAATCAACATTATTGGTGTTTTTTATGGAAATGGCTTGTAACTTAAAATCTATATTGTTTTGGTTGTACTCAAGTTTGATGTTCTTGTCGTATACCCTTTCATTATTAACACTTACTTCTTTTAAGGATAGTGATTGGATGTTTAAAGCTTCCTTTTCATCTAAAACGTTTTTATTAAAATAGGCAAGTCCTTTTTTTGTGGCCACCCAAACCGTATCGTTGATGATTTCCACATCGTCAATATCATTACTAACCAAACCATCTTGTTTGGTAATGGTAGTTATGTTGAAGGTACCATCTGGTTTAAAGGATATTTTATTCAATCCTGTATTGGTACAGGCCCAAATGGTAGAATCGTTTTCAATATGCACTTCGCTTACAATACTGTTTGTAAGTCCATTATCCTTAGTAATGCTATAAATTTTATCACCATACACAACCACCCCATTACCTTGAGTAGCCAGATAAACTGTATTGTTATTGACATCTATATCGTCAATTCTGGATTTTAACAAATAGCTTGGTTGATGTGTGTAGGTACTATCGTTTTTGTGGGCATACAGTCCAGAAGACGTCCCTACTAATATCGTATTATCGTACATACAAACATCTTGGACTTTAGTGGTTAAGGGTATGCTTTTAAGACTGTCCTTGTCCTTTACAAAAAACGTATGAACCATAGATGCCAAAAGCGGGTTGGAAACCTGTTCTGGCAGTTTTGTTGCCGAAAGATAATAGGATTGGGCACTTGTTGTGTAATCAATAAGATAACCATCACCATATCCATAAACACGCTTATTATCGGCATCAAACTCCACCAATGCAGCAGTATTGTTTAGGCCTTTGTAAAATATGCTAATATTATCTTTTGAAATTTTACCAATATCTCCATTACTAAAACCGGCAAATAGATTTCCGTTGTTGTCTTTTACTAAAGACGATATGTGGTCTTCAGTTAAGACTTTTATATTGGGGTTTTTAATGTAAAACACACCAGCTTCCAATGTGCTAATCCAATACCCACCTTCACTATCTATTAGAAAATTGGAAACCGATTTATTGGGCAAGTATGTTTCGTAAATATTGCCGTGGATATCCCTTATTTCGGCACCCAAGCTATAATAACCCACAAGAAACAACTTATCATCAATAGGTTTTATACATATAGGGTATTGCTTTGTTTTTACATATTTAATGCTATTGTCTTTATTGATTATACCCAATTTCCTACCTATGAATAAGGCATATTTATCATTTAGGGTTTTAAAGTCAGCTCTAGTAGTTAAACTCTTTTCCAAGTCAAAAATCCTAATATTCTCATTTGATCTGTAGTTGTGATAAACTGAAAAGAAAACTTTGTTTTTGGGTTGATACCCCATCTTATGTGAAATTTCTTGACTGCTAGGTTTATTGAAAATCGTGTTTTTATCAAACTTTTTGTTTAGAATGCCGCCTCTGGTAATCTCAATAAACCCTGGTAAATAATAGCCCCCAACATACAAAGTGCCTTCGGCATTTACGGTAACACTTTTTATAACCGATTTTGAATTCAATTGTTCGTTAAGCAGATTATTGTATTTGTAATCTTTAAAACCATCAAATACTGTGTTAAAATAAAAGAGGCTTTGGCTATGATATTCATAACAAAATATTTGTCCGTTGTCTTGCGGATAAAAATCTAATATGGTATTGCCGGGCAAACCATCTTTGGTAGTAAAGTTTTCAAATTCGTAGCCATTGTAGCGCGACAAACCCTTATCGGTTGCAAACCAGATATACCCTAATTTATCTTGATATATATCGTACACTTCAGAGCTAGGCAATCCCTCATCTACATCAAACTGTTGATAAATATGCTCTTGAGCATAACTTAATTGTAGCCAAAAAAGGCAAACGAAAATATAACGAGTAAATTTCAATTAATCTGTTTTTAACAAATGTAATATTAATTAAAATAGCGTTTAAAAACAGGTTTTTGTGTTCGTCACTAATTTAAATGGTTTCGTCACAAACCTTTTAAAAACAACAGTTTCAAAGGCATAAAAATAAAAAGACAACTTTTATAGTTACTGCAAAATGCTTCATCACTATTTAATATGGTATTGGTCACAATCACTGGTTTTGGTTTTGGCTTTGGATTTTTCGGAAATAATTTAGTGGTACTACTAATTTTTTAAAACCCAATTACAATGAAAAAAAATCTACTTTCTTTACTTATTCTTTTTATGGTGGCCATAGGCTATTCCCAAACGTTTACTGCAACTGATAGCTACGGAAACGTATTACAATACACCGTAACATCTGCAAATACCGTTACAGCAGTGTCAGGAGGAACTTTAAATAATATAAATGTCGATATTCCCGTCACAGTTTCAAATGCAGGCACCACGTACAATGTTACAGCCATTGGTGATCATTTTTTTCAAGGAGCAGCTTCATTATCTAGTGTTAGTATTCCAAATGCTGTAACTAGTATAGGAAAGCAAGCATTTGGTAATACCAACCTTTCTAGTGTTGTTTTACCTAGCAGTTTAATTACAATAGATGAATATGCCTTTCAATACTGTCAATTACAAGGCATTACAATCCCTAATAATGTAACCAGTATTGGTATTGGTGCATTTAGAGGGAATTATTCGTTGTCAACAGTAACTACACTGGCAACAACACCTCCTATAATAATTACAGAAGCAAACAATAACGATTCGTTTGCTCTATATGGAGATCGAAGCAATATAGACTTATACATACCAGCAGGTACAACAGCTGCATATGTTACCGATACAGGAGCACTTTGGACAGGTTTTAATACTGTAACCGAAAATTTGAATGTAGGCGATACTTATGTAGATAACAATATCACTTATGAAGTGACATCAGTTGCAAATAGCACTGTTAAAGCTGTAGACTACAATACAGCTGGAGGAACCGTCGTTAATATTCCTGCAACAATACCAAATGGTTTGATAACATATAGTGTTACTGAAATTGGCGATTTTGCTTTTGATTATAAAAACTTGACTGACGTAACACTTCCAAACAGCATTGTAAATATTGGTGAGAATGCTTTTTTTAATAATGATTTATCTTCAGTGATTATACCAGATAGTGTCGTTACTATTGATGATATAGCCTTTGCACAAAACAACAATATGACCAATCTTGTTTTAGGAAATAACGTAACTAGTATAGGTGATGCTGCTTTTCGTTTTAATGCTTTAAATAACATTACTATCCCAGCAAGTGTTACCAGTATAGGTATAGTTGCATTTGGAGGTATGGGTGGAACTAATGCAATTACAGACGTTTATTGCCAGGGTATGGTGCCGCCAACAATCGCTACAAGCAGTGCGCCTAATTCAGATACTTTTAATCAGGCTCGTAGTAGTATCCACCTACATATCCCTGGAGGCACAATGGGTGCTTACGTGACTGATGCAGGAGCGTTATGGACAGGATTTAATCCTGTAACCGAAGATGCTTTGAGTGTTGGTGAGTTTCAATTAAAAAATGCCGTTAAAGTAATTACTACTGCCGAAAGTATAAAAGTGGAAACCTCCAATAACATTCGGTTAGAGAGCTACAGTATGTATACCATTTCTGGTCAAAAAATAAAAACAGGGTCAGAATCAGAAATTACAACTGGCTCAATGGCGTCGGGTATTTATATCTTAAAACTGGACTTTGATAAAGGTATGGTCTCCAAAAAGGTACTTATTAAATAAAAAATTGGCTATTAATCAATTTGAAAAACCCATTGTCTTTTTTTTTTGAAGTTTAGCATTTCTTAAAGCACACAATGGGTTTAATATTTTTATATGATAGAGTATATCCAGAAACATAAGCTAGAACTCTTTTTGCTTCTATTTTATGCGCTTATAGCATTATCTGTTTTCGGTTACTGGTTTTAACAAGAATATCTTAAATTGAAGAAAATAAAAGCATCAATGAAAAAAACATTTATTGCAATTCTATTTTTAATGATTTTAAGCTGTCAAACCAAAACCAAAAGCACACAAAGCTACTTAAGATGGGTTGGCGACATCCAGCAAAACAATGCTATTGACGATCCAGACTTTAAAGTATGTAAAGGCGATGATAACGTTCTACAATACTTCAATTTGAGTGAAGGCCCTATGTATAAAGGCGAAAAATCTTCAATTTTAGACTTATTTAAATCACAATACAAACCCTTTATCGACAATAAGCAAAATGGCTATATTAGGTTACGATTTATCATTAATTGTAAGGGGGAAGCTGGTCGGTTTAGGGTTTTACAATCCGATTACAATTATCAAGAAAAAACATTCGATAATCGCATTGTTAATCAACTCCTAACTATTACAAAAAACATCGAAAAATGGGAAATATTACATAGGGATAATATTTCAGTAGATTACTATATGTATCTTATTTTTAAAATAACTAATGGACACATAACCGAAATTTTACCATAATGAGACATCTAATTTTCACAATAGCATTGTTTTTTTCATTGTTTTTGTTTGCGCAACCCAATTGCGAAGCCTTTAAGCATTATGGAGACACCTTAAAATACAAGGCCTGTATAAAGGCCATGGAAATTAGCGGACATTATCAGTTTAGTAAGGAATATCAATCTATCCTTGATCGCGCTATAGAAATAGATTCTACATTTGATTACCCATATTGGGCAAAATCCATTGCCTATTTAAAAAGTGGCGATTTCATAACATGGAAAACACTTATTGATAAAGCTGTGGCTTTAAATCCCAAAACACATTTAGGATATAGAGGTTGGTGTCGCTATCAGTTTTTTCGAGATTATGAAGGGTTAATAGAAGATATTGAAAAACTAGATAGCTTAGTGGATTACGATATTGGTTACTCACAAAACGGCACCTATCATTTAAACATTGCCAAAGGTTTATGTTATAAAGCCATTGGCGATAAAGACAAAGCCATTACCATAATTAAAAACCAAATACAACTTAACGTTCAGGAAAATTTTGTAGGTGCTTACGACTATCTACATCTTGGCGTTCTGTATTTGGAAACAAACCAGTATGAAAAAGCTATAAACACATTTAAAAAGCAGTCTGAAAACAATGAATTGGCCGAAAACCAGTATTATTTAGCATTAACATACCGAGAATTAGATAACTTCACTAAATACACATCTTGTTTAAACAAAGCAAAGCAACTTTACATTGTAGGAAAAAGAATGTTTGACACGTATTCAAACCCAATGGATAAAATTTATCTTGAAACTATTGAAAATGAATTAAAATCCTTTCAGAAAGCAGGTATTATTACCACTAATAAAACAAAAAAGTAGCTTAACTTCTACATTAAGCTGAGTTTCTACTAGCGTTTATATTTCCAAATAACGATCTGGTCACTAACTTTTCAAATACGTCTAATTGTGCTTTATCTGGGTTGGTTTCTTTTTGTAACGTCTGAATTCTTTTTAAAGCATATTGCTGAATGGTTAACAGCGGTAAAACGATAGATTCTCTTATAGCAATCGAGGCTTTACCTGCTGGCTCTTCTTCCATAAGTTCGGTATAGTCTGTTAATTTTAAAATAAGACGTTTGGTGGTGTTATACTCTTCAAAAATAATAGTCCAAAAGTCACCAAACTCGGGATCATCTGCCATGTATTTTGTTAAATCGAAAAAGGATTTGGACAACGACATCATACTATTCTCTATTAATGTTTTAAAGAAACTCGATTCGTTATAGAGTTGTTTTACTTTATCGAACTCATTATTGTCTTCATAATGTTTTAGTGCGGTTCCTACACCAAAAAAGCCTGGCACATTTTGTTTTAATTGGCTCCAACTTCCTACAAATGGAATAGCTCTTAAATCTTCGAAAACGAGTTTGCTAGATTTTCCGCGTTTAGATGGGCGACTTCCAATATTGGTTTTTGCATAATATTTTAAGGTACTCATACGCTCTAAATAAGGCACAAACATAGGATGCGCTTTAAAGTTTGTATAAGTGTTATAACTTATTTGCGCTAAGTCGTCCATAACAGCAATATTATCTTGCGACATGCCTGAGTTAGTTTCATGCAAACGATTATGAATCCCAGAACTTATAAGTTGTTCTAAGTTGTATTGCGAAGAATCTAGTGTCCCAAAATTGGAACTTATAGTTTGTCCTTGAATGGTTAATTGCACCTCTTTATCTTCTATAGTCGGCCCAAGAGAAGCATAAAACTGGTGTGTTTTTCCACCACCACGAGCAGGAGGCCCACCACGACCATCGAAGAAAATAACCGTAACATCGTATTTACGAGACACTTCTGTTAAGCGTTCTTTGGCTTTAAAAATACCCCAATTTGCCATAAGGTAACCGCCATCTTTAGTTCCATCGGAAAAGCCTAACATAATGGTTTGTTTATTACCACGTTTTTTTAAGTGCGCTGCATAATTAGGATTGGTATATAATTCTTCCATAACGGCTGGCGCATTTTCTAAATCCTCTATGGTTTCAAATAACGGACCAATATCAACGGTTAAATCATCTTCAAATGCCACAAGCTTTAACATGGCATAAAGTTGCATGACATTTAATGTGGTTTGATTGTTACTAATTATGTATCGGTTTGCTGCTTTCTCGCCATTGGTTTGCTGAATGGTTTTTATGGCTTGAATAGTTTTTAAGGTTTTCAACACCTCATCATCTTCAAAAAGAGATAAATCAACATGGCCTTTAATTTCTGAAAGCACTTTAACTTGTTCCTTTTCGGACAACTCGTGATAATTACTTGGAAAAATAGTGCTACCGCTTTCAATAAGTTTATCTACCATGGTATTAAACACTTTGGCATGCGCACGACTATCCTGACGGATATCTAAATTAGCAAAATGAAATCCGAATAAATGCACTTTGTTGATTAAGCTATTAACTAACGACACATACAACGACTGATGGTTAGTTACAAGGCTATCGCGAATGGTTTTTAGTGCTTTTACAAAAGCATTGGCTGTTAATGTGTTGTCGTTTGGGTTATCGGTCATTTGAAGCAGCTTAGATTCTAAATCTAACACATGTTCTTCAACGCCTTTAAACGTCAATCTACGCTTTAAGGTTCTAATATCGCGATAATAGTTTTTTACAATGGTTTCTTTTAGTCTATTAGCAACTTTTAGGGTTGTTTCTGGGGTAACAAAAGGGTTTCCATCTCTATCACCACCTGGCCAAAATCCAATGTTTATAATGTCGTTTTGTACAGGTTGACCATCGAAAATATTTTCTTGTATATAATCGAAAATAGCTCCGAAAGATTGATAATAAACGTTCTCTAAATACCAAATTAAGCTTACAGCTTCATCGTAAGGTGTTGGTTTTTCGTGTTTAAAGAACGGCGTTTTTCCTAATTGCGCTAAGAGGTCGTTAATTTCTAATAGATTATTGGTTTTTATGGCTTTGGAAAGGTCGGTAATAATGCCTAAAACTTCTCCTGGATAAAACTGTGTAGGATGCGCTGTTAATACAATACGAACTTTAAACTCTTCTAAATAGGTTCTTAAAGTATCTAATTTATTTTCTGATGCTACCGATTCTTTTAAGCTTCGTAATGTACCTATTCCATCCATATTATTCACTACAGGAAAGGCGGCGTCTTCTATGGCATCAAACAAAACGACTTGACGTTCTATGTATTGTATAAACCGAAATAACAAATTAATCTGACTTTCTTCGTTACGTCGCGCTTGATATTTTTTAAAAAAAGTTTGTACAATGGTTGTAGGATCGTCGCCGTTTTTAAACCCTTTTTCGCAAGTTTCATGAAACAATGGTAATAACACGCCTGTTTTAGAAATAGTATCGAAAGGCAGCGTCATGAAGATGCTGTTATAGATTTGATATTTTGATAAAACGTTTTGCTTAAATCGTGTTAATTTTGGTTGTGTGCTCATTAAAACTGTTTTAGTTTTCTATAAAAATAGGAAACAAAGCGCAAGAACTCTAATATTATTTAAGATTTCCGTTTTTTTTAATTCGAAATCGTTTTCAATAAAAAAAGAGGCTGAAAAAAGCCTCTTTTCTTGTGTTTTATTAATTGAATTATTTCCCTAACATTAAGAGTTCGTTACAAACTATTTCGGTAGTGTAGCGTTTATTGCCATCTTTGTCTTCCCATGTTCGATTGGTTAACTTACCTTCTATAGCTATTTCCTGACCTTTGGTTACATAATTTTCTACTACTTTCACCAAGCCATTACGTACTATAATGTTGTGCCAATAGGTGCGTTCAATTTTTTGACCATCTTTGTTTTTGTAGCTATCATCTGTAGCTATTGAAAACTTGGCCATTTTGTTACCGTTTTCAAAAGTCACGAATTCTGGGTCTTGCCCTAATCTACCAATCAACTGTACTTTGTTTCTAAGCGTGTTCATAATTTATATTTTTAAGGTTAAACAGTTAATGCCATTGAACCATTTTAAGATTCAACACTACAAATATGATGTGAGTCGTTAAAAATAATCGGTTATTACTTATTTATATCCGTTTGAAGTCGTTTGAAGTCGTTTGTTAATCAATTAATATCGTATAACATTGAGGTAATTCTATGGTAGCATACTTTTTTAGTTTATATTTATATGGTATTGATTATGAAACAAATTACACTTACACCTTTACATCATAACAACGCGGCTAATATTGCTATTGGTTTTAAATACAACCATAGTATTAAGGAAGATATTCGCGAGTTTCCGCATGTATATTGGTCTAAAACACACAGAACGTTTTATGTAGCACACACAGTAAAAACACTTCATCTTTTATTTACTTATTTACGTGATAAAGGCTACTATGTAGATTACTCTGCCATGCCCAAACAGCCTAAAAAGGCTTTTAAACCAGCCAAAAAAAAGCCTGTTAAATTTAATAAAAAGCAACTATTTAATAGACTTCCTAAGAGCCATAAAATTTTACTTAATAAGTATGCCTCTTTTTTACGTGGCAAACGATTAAGCGAACAAACGGTAAGTACATATGGGTATTTTATTTTACGGTTTGCACACTACCATAGGTTATTAGCTATTAGTAAATGGGATAATTCGTGCTTGGATAAGTTTATGAGCAATGTTATGTATAATGAAAATTATAGCATAAGTAGCCACAGACAATGTGTGAGTGCTATAAAGTATTTAACAGCATTTTGCGACATGGATACTTTTGATGCTAGTGAGTTTGAACGCCCTAAACGCGATAAGAATTTACCTAAAGTAATCTCTAAAGAAGCTGTAATACGCTTAATACAGGTGACTAAAAACCTTAAACATCGTGTTATTATTTCGCTATTATATTCTGGCGGATTGCGTATTGGTGAACTACTTGCTTTACGCCCAGAAGATTTAGACTTTGAACGGCATCAAGTTTTTGTAAGGCGTGGTAAGGGCAGAAAAGATCGTATGGTTACTTTGGCTAAAGTGCTTAAACCTATGTTGGTTAATTATATACAAACCTACAGACCAAACCATTTCCTTATTGAAGGTCGTGATGGTGGACAATATCATGCCAGTTCAGTTAGACATATGCTAAAACGTTCTTGTTATATAGCTAATATCACACCTGCTATTTCACCACATGCTTTACGCCATAGTTATGCCACGCACATGCTTGAAAACGGGGTTGATTTACGCCATATTCAAAGTTTATTAGGGCATACAAAACCTGAAACTACTATGATATACACTCATGTGGCTAAGGAGGATTTAATGCGTATAAGTAATCCTTTAGATGCTACTGTTAAGGGATTAAAGAATTATAGTTATCCAGACAAAAAAGTCACGATATCCGGAAAATAGACTGTTTAAATGCGTATATTAGTGCGCATATAACGAGTTATCAGCAATAACAAACCTCAACACAGCACCTCAACTGCGCCACGCTTATTTCGGTGCGTGTTTCGGAATTGATACGAAAATCCGCATTTTTGCCAACAAAAAGGCTACCCGATTTTCTAATTGCTGATAACGAGTCGCAGATACCAAAAGAAAAACCTTGCAAGGCTACGCCTTGACTTAATATTAATTAAAAAATTAAAATAATGAGAACAATTGAGGTTACTGGCACAAATAATCAAAAAATTACAATTATTATCGATAAAATCGAATATATAAGTCAAACGGTTGATGATAGTGACACCACTATTATTCAAACTAGTAGTTCTTTAATTAGAACTTATGAATCATACGAAAAAATAATACAATTAATTAATAGTTGATTTAGCATCTAAATTTTCACATAATAACATTAATGCTCTTTTACTGTCTTTTAGATTTTTGTCTTTTACGACATTGTAAAGTTCATTAATCAATTGTACTTGATTCTTAGATAATGGTGTTTCACTAGGTGAAACACTAATTTTTAATTTTAAATCCATAATTGTTTGCTTATTATTAATATTCATTTTTAATTCAATCTTTGTTTTTAACCGATAAAAAAGCTAGTTTGCGGTTAAAATAACAGCAGATAACATCAGATATGTTTCATTGCTACGCAATTGGTTTTTCTTTTGTTCGTTGCTCTTAAAACTTCTACCACTTTAAAGTAAACTTTACGTGGCACGTTTTCCGCAACGAAGCATATCTGCGACTCGTTATCAGCAATAACAAACCTCAACACAGCACCTCAACTGCGCCACGCTTATTTCGGTGCGTGTTTCGGAATTGATACGAAAATCCGCATTTTTGCCAACAAAAAGGCTACCCGATTTTCTAATTGCTGATAACGAGTCGCAGATACCAAAAGAAAAACCTTGCAAGGCTACGCCTTGACTTAATATTAATTAAAAAATTAAAATAATGAGAACAATTGAGGTTACTGGCACAAATAATCAAAAAATTACAATTATTATCGATAAAATCGAATATATAAGTCAAACGGTTGATGATAGTGACACCACTATTATTCAAACTAGTAGTTCTTTAATTAGAACTTATGAATCATACGAAAAAATAATACAATTAATTAATAGTTGATTTAGCATCTAAATTTTCACATAATAACATTAATGCTCTTTTACTGTCTTTTAGATTTTTGTCTTTTACGACATTGTAAAGTTCATTAATCAATTGTACTTGATTCTTAGATAATGGTGTTTCACTAGGTGAAACACTAATTTTTAATTTTAAATCCATAATTGTTTGCTTATTATTAATATTCATTTTTAATTCAATCTTTGTTTTTAACCGATAAAAAAGCTAGTTTGCGGTTAAAATAACAGCAGATAACATCAGATATGTTTCATTGCTACGCAATTGGTTTTTCTTTTGTTCGTTGCTCTTAAAACTTCTACCACTTTAAAGTAAACTTTACGTGGCACGTTTTCCGCAACGAAGCATATCTGCGACTCGTTATCAGCAATAACAAACCTCAACACAGCACCTCAACTGCGCCACGCTTATTTCGGTGCGTGTTTCGGAATTGATACGAAAATCCGCATTTTTGCCAACAAAAAGGCTACCCGATTTTCTAATTGCTGATAACGAGTCGCAGATACCAAAAGAAAAACCTTGCAAGGCTACGCCTTGACTTAATATTAATTAAAAAATTAAAATAATGAGAACAATTGAGGTTACTGGCACAAATAATCAAAAAATTACAATTATTATCGATAAAATCGAATATATAAGTCAAACGGTTGATGATAGTGACACCACTATTATTCAAACTAGTAGTTCTTTAATTAGAACTTATGAATCATACGAAAAAATAATACAATTAATTAATAGTTGATTTAGCATCTAAATTTTCACATAATAACATTAATGCTCTTTTACTGTCTTTTAGATTTTTGTCTTTTACGACATTGTAAAGTTCATTAATCAATTGTACTTGATTCTTAGATAATGGTGTTTCACTAGGTGAAACACTAATTTTTAATTTTAAATCCATAATTGTTTGCTTATTATTAATATTCATTTTTAATTCAATCTTTGTTTTTAACCGATAAAAAAGCTAGTTTGCGGTTAAAATAACAGCAGATAACATCAGATATGTTTCATTGCTACGCAATTGGTTTTTCTTTTGTTCGTTGCTCTTAAAACTTCTACCACTTTAAAGTAAACTTTACGTGGCACGTTTTCCGCAACGAAGCATATCTGCGACTCGTTGTACACAAGCTCAGAAAAGCCAACCGCACAGTCAAGCACATTTCATTTTGCTCGTACCTCACAAAATAAAAAGAGCTTGCCTTTTTCCACCGCTGATTGAAAATAAAACCGAAAGTTGATATAAAAATCGCAATTTATTTTTACATTTGCTAAAAATGGGTCAAATGACAAGTTTCGGAAATTATATTAAGACTGAAAGAGAAAAACGAGAATGGACACAAACCGAACTCGGAACTAAAATCGGAATCAATACAAGTGCTATTTGTAGAATTGAAAATGGAAGTCAAAAATTCAGTAAATCTAAATTGAAAAAACTTGCTGAATTATTTCAAACTGATTTACAAATTGTTACCGATTTATTTTTTGCTGACAAATTTGTAAAAGAAGCTTTAAAATACAAATGTTCTGAATCCATTTTTTCTGTAGCAGAAGATACTGCAAACTATTACAGGAATGTGAATGTAAAACAAGGAAAATTAGAATTATGAAAAAACCATTAACATATATTAGCCTTTTCAGTAGTGCTGGTGTTGGATGCTATGGCTTCAAACTTAATGGTTTTGAATGTATTGCTACTAACGAACTACTTACTAAAAGACTTAAAATACAAGCTTTTAACAACAAATGTAAATACGAAAGTGGATACATTGATGGAGATATTACCAAGCAAGAAGTTAAACAAAAACTTCTGAATGAATTAAAGTTTTGGCAAGAGAAACATAAAATTAAAACACCAGATGTTTTAATAGCAACGCCACCTTGTCAAGGTATGTCTGTTGCTAATCACAAAAAAAATGACGAAATATCAAGAAATTCTTTAGTTGTTGAATCAATAAAATTAACAAATAAGATTCTTCCAAAATATTTTGTCTTTGAAAATGTCCGAGCATTTTTAAATACTACTTGTACAGACATTGATGGAGTTGTAAAACCAATAAAACAAGCCATTAAATATAATCTTGGAGGCAATTATAATATCTTATACAAAATTATAAACTTCAAAGAATATGGTTCTAATTCAAGTAGGACAAGAACATTAGTTATTGGAGTAAGAAAAGATATTCCAAATATAACACCTTATGATATTTTCCCTAAAAAGCAAAAATCAAAAACCTTACGTCAGTTAATTGGAGATTTACCTTCATTGACAGAAATGGGTGAAATTTCAAATGACATTTTTCATTCTTACAGAGAGTTTGACCAAAGAATGCTACCTTGGATTGAAAATTTAGAAGAAGGTCAATCAGCATTTGATAATTCCGAACCTGAAAGAATCCCTCACAGAATTATTAACGGAGAAGTTGTTTACAACAAGAGTAAAAATGGAGATAAATATGCTCGTTGGTATTGGGATAAAGAAGGTCCTTGTGTTCATACAAGAAATGATATTTTAGCAAGTCAAAATACAGTTCATCCATCAGATAATAGAGTATTTTCAATAAGAGAATTAATGAGAATGTTATCAATTCCAGAATCTTTTGAATGGTCACATATTAAAACTGATAAGCTTAATGAGTTTACTGAATTAGAGAAAAAGGCTTTCTTAAAAAAAGAAGAACTTAATATTAGACATTGTTTAGGAGAAGCAGTTCCAACTGGAGTTTTCAAAAATATTGCTTCTAATATTAAAAAAGCTAATAAAAATGAAAGTCTGTCTTTATCACAAATTAAATCTCTTGAAGAAGAATTCAAGCTAAATGAAACTGATAATATTGTAAGTTTCATAAATACAAACTTTAAAAACTATTCTTTAGATAATATTTTTTTAATAGCAGAGCATTCAAATTCGGAAAGATTAAAAACAAGTGCCTATTTTACAAGAAAAGATATTGCTTATTCTGTAATAAAAGATTTACCAGAACTAAAAAAGAAAAAGAAAATAAGAATTCTTGAACCATCTGTTGGAGTTGGTAATTTCATTCCATTGTTATTTGAAAAATATGAAAACAAAGACGAAGTAATTCTTGATGTTTGCGATATTGACAACAATTCATTGCAAATTTTAAAGACAATTTTGTCAAAAATTAAAGTTCCAAAAAACTTTAAAATCAATTTCAAACACACTGATTTTCTACTTTGGAATTGTAAGACAAAATACGATATTGTTGTTGGTAATCCACCATATGGAAAAGTAACAAAGAACAAAGAGTTATTGGGCTTATATAAGTTTAAAGCTCAAAATTCTGACACTAATAATATATTTTCCTTTTTTATCGAAAAGTCATTGCGTTTAGGAAATCATGTTTCTTTAATAGTACCTAAAAGCTTATTAAATGCACCTGAATTTAATAAAACAAGAGATGTATTAAAAAGTTGCGATTTAAAGAAAATTTGCGACTATGGAGAAAAAGCTTTTAAAGGTGTAAAGATTGAAACAGTAAGTTTTTTATGTTCTTCTTCTGTTTCAACAAGTGATAAAGTTATAATAGAAAGTTACATAAAAAACTCGTACAAAAAGGAAAGTAAAGGTTATATTTTTTCTGATAAATTTCCTTATTGGTTAATTTATCGGGATGCAAGTTTTGATAATGTTGTTTCGAAAATGAAGCTTGATATTTTTAATAGTTTCAGGGATAGGCAAATCACAAAATCAATCACTCAAAATAAAGGTAAAGTAAGAGTTTTAAAATCAAGAAATATTGGTAATAATGAAGTAAAGGAAATTGATGGCTATGATTGTTACGTTGATGAAATTGAAGAACTTGCAGTTTCCAAATTCTACAACGAATCTGATGTAGTAATGGTTCCAAATCTAACTTATTACCCAAGAGCAAGTTTTTTACCAAAAAATACAATTACTGATGGTTCAGTTGCTTTATTGACTTTAAAAAATGGAAGTCGTTTACCTACTGAACAGGATTTAGAATTTTATAGCACAGAAGAATTTGAAAACTATTATAGAGTTGCAAGAAATTACGGAACAAGGTCTTTAAATATTGACAACAACTCTGTATTTTTCTTTGGTTTATTAAAGGAAATTTAAATAATGAGAGAACAAATAAATAATTTTTTTGAACAGTTCGATTTTGATGTTCGAAAATCCAATAATGCAAGGTTTGTTGACCAAAAATGTACACCTGACATTGTTTGTTTTATGGCTGATTGCGTACTGAATATGATTGCAACAAAACCAGTATTTGTTATAAGTGATATTTGGGAAACACAATATTTCATTCAAAATAGCAGAGTTATTTTTAATAAGCCTTGGGCAAATGATAAGAAAGCATACAATGAATATAACAAAGTACTTTCGCAACCACTTAAATTGTTGGCATATTCAAGGTTACTTAATGTGAAAAAAGTAAGTAGGTCGCTAACTTTTTCAGTAAACAATGAAGAACTTTTAGATTATGTGTCACGGAAAGATAGAAACGCTTACAATTTTTTATACTGCTACTTCACAAAAGTCTTAAGCGACAGTGGTTTTATAAAATATTTAGAAGAGTATAAAGTCGAATGTTCAAGAAATTTGACTAATGCAAGAGAGTACTTATATGAAAAATATTTCCGTTTTATTTCTGGAAATACACCAACACAGTCGAGACTTGATATTCGTAGAATGTTTCACAAAGTATTAAACATTTATGCTGTAGAGCATAATATTCCAGGTAGTAATGGAAAGTATGCTATGACTTTCTCTGAAACTATGTACAATAAGAAAAACTGGAGAGATTTAAACAAGGAAAAATCTGTTACACGAAAAGAAGCATTAAGCGAAAAAGACACCGAAAAGCAAGAAGCAATTAATGCCTATTATGTACAAAAAGCTATTGCTGTAATCAGAAAAACACATAAAGAAAGTGAAGTTAAAGACCAATGGGGAATTGGAGAAGCAACACAAGTACATCATATTTTCACAAGAGCAGAATTTCCAGAACTTGCCCATTATGTCGAGAATCTTATATTATTGACAGCAACTCAACATAATACAAAAGCTCACCCAAATAATAAAACACAGCAAATTAATAAAGATTATCAATTAACGTGTTTATTGGCGAAATCCGATAGTATTGAAAAATCTCTCAAAAAAGGAGAATTTGTATATCGAAAGGAATCTTTTGTTTACGTTATAAACACAGGCTTATCTGAATCATTGGAAATTGACCTTGATTTTAGAGACATTAAACGAGAATTGAGTAGAATTTATAACGCAGCTTAAAAATAACAATTATGTATCAACCAACATTTGGAACAGACAATCCAATACAATTTGAAAATCCAGAAATTTATTATGAAACTTTGGGTTTTTTAGCAAAATCTGACGGCACAAGTGCAATTACTTGGGAGAATAATCAAAATCAAGGAGCAAGGTCTTATGAAGTAAGAGTTCAATGCTATAATAATATAGAAAACTATCCTTTGCCTCTATCTCGTAAATTCACAGCAGGAACAGGAAGAAGTATTCATAGGATAAATGCTACAGCATTTTTAGAAGATTTACTGAATAATCACAATTTTCAAGAGGGAGAAGTTCAAGACATTGATGCCATTAGGAATTCAATACCCGAACAATATAGAGAAGACTTTGACAGAGGATTAGCATTATAATTGCCAACGCTTAAAGCCATACACTTTTGCAATTCGCTACAGCCAATGCTCAACCAAAAATTGCAAAAGAGTATGTCTTTGCCAACACTGAATGACAATCTGAACGGAAAAAGCCAGTGTACAACAACGTATATAAAAAATAGCGGTTTTAGTGCTTAAACGAAAGATAAATAATAAAATAAAGGTCAGCTATAATCCGAAAAGTTAGTGCTTAAAAATCCGCTACTTTTCATATACAAGACCGTTAGGCACAATTTGAAAACTGAATAGAAAATAAAAACAGAATTTTATAAATGGAACAAATAAAAGAAAAGGAATTAACCTGGAATGAGTTTATAAAAGTTGAAATGAGAGTGGGGACTATTATTTCTGCCGAGCAATTTAAAGAAGTGCGTAACCCAGCTTACAAAATGATTATAGATTTTGGTGAATTAGGAACTAAAAAAACTTCTGCACAGATAACCAAACTTTATAATGCTGATAAATTAATTGGAAAGCAAGTAATTGCGGTAGTTAACTTTCCCCCTAAACAAATTGCTAATATAATGAGTGAATGTTTAGTCTTGGGCGGGGTTGGAGAAAACAAAGAAGTTACCTTAATTCAACCTGACCGAAAAGTGGAAAATGGAACTAAAATCGGATAAAAACTGTGCCTAACAATGGCTATAAGTAATTGCTTGTTCTCGCCTACTTCTGAAAATCCTCGCGGATTTTCAGTTTGGTGTGTACTTGCTAAGTTAACCGCTAAACCACGCAACTACTCATAGCCGAGACCGTTGCAAACAATAGCTCCGAAAAATCGCAGAAGCGATTTAAAATCTTTACGGTGCGAAAATCTGACTCAAAAATGTAAAATATTACGTGGACTTTTAGCAGGACGCACAAAAACTAAAAGAATTGAAATTTAAAAACTGTTCGCAAACAAAACGCAAATAACACGCTGAATGAAAAATAAAGAAAATCAAAATTTCCAAGCATCGCGTTGAACTTACTCAAACCATAAAATGAAAAAAATATATTACAAATTCTCTGAACGTGACTAGTAACACGTGTCGCTACATTTTGCAACAACGTGTAACGCATATTGCTTCTGATTTTCCGCATCGGAAAATCCTCGCAAACGAAAAATGTCTTATTTTTTAACTAACTTTACTACCTAACGCCGCAACACTCGTTACACAAACCCGTTGTGTGTCATTTGAGAAAAAATGAGAAACCATTTAATAATCTTACTTCTAATTCTAACTTCTTGCAATTCTGATAAAATTGACAAAGCGGAATTTAATGACTTTTCGGATATCGAAATTCGTTATCGAACTGGAGATGAAAGAATTGAATTTTACTCAATGGAAATTTTTAAAAGCGGAGAAAAAATAAAAGCTATTAAAAAAAGCCCGTTTTATTATTATGGTTCTGGAACTGACTCAACTTGGACAACCGAAATTGGAAAATCTGACTTAAAATTAATAACTGAATTTATAAATAAAGCCAAATCGATTAAAGATACTTGTTCGTTTAATTCTTCATCAATTGATTACTACGATATAAAAACCAATGGAAAAGAAATTAAAATCGTTGGGAATTGTGAGTGGAACGGAATTGACTACGATAGTTTGGAAAGTAAAATATTTAAACACAAGTTTATTGAATTAGAAAAAAAACGAAAAATCGTAGCTGATTCTTTGGCAAGGAGTTTTAATGGAATTTGGGACGTTTCTGGTTGGGAAAATGGAGTTCTAAAAAACAGGAATTTAGTTTTGACAAGAACAACAGAAAAGGAACCAAAAATTGACGGAATTTATCGCTGGACTTTTGAAAAGGAAAAAGAAGTGGAATTCAAAGAAAAATTAGACATTGACGAAGGAAGTACATTAATCGAAATTGGAGCTTCGACATATAAAGTACTGAATATCGAAAATGACAAAATTGAATTAAAATATTTGTGGTAAAAAAAACGCCACACAACAACGGCTATAATTCATTGCGGCTGAATTCCTAATCGGAATTCAACACAATTTTGCTATCTTTCGGCTACGGCGGAAAGAATCCTGCGGATTTTTCCGCAACGAAATCATAGCCAAAACCGTTATCAGCAATAACAAACCTCAACACAGCACCTCAACTGCGCCACGCTTATTTCGGTGCGTGTTTCGGAATTGATACGAAAATCCGCATTTTTGCCAACAAAAAGGCTACCCGATTTTCTAATTGCTGATAACGAGTCGCAGATACCAAAAGAAAAACCTTGCAAGGCTACGCCTTGACTTAATATTAATTAAAAAATTAAAATAATGAGAACAATTGAGGTTACTGGCACAAATAATCAAAAAATTACAATTATTATCGATAAAATCGAATATATAAGTCAAACGGTTGATGATAGTGACACCACTATTATTCAAACTAGTAGTTCTTTAATTAGAACTTATGAATCATACGAAAAAATAATACAATTAATTAATAGTTGATTTAGCATCTAAATTTTCACATAATAACATTAATGCTCTTTTACTGTCTTTTAGATTTTTGTCTTTTACGACATTGTAAAGTTCATTAATCAATTGTACTTGATTCTTAGATAATGGTGTTTCACTAGGTGAAACACTAATTTTTAATTTTAAATCCATAATTGTTTGCTTATTATTAATATTCATTTTTAATTCAATCTTTGTTTTTAACCGATAAAAAAGCTAGTTTGCGGTTAAAATAACAGCAGATAACATCAGATATGTTTCATTGCTACGCAATTGGTTTTTCTTTTGTTCGTTGCTCTTAAAACTTCTACCACTTTAAAGTAAACTTTACGTGGCACGTTTTCCGCAACGAAGCATATCTGCGACTCGTTAGCTTGCATTTAAAAAATATCACAGCTTAAATAGTGAAATTTGCGATTGAAAATCAGAGCGTTGAAAGTAAGTTACAATGATGAAAAATTAGTTTTTTAAAATGAAAATTTATTCCTGAAATAGCAGCTGAATGAAAAAAAACCGAACGGATTGCGCTGAATAAACTCAAGTTAATTAATGAATTAACTTTAGAATTCGATACTAAAATTAAAATCAATCTGAACGGAAATTACAATGTTGAGTAAGTTTTGGAATTTGGAATCCACAAAAATAATTAAATTTCAGTTTTTAATTGGGAATTGTAAATTTACAATAATATAAAAATTATAAATTCTTAAAAATGGAAAAACAGAATAAAATTTTGCTTTATATATCTTGTTTCATTTTGGCCTATTGGTTTATGACTAAGTTGGTTAATTTATATGATTATGCAGTTATAGGTGCTATTTATGAATTGACGGCTATAATTATTGTAATTTCCACTTTTTTGATGCCTATTTTAGCTTTGATATTTTGGATTAAATCAAAATTTTCCACAAATATCAAAATTCTTTCTCCAATAATTATTTCAATTATCAGTATTTTGATTATGATTTATTTTCCTTTTTTATATGACAATTAATACTAAGTGATTGAAATCCAGTAGTAATATTAGCTTTTGTTAAATATTGAAAGTTAATTGAACAAAATGAAAATTGAATCGTCAAATCACAACTTAATAAAGAACTAAACCTAGAATAGATTGCGCAGAGTAAATTCAAGCCGATTAACGAATTAAGTGTTGAATTTCAGAATTTGGTAATAAATCGAAAATCAATTATCATTTTGTAATTTGAAACTTTAGGTTTTAAATAAACATTCGATTGACAAGCAGAATGGCGAATTGTTTACATAGATAAAAAGGTTGAACCTAAAAAAAAACTCTGAACTGAATAACAACATAGAGGATAAAAACGCAAGCTAACAGCGCATATAGTTTATTGCGGAGTTAGTGCTATACCCAAAGTTTTTGTATTTTTAAAATCGTAAAACTTTAACCGAAAAAATTGCACCCTTTTGCCCGCCACAAACCATATACGCAAACCGTTGGCAACAAGCTGAAAACTCGCTCATTTGAATAAAACGAAAAGAAATAAATTAATCATTTTCCCAATCCTATTGATATTAGGATTTTTTCTGTTTTATAAATTTATGACTTACGACAGAAATTACACTTGGTCAAAAGAATACTCATTTGAAGTTGTAAACGCTGTAAAAAGTCTGGATTTTGAATTTCAAAAGTCGGAGAAAATAAATACTGAAAACATTAAACTACCGAATGAAAAGTGGATTAAACTCAAAATCCAAAAAATGTTGAGTAAAGTAGACTTAATGAGTTACGGAAAGGAATTTGGAGAAAAAATAACGCTGAATTCAACTAAATCAGAACAGTTACTAATTTGCAAAGGTTGGTGTTTGAGCGACCATTTAATCGGAATTGAAATTGAGCATAAAAATATTGACTCAAAAACATTAGAAAAAATAAAACAACGATTTGAAAGCCAGTTTCCGAATTATAAATTAATTTGGACTGAATTATAAACTGAAAAAATAAAGCCAGTTGCCAACAACGTGTATAGCTCATTGCGGCTGAATTCCTGATCGGAATTCATTGCAATTCACTACCTTTGGGTTACGGCGGAAAATCCTCAGCGGATTTCCCGCAACGAGCCATACACAAATACGTTGCCAGTAATATGAAAAAAATTCTGCTAATATTAATAATTCTGTTTTCGTTTGAACTTTATTCACAAGAAATAATAAAGTTTTCAGATGCGGAATTTGAATTTTGTCTGACAAAAAAATGCGGAAAAACTGACTGTGAAATAACTAAAATTGAGGTTCTGAAAAATGGAATCTTAAAGCAAACAATAAAACCGAGCGAAAACTATTTCAGCAAAACATTTCCAAACGACCAACTTTTCGCAATTGAGGATATGAATTTTGACGGAAAAATGGATTTTAGGCTAATGGAATTTCTTCCAGCTGGACCGAATGTTCCTTTTCTATTTTGGATTTATAATCCGACAAATGAACTCTTTGAAGAAAACAAAGATTACGGAGAAATAACTTCGCCTGAATTTGATTACGGAAAAAAACAAATTAATTCGACTTGGAGAAACGGTTGTTGCGAACACGGACGAGACGTTTATGAATTGACAAACGGAATTCCAAAATTGACTGAACGATTTGTTATTGGACATAATTCGGAGGACAAAGAATATTACGAACATTGGAAAGTTGAAAACGGAGAATTAAAACTAATCGAAAAGACAGTTGAATAAAATACTACTGGCAACAATGTATAACCGCAATTACGGCGGATTCGACTACGTCCGAATCCACTCGGAATTGCTAAAGCCTGTGCTAAACCGAAAAATTTGCGTACTTTAACCCGTAACTGACGGTTATACAAGACCGTTGTGCAACATTTGAAAAATGACGCTAATTTTAGAAAATACAAACCAAGTTGAATCTCACACAAATCTTTATGAGATAATTGAACCATTTGAAAAGGAGTTTTCAGAATTAAATTGGTTATTAACAAATCAAGATTATCAAATTTTTGATTATGAAGACAAAGGAGAAATTGAAAAACTGGATTTTGAATCGGACAAAATAACTTTTAGCGGAACTGAACTCTTGAAAATCATCAAGAACCGTAAAATTGATTTTATTTGGTGTGTATTCTGCGGATTTAAAAATGACATTCCGAACTTAAAAAAATCGGAATTACCATATGCGGATTTAAACTCTGATATCTGGAATAAACCAAATGAATTTCTAAACAAACAAAGCGAAATTGAAATTATAAGTTTTGACGGAACAGCAACAATTTTTAAAACAAAAAACAAGGAAATTGAGAATAAGTTTCGCAAAAAATTTACAGATGCGATTGAATTAAAAAAAACGTTGCACAACAATGTATAACCGCAATTACGGCGGATTCGACTACGTCCGAATCCACTCGGAATTGCTAACGTCTGTTCTTAACCGAAAATCATTAACTTTAAATCCGTAACTGACGGTTATACGAAACCGTTATCAGCAATAACAAACCTCAACACAGCACCTCAACTGCGCCACGCTTATTTCGGTGCGTGTTTCGGAATTGATACGAAAATCCGCATTTTTGCCAACAAAAAGGCTACCCGATTTTCTAATTGCTGATAACGAGTCGCAGATACCAAAAGAAAAACCTTGCAAGGCTACGCCTTGACTTAATATTAATTAAAAAATTAAAATAATGAGAACAATTGAGGTTACTGGCACAAATAATCAAAAAATTACAATTATTATCGATAAAATCGAATATATAAGTCAAACGGTTGATGATAGTGACACCACTATTATTCAAACTAGTAGTTCTTTAATTAGAACTTATGAATCATACGAAAAAATAATACAATTAATTAATAGTTGATTTAGCATCTAAATTTTCACATAATAACATTAATGCTCTTTTACTGTCTTTTAGATTTTTGTCTTTTACGACATTGTAAAGTTCATTAATCAATTGTACTTGATTCTTAGATAATGGTGTTTCACTAGGTGAAACACTAATTTTTAATTTTAAATCCATAATTGTTTGCTTATTATTAATATTCATTTTTAATTCAATCTTTGTTTTTAACCGATAAAAAAGCTAGTTTGCGGTTAAAATAACAGCAGATAACATCAGATATGTTTCATTGCTACGCAATTGGTTTTTCTTTTGTTCGTTGCTCTTAAAACTTCTACCACTTTAAAGTAAACTTTACGTGGCACGTTTTCCGCAACGAAGCATATCTGCGACTCGTTGCAAACAATAGCTCCGAAAAATCGCAGAAGCGATTTAAAAGCTTTACGGAGCGAAAATCTGATTGAAAAATGCAAAATATTACGTGGACTTTTAGCAGGACGCACAAAAACTAAAAGAATTGAAATTTAAAAACTGTTCGCAAACAAAACGCAAATAACACGCTGAATAAAAAATAAAGAAAATCAAAATTTCCAAGCATCGCGTTGACCTCACTCAGCCCCTAAAATGAAAAAATATATTACGAATTCTCTGAACGTGACTAGCAACACGTGTCGCTACATTTTGCAACAACGTGTAACGCGCATTGCTTCTGATTTTCCTCATCGGAAAATCCTCGCAAACGCAAAATGTCTTATTTTTTAACTAACTTTACTACCTAACGCCGCAACACTCGTTACACAAAACCGTTACCAAACATTTGAGAAAAACGCTATTCATATTGACCATTTTAATTTTTCAGCAAAGTCTTTATTCACAAAAAGAAATTGTTGGAAAAGTGGAATTTTATAAATCTGTAGAAAGTGATTACCGAATTTTAGAGTCTTTTCCTGATGGAACAATCAAGAATCTGACTAACCGAAAACATAAAATTAAGATTCAGCAAAAAGATAGCATTTATGAATTAGAAACTGATTCAATCGGAATTTTTAAATGTAGAGTTGACTTCAAAAATCCTATACGAATTAAAGTAAACGACCATTCACCCGTTTTTAACGAAACTTTTGATTTCGACTTAAATAAAATTCGGGACACTTTAAAACTTCGGATATCTGATAAAAAATTAGCTGTTTATCGAGATTCAATAGCAGAACCTGATTTTTTTAAAAGTATAACGAAAAACAAGCCGAAATTGACTTTCAAAATGGCAAAAGACAACTTTTGTGGTATATCGCTGGTTGGATGTCTGACGAGTATTTTAACAATCAGAACAAAATCATAACTGAATTTAAAGTTAAAAAAATTGAGTTCGTTGAATCAAGCAGAGAAGAAATTAGAATAATGTTTAGGTATAATCAAATAATGAAAAAATTAATCGGAATAAATAAAAACGTTTGGTAACACCGTGTATAGCTCATTGCGGCTGAATTCCTAATCGGAATTCATTGCAATTTGCTATCTTTCGGTTACGGCGGAAAATCCTCGCGGATTTCCCGCAACGAGCCATACACAAAACCGTTACCTGCAAGCTGAAAAAAAATTGAAAATGACAAAAAGCATTAAATTTCTGATTTTAATATTTATTATTTCAAGTTGCTCTGCACAAGAAAATTTTAAAGATTATTATTATCAAATTGGAACAAAAAAAGAAATTAAAGTTTACAAATACGTTGACAAAAACAACCCAAAGAATATTGAATATTGGAAAGTAACTACAAACCCAAAAACGAATAAAATTCTAACTGAATCTTTCACAAATGACTTTAGACTTTATAATATATTCGAGGAAGAATTGAAAACAGATGGAGCGGAAATAATTCGCTATGCAGATTTTGAAATAAACGACAATGGACAAAATATACGAATTGATGGAACGATAGTCGATAAAGATGTTTATAAATGGGCTGACAATAATAAATACATTTATTCAGTAAAATACACTAGTCCAAAATATGGAAATGAACAATTTATAAAAGAGAGAACTAAAAATAGCTTTGAAAGCATAAATGTTAACGGAAAAGAATATTCAACATTAAAATTCAAAGATGAATACGAGATTAAGTCACTCGAAAATGACCAGAACTATGAATTTTATCAATTTACTTATTACGCAAAGGGAGTTGGAATGGTTAAATACCAAAGATATCATTCAGACGGAACAATAATTGAATTAGAATTAACAGAAATCCTAACTGAAAAGGAATTCTCTAAACTGAAAGAAAAAGCCAGCAGGTAACAACGTGTAACATGCATTGCTTCTGATTTTCCTTTCGGAAAATCCTCGCAAACGTGACAGATTATTATTTTTTAGCTAACTTAGCTACCTAACGCCGCAACACTCGTTACACAAAACCGTTGCCAAATATGCGAAACCAGAATCAGCGATTTAAATTTCAGCTTTATTAATTCATTCAAAATCTATTTTCAATCCAAAAATTAAAATTTTAATGGATTTTGATTACGCAAAACTGGATTGCTAAACTTTGCGCAGAGAAGATTAAATATCCCAAGGAAAATTCGAACTCAGCCGAAAAACTTATTCAAACCCGATAAACCAAAAACGATAAATTGTTATGAATAAAAATTTCTAAGCACTACTCTATTTTTCAAAACTTTACGGAGAAAAAGTAAAAACCAAAATTCGTTTTCAAAAATATTAATTTGAAATCGGCGGACTAAAAAGCTCAGAAACGATAAAGTGGAATTGAAAATCTAGACGGAAAAGCACATTAGGCAACAACGTTTATCTTCAATCGTGGCTTTGTGTCCTGCGGACACAGACGCTGGCGCGTCAAAGTCATTTCTTTTTATTATCTTCATTTCTTAAATTCCCACAACTGAAAGATAAACAAAACCGTTGTAGGTAATGCAAAAAATTAATCTCATATTTATAATTTTAATTCTGATAACATCTTGTCGGAGTCGAAAATTGGACAAAATTGAGACCAATAAGGTTTCGGATAAAGTCAAAGTGATTGAATTAGAAAATAGTTTTGGCGTAATTTTCCCTGCTGATTTGGAGGTTTACTTTCTAAAAGAAAATGACCGTTTTACACCCTCTGAAGAACAGATTGCAAAAGTCGAATTCGAAATTGACAAACAATACTTAGAAGCTCAAAGAAAATTTATTTATGACCAAGTCTACGTCAGAACATCCGAGGTATATGGAGACCAAGAAATTGACAAACAAAAAGCTTATTCTGACATAATGGAATCAGTCTCGAAAATCGCTAAAAGAATTTCAAAATATGATCGACAATATGTTGGGTACGTTGAAAATGGAAAAAAAATTATTTTAATCAACTTTATTGATTTTAGTAAGGACCCACATAATTTAAAAAAGGATTTAGCAAATGAATTGATTGGAGGTTTTCACGGATGGTTTCAAAGTAATATAATAACACAAAACTTTTACCTAAAAGAAAATAAATTAAGTGTATACTGAAAAAGCACTACCTACAACACCGTATAATTCCAACTAAGGTTTTGTATCCTGCGGACACAGACGCTCACGCGTCAAAGTCAGTTCTTTTTACTATCTTTAGTTCTCAAATTCCCTTAGCTGGGAAATTATACAAGACCGTTGATGTATAATTGCCTGCGGCACGTATAAAGCGTGTTTTCAACACTCCTTTTTATACTAATTATACATCAACGCCACCTGTAAATAACACCTCATTTAGTGGTAGTAGTATATTTGCCATATACGAGAGCTCCACAAGGAAACAATACACAACAACGTGTATAGCGAATGAGGCGTTATTTATGGCTCTCCGTGAGGCACGCCTCACTACGCCATACACAGGTGGCGTTGCCAGTAATATAAAAATAACCTATGAAACAAATCTTACTATTTTTAATTCCATTTTTACTTTTAACCTCCTGTGATTCAATAACTGGAGAAGAAATTGCAAGATTACCAATCAATAAAGTAAGTACTAGCGAAGAAAACTATTTTGAAAAAGAGACTACTTTAAATTTAAAAAAAGGAGAGGAAATTGCTTTTTGGTCAGAAATGGATTTTGAACATTCAGGAGAAGAATCTTTTCTGTTTAGATTCAGAGTTTACAAAAATGACGAACCTTTTGCAATTCTGGAATTTGACCCAACCAATAAAAATATAACTATTGGAGAAATCAAATCAACAATTGGAAATAAAACTAAATGGAGTTTTACTGGAAAAAATAAAGAGTTGAATATAAAAGAAGATGGAAAATATACTTTTAAGGGGATCTTAAAAACTACAAAAAATCCAAGTTTGATAGTTAATAAAGCTATTGTGGTAATTAAAAAATAAATACTACTGGCAACAACGTGTATAGCTCATTGCGGCTGAATTCCTAATCGGAATTCATTGCAATTTGCTATCTTTCGGTTACGGCGGAAAATCATAGCTGATTTTCCGCAACGAGCCATACACAAACCGTTATCAGCAATAACAAACCTCAACACAGCACCTAAACTGCGCTATGCTTATTTCGGTGCGTGTTTCGGACTTGATACGAAAATCCGCATTTTTGCCAACAAAAAGGCTACCCGATTTTCTAATTGCTGATAACGAGTCGCAGATACCAAAAGAAAAACCTTGCAAGGCTTCGCCTTGACTTAATATTTTAAAAAACATGAAAATACAAATCAGAACTAAATTGATTCCAGAGAATACTAATGATATGTACAAATCATTAGGATACAGCGTTATAAACGAAACTATAAAAGCTGTAAAGAATGAATTAGACAAAGAATTAAAAAACTCTGAATGTGAAACACATAAAAACAACACAAGAGGAACCATATTAGTAAGCGGAAATAGCAGAAAAGATGGTATTAGTGTTAAAAAATCTAATTTCTGTTGCGATGATTTCAAGAATTCGATAAAGATAAACATAGATTAATCTTATATTTTAACAATAATTCTTCGTTTTTAGATATAACATCTAATATTTCAGATATTTTTTTTAATTCTTTATTTATTTCTTTTAAATCAATTTTTAATTCATCCATAATTATATTCATTTAGTTAAACATTAATTTATTATTGAATTTTTAAAACTTTAAAAAATTAAAACTTTAATAGGCTTGCCTATGTTTTAGACAATTACTTTATATTTACACAACCCATATGAGGTTATAAATAATAATAACAGCTGATAACATCAGATATGTTTCATTGCTACGCAATTGGTTTTTCTTTTGTTCGTTGCTCTTAAAACTTCTACCACTTTAAAGTAAACTTTACGTGGCACGTTTTCCGCAACGAAGCATATCTGCGACTCGTTGCAAACAATAGCTCCGAAAAATCGCAGAAGCGATTTAAAATCTTTACGGTGCGAAAATCTGACTCAAAAATGTAAAATATTACGTGGACTTTTAGCAGGACGCACAAAAACTAAAAGAATTGAAATTTAAAAACTGTTCGCAAACAAAACGCAAATAACACGCTGAATGAAAAATAAAGAAAATCAAAATTTCCAAGCATCGCGTTGAACTTACTCAAACCATAAAATGAAAAAAATATATTACAAATTCTCTGAACGTGACTAGTAACACGTGTCGCTACATTTTGCAACAACGTGTAACGCGCATTGCTTCTGATTTTCCGCATCGGAAAATCCTCGCAAACGAAAAATGTCTTATTTTTTAACTAACTTTACTACCTAACGCCGCAACACTCGTTACACAAAACCGTTGTACTGCATTTAATACAAATATTATGGAAATAGGAAACAAAATGATAAAAATGAATTGGAAGTTTCGAGTGATTTTTGCGCTCTTAACTGGAATTTTCTACACTTTAATGCTTTGGTTGTTTGATTATTTTTCCGATGAAAATTTATATTCAACAGGAAGTTTAATATTTCAAGGTGTTGGTTTTGGAATTTTGTTTGGTATTGGATTTCCTTATGTGAGTGAAAAATTTGCTGGAAAGTTTTCAAAGAATATGGGAATAAAAATAGAACCGGAAATTGAATTAAATGAAGAAATCGAAATTGAAGGTCCTGCGAACTTGTTTCGCGGAATTGAAGGTGTTGGCGGAAAAATTTTCTTGACGAATAAAAAACTAATTTTTAAATCACATAAAATAAATGTTCAAAAAGGACAAACGAATATAGAATATTCAAAAATACAAGAAATCGTTAAGAGAAAAACTGCAAAACTAATTGACAACGGAATCAGAATAACAACTGACAATGGAAAAAAGTATGATTTTGTAGTTAACGAAAGAGACTTGTGGTTCGAAAAAATAAATGAACGAAAAAAAATGAAAAACGCAGTACAACATCGGCTATAGTTCATTGCTTCTGACTTTCCTCACGGAAAGTCCTCGCAAATTTGCTATCTTCGGTTTACGGCGGAAAATCCTCGCGGATTTTCACGCAACGAAACCATAGCCAAACACGTTGTAATGCATTTGATTAAACCAATAAACAGTTTCACCAAACAAAAAGAATGCTTCACTCATTTAGCCTTTTGAATCAATAAAAAAAGAAATAAATTAGTTAAAAACTAACGAAATGAATAAGAAAATACTCATAATTCTTTCATTACATTTTTTCTTTTCAATTTCTTTTGGCCAGCAAAAAGATACTATTTATGGAAAAGTAAAAACGATTCGAGAAAAAGTTGAATTTCTCACTCAAAAAGAAAATCCACAGTTATTATACTATGATGATTATGGTCATTCTGGATTTATGGGTCCAGAATCAACAATTTCTCGATTTAAAAGTATTTGGTTTTCAACACAATTTTGCTATTACATTAATTACGAAAGACATTTCAATATAAAAGGAAAAGTCATCGAAGATATTTGGTATACAAAAAAAGATTCTTTTATGACTTCATATAAGTACAAATATGATAAAAAGGAAAGACTAATTAAAAAAACTGACTCTTTAGATGGTTTAGTCTATACTGACACTCATTATTACGAAAATGATAAACACGAAAATATCATTAGCCAAAATTCTGATTTAGATTATTTCAATCACAAATACAAGCGTTATAATAAAGACAAAAAACTCATTCGTTTAAAATCATTCGATGATTATGGTACAATCGATGAGTACATCTATAAATATAACTCGGAAGGCAAACTATTGTACAGAATTTATAAAAACCCTAATAGCTGGAGAAAATCAGGAGAAAGAAGTTGGTCTTACGGTGTGCAAGATTCCATTGGAAACATCTATAAAGATTTAGTAAATAATTATGATGAAAAGAATAGACTTATACAAAGACAACGTTTCGATTTATACGAAGATGACGAAAACCATAAAGACCCGAAATTAGTAGAAAATACATTTTACAAATATGACAAAAACAATAATCTTATTCTAACTAAACATATAAATGGCTATATAAAGGTTAAGCCTACATTCAATCATTCTAAATATGACAAAAAGAATCGATTGATTAAAAGATATTGCTGTTCTGAAAAAGAATCAGATGCTAAAAGAATTGAGAAATATGAATATTCAAACAATGAAATAACATCTTTAGAATATACAGAAGAATCTTGGCCATCTAATGAAATGAAGACATACCAAGTGAATTTTGAATACAAATATGACGACAAAGGAAACTGGAATGAAATAATTAAAAAAGTAGATGGAAAGAAATTATATAAGTGGATAAGACAAATAGAATATTATAAATAAAAACGCATTACAACAACGTGTATAATTCATTGCTTCTGATTTTCCTTTCGGAAAATCCTCGCGCTGAATTATCGCCTTTGTTTTTTTACTAAATTAGTTGCTGTAACACGCAACGCATCATACACAAACCGTTACCTTCAATTGCTCCGAAAAAAAAATGCGGATAAAATTGATTGTTTTTCTCTTTAAAAACTCCACTACCCTGCCAAAGTTGCAACATCTTTAAAACAGTAGCGGATTGAAAAGAAAAACGGATAAATATTGATAAAATGATTTTGATTAGCGGATAAAAACTAAAGCACAACGTGGATTTGAATAGCACAAAACTAATATAAACAAAAGCATAACGTGGATTTGAATAGCAAAACGCTGAAAAAAATGCAGAACGGAAAAAACTTAAAAAGCACAACGCTGATTTAAACCCTAAAAATAAAAACCCGTTTTCTATAAAAACATTAGAACTAGCGGAAAATTAAAAGCAACCCCTAAAAAATAACCACCATTGATAGAATAGCAGAGCGTGCCAAGCAGAACGTGTCGCAAAAAAAGGTAACAACGGTTATAATTCATTGCTGCGGAATTTTCTACCGAAAATTCCAGATTTTTTACTAAATTAGTTTCTCAAACGGAAAGAATCCTGCGGATTTTTCCGCAACGAAATCATAACCAAGACCGTTGCAAACAATAGCTCCGAAAAATCGCAGAAGCGATTTAAAAGCTTTACGGAGCGAAAATCTGATTGAAAAATGCAAAATATTACGTGGACTTTTAGCAGGACGCACAAAAACTAAAAGAATTGAAATTTAAAAACTGTTCGCAAACAAAACGCAAATAACACGCTGAATAAAAAATAAAGAAAATCAAAATTTCCAAGCATCGCGTTGACCTCACTCAGCCCCTAAAATGAAAAAATATATTACGAATTCTCTGAACGTGACTAGCAACACGTGTCGCTACATTTTGCAACAACGTGTAACGCGCATTGCTTCTGATTTTCCTCATCGGAAAATCCTCGCAAACGCAAAATGTCTTATTTTTTAACTAACTTTACTACCTAACGCCGCAACACTCGTTACACAAAACCGTTGTGCTTAATATTGACAAAAAATATGAAAAATAAAATAACAATACTTCTACTTTTAATTTCAACTATTTCATTTGCTCAAAAGACAAAAAAAGTAAAAGAAAATGCTGGTTATGGAAAAGCCAAATTTTATGTCTTGAAATCTGACGGAGTTACCAAACACGGAGAGTATAAAATAACGTCATATACACCTCCTTTTCGCAATGTTGTTCTAGGTAATTATAGTAACGGAAAACGTGAAGGAATTTGGACAGAAAAATATGATCAATCAGGTAGTCAGATTAGAATGCAAGGAAATTATGAAAATAATATAAAAGTTGGAATTTGGAAATACTACAACTCAAAAGGAAAACTTTTACAAGAATTTAACTTTGACAAGAACGAATTTGTTACTAATTCAGAATGTGAAACTGAAAACGAATATGAGGTAGAAACTGATGGAGTAATAGAGAGTATGAGATTAACTTGTCCGCCAACACGAATAGGTGGACTTCAAATTTTCACAAAAGATTTATATAGACAAATAACAAAAAAATCACCTTTTGAAATAAATTCAAGTGGCAGAACAACAATAAACATAGATGAAACAGTAAGTTTTTTTGTTTCGAAAGAAGGTGATATAGAAAATATTAAATACTCTGGAAAAGAGGATAATGAGGAACTTTCGAAAGTAATAGAGGATTATTTGACCGAAAATAATGACAACTGGATTAGTGGGAAGTTGAATAATGAAAAAGTAAAAGCTAAGATTACGATTCCGATCAGAATCCGAATGATGTACTAAAAATACTAAGCACAACAACGTGTAAGCGCAATAACGGCGGAATTTTCTACCGAAAATTCTCGCGTTTTTGCTATCTTGGTTGCGTCAGCGGAAAATACTCGCGTATTTTCCCGTTACTGACGCTTACACAAAACCGTTGGCAAACATTTAAACCGAACCGAGAATGGGATTAGATTCAGTTGAATTATTGATGTCAGTTGAGGACAGATTTGGAATCCGAATTGAGGATTCCGAAGCGGAAAAAATTTATACCGTTCAAAACTTTGTGGATTGTGTTTACGGCAAAATAATTACCAATCCGAATGAAAAGTGCTTAACCCAAATCGTCTTTTATCGAATTAGAAAAGCATTTCGGAACTTGAATTTGACCAGAAAAGAAATCAAACCCGAAACCAGAATATCGGAATTGCTCACTCAATCGGAATTGAAAGAAAATTGGCATCTATTAAAAACAGAAATCGGACTTGATTTGCCTGAATTGGTTGCGCTTGATTTTAATCCAAAATTAGGTACTCACGTCAAAATTTTTGGAATTAAAACTATTAAACGAACTACGCCTGTTTCGAGCGGAACAATACGTGAATTGGTAGATTGGACAATCGCTTTGAACCAAGAAAAACTAATTGACATTGAAAAAATAACAAACAAGTACGAAATTGAGCGAATTGTAATCGGAATAATAAACAGAAATATGGGAATACCAATTAGTGAAATTAAATTGGAACACTCAATAACAAATGATTTAGGAATTGACTAAAAAACGTTTGCCAACACCGTGTATAGCTCATTGCGGCTGAATTCCTAATCGGAATTCATTGCAATTTGCTATCTTTCGGTTACGGCGGAAAATCATAGCTGATTTTCCGCAACGAGCCATACACAAGACCGTTGTAGCACATTTGATGAAAAAACTGCAAAAAATAGAATTAATAGATAAAATCGGAAGAGAACTTCAAGAGAGAATGAAGTTCAACGAAATTGATGGCTATTTTGAAAGTTACGGAATACCAACTGACCACCAACCAAGTTACAACAGTAAATACGTTTATGTTAAGGAAGTTTTACCGAAAGTAGAAGATGATATTGTATTAGAAATAGCCTCTGAATTAGGAATTGAACACGAAGCTGTTTCTTCAATTCATATTAAAGTAAAGGAAAGTGAAGCAACATTTTGGAAACCTGGGCACTTTAAACTTTTTATCAGTCATTTAGCAAGTTTTAAAAAAACAATTGGAATTCTAAAAGCAGAATTGGAAAAATATGGAATTTCATCATTTGTAGCACACGAAGATATTGAACCGACTAAACAATGGCAGGACGAAATAGAAAAAGGACTATTTTCAATGGATGCGTTTTGTGCTGTACTAATGGAAGGATTTAAAGAAAGCAATTGGACTGACCAAGAAGTCGGAGTTGCTGTTGGTAGAAACGTACTAATTATACCTATTCGCAGAGGACTTGACCCTTATGGATTTATCGGAAAATACCAAGGATTTCAGGCAATCGGAAAAAACGTAGGTCAAGTAGCAGAAGGAATATTTGAAATTATATCTAGAAACGAAAAGACAAAAGGAAAATATTTGAATACTCTGGTTGAATTAATTTTACTTTCAAATACTGCGAATCAAGGAATTGAAAGACTAAAAGCGCTAAATAAAATTAAAGATTTACCGAAAGAGAAAGTTGAATATTTACAAGACAAAATAATAGATAACGAGAATCTCAAAGAAACTAGATTTCTAAACCCTTTTAATGAAATAGCGTGGAAATATAAATTGGATGGATTAAGTCTAAAATCATTTGAAAAAGCCAAGGAAGAAGATTATGACGATTTACCATTTTAAAAAACGTGCTACAACAATGTATAACCGCAATTACGGCGGATTCGACTACGTCCGAATCCACTCGGAATTGCTAAGGCTAGTGTCTAAACCGAAAATTAACGCATATTAACCCGTAACTGACGGTTATACGAGACCGTTACCACCAATTAGAATGAAAAGCTACGAACTGACAATATTTAATCAATCAAGGGTTATAACTGTAGTCTTTCTGTTTCCTGTAATACTATTGGGTTCTTTATTTGCAGGATTAGAACTTATGCCGAAAAGCTATTTTTGGATTGTTTCCATTCCAATGTTTGCCGGACTTTCAGGACTGATATACTATTTCGCCAAAGGAGATTTAATCGTTGACTTTGATGATGAAACTTTACTTTTCAATTGGAAAAAGAAACTCATTTTTAATTACGATGCAATAGAACCAATACCAGTTAAGGACATTAAGACAGTTGTAATTGACCAAGGCGAATTATTGAGAAAAATAATCACTTCTGACCGAGAAGTTAAAATTAGCAATGGGAAATTGCTAATGAAGGACTCACAGAAGTTTATAGCATTTTTGCGTTCATCTATCAGCCAAAATGGAGGAAGAGTTATTGACAGTTGGGACGTTTGGCAAGAGAAAGGATATCTAAAATGGGCTCTAAAAATCAATACGGTGATTATTATTTCAATTGTTGGAATAATCGTAGCATTCGGAGTAATTAAAGGATTTGACAAAATACCGCCAGCAAGTTTCTTTATGTTGGTATTCTTATTACCTCAAATACTTTTATACCAAAGACAGATGAAAGAAAAATAAAAAAAGGTGGTAACACTGTATATAGCAAATAGGGCGTTTGGTGTTTTACGAAAGTTTAGTGCTATTTACAAAGACCGCCAAATCGTTGATTTGGCTTTTAAAATGAATAAATTAAAAACAAAATACAACGCTTTGGCTCAGTGCAAAATCGAAAGTTTATCGCTTTCTACAGCCCTAATTGCCATATACTAATCGTTGCCCACAATATGAAAAAAACTTCGAGAATATTAATAACGCTTCTGATTTTAACGAGTATTTCGTGCAAATCTCAAACTAAATCTGAAAATAAAATGACTGAATTCTCTAAAGTAACGACTGAAAAAGGAACATACAATCGCTTTATTTTAGTTAAAGGAAGAAATCTAAAAGACATACAACCAAAAATTCAAGAATGGGTGGAAATATTTGGAGCGGGAGAACCTGTAAATTTGACAATCAATAAAACGGATTTTAATTCTTGGACTTTAATAAAATTACCTAAAAATGAATTATTAACTGCTTATAATTATCACAACCTTGTTTACTGGTTTTTAGGTACTCCACCAGAAGACCAAAATTATGCTGATTACTCAATCGGAATATCAATCGACAAAAACGGAGAATCAACATATCTGATTTACAACGATTATGATTTAAGAGAAAAAATAGCAACTAATGATGATGTTTTCGGAATATCGGAAAAGAATCAGAAATTTATTTTGAGCATTCCATTTGATGAATTAAAAGCGAGTAAGAATAAAGAAATTGCGGATTTTGACAAGTTTTTAAACAAAAATGGAATTGATTTAAACAAAATAAAAACCGACAAACTAAATTGGACTGAATTACAAATTAAAGTGGAATAAAAAATACTGTGGGCAACACCGGCTATAGTTCATTGCTTCTGACTTTCCTCTCGGAAAGTCCTCGCAAATTTGCTATCTTCGGTTTACGGCGGAAAATCCTCGCGGATTTTCACGCAACGAAACCATAGCCAAAACCGTTGTGTGCAAGCTGAAAAATGAACTACGAAAAGAACAAAATAGAACTTGAAGAAAATGGATTTTCCGTTTTAGCTGACTTGTATTCGGACATAGAAATAAGTGGAATTTTAGCTTGTATCGAAAATGCTGAACAGGACGGAAATTCGTTTATGAAAACAAAGGATTTATTTGCGATTAGACAATTAATCAAAAATGTACCTGAATTGAGTGACTTGCTGTTTAACGAAAAGCTGATTGAATTAATTTCCGAACTTTCCGAATCTGAATATTTTCTGACCAAAGCAATCTATTTTGACAAACCAAGCGAATCGAATTGGTTTGTGGCTTATCATCAAGATTTGAGCATTTCGGTTGACCAAAAAACGGAATTGGAAAATTATACAAATTGGACTTTTAAAAAAGGTCAATACGGAGTTCAACCACCAATTAAGGTTTTGGAAGACACGATAACAATCCGAATTCATTTAGACAAAACGGACAAAAATAACGGAGCTTTAAAAGTAATTCCTAAATCGCATCTCAAAGGAATAATTCGAGCTGAATCAAAAGATTGGAATTTAGAAAATGAATTTATCTGTGAAGTCGAAAAAGGCGGAGCAATGTTAATGAAACCTTTGACTTTACACGCTTCGAACAGAACAACAAACGGAAAGAAAAGACGAGTAATACATTTAGAATTTAATAAACATAATCTGACTAAACCGCTGAATTGGTTAGAACATTATGGAATAAAAAAGCCAGCACACAACAATGTATAACCGCAATTACGGCGGATTCGACTACGTCCGAATCCACTCGAAATTGCTAACGTCTGTGCTTAATCCGAAAATAATCGCTAATTTAACCCGTAACTGACGGTTATACGAGAACGTTGCCAAATATGCGAAACCAGAATCAGCGGTTTAAATCTCAGCTTTATTAATTTATTCAAAATCTATTTTCAATCCGAAAATTGAAATTTTAAAAACTTAACGGATTTTGATTATGCAAAACTGGATCGCTAAACTTTGCGCAGAGAAGATTAAAAATCCTAAAGAAAATTTGAACTCAGGAGAAAAACTTACTCAAACTCGATAAACCGAAAACGATAAATTGTTGCGGATAAAAAGTTCTTAGCACTACTCTATTTTTAAAATCTTTGCGGAGAAAAATTAAAACTGAAATTCGTTTTCAAAAGAATATTAAAACTTAGTTGACAAAGAAAATCAGAAACGATAAAGTGGTCGTTAAAAGCAAAACGCAAAAGCACATTAGGCAACAACGTTTATCTTCAATCGTGGTGTCGTGTCCTACGGACACGAACGCTTACGCGTCAAAGTCATTTCTTTTTACTATCTTCATTTTCCAATTCCCACAACTGAAAGATAAACAAAACCGTTGTAATGCATTTGGAATAAAAACATTACATTAACAAAGATAAGGAATTAATATGACACAAGATGAAGTTGAACAAGTGAATTATGCATTAGAATACAAAGACTATATAATCGGATTCTTAACAATAGTATGTACTGTTATTTTTTACTTAATGAAGAAAAAAGACGAAACAATAAAGAGAAAAGAAGAGGAAATTAAAGCTATACAAGAAAAACTATCTGATAAAAAATATAATCTATATCATAGAATGTACTCTGTTGTGTTTGACCTTATTAAAAAGAAAAATATTAGTCAACAAAAATTAACTGAAGAGCTAATTGATATAAAAAAAGAAATGTTCATATATGCACCAGACGATGTTTTATTAAACTTTTTGGATTGGAATAATAATGTGCAAGAAAACGGACTTGACACAAATACTGTTAACGAAAATATGATGAAGTATTTTAAAATACTTTCATTAATAAGAAAAGATATGGGTAATCATAAAACAATTATAGACGCAGAGGATATTTTCAAGTCTTTAATTATAAAGTGATTTAATATATTTAAAAAGATAATATAAAGCAAACACAAAAACAGCAGACAAACCACCACAAACTAAAGAAAAAACATCAAATGACATAATAAAAACGCATTACAACAACGTGTATAATTAATAGCAGACGCTGTATTAAACTTAAACTTATATTTTACTTGCGTATTATTAGTTATACCTAAAAATATTAATATTTTTCTCTGCTACTATTCATACACAAACCGTTGTACCACATTCAAACTAACTAAAAAATATATTATGAATAAAATGACTAAAGAAGAAGCTGAAAATGAGCTGTACGAATTATGGCAAAATGGTGAAATCCCAAGTAATTTTACTCATGAACATTCTGAATACGACAGAGCTATTGAACAAATGATGAAAACTGGAAAGCTCGAATACACTGATTTTTTCTCAAAGTTCTAAAATCGAATTAATTGAGAAAAATTAAATCGAAATTTAATATTTTAAAGATTGGAAAGTTTCGTTTCTATTCAGGACTATTAATTGGACTTATTTATAGCTATTTAATAAATTTACTACTAAATCTTTTAGTAAAATCAAAAGATATAACTTATGCTCTTTCGGATGGAAATTGGTCAAAATTTTTAAATTCAGAAGTTAATTTTTATTACTCATTTCTAATAGGTCTTTTGTCAGCAAGCATTGCATTTTGTTTTACAACATATATTTGGATGAGTAAAATTTATATAAAAAACAAAAGAGAAAAACTGAAAATCAGATATTCTCAAACAAATGCTATTTTTACTTTTGGTTTAATATTTTTAATTTTAATACGGTTTTATCAAATATATTTTCAATTTAATTTCAGCGGTTTTTCTTTAAATCTAAAAAATGAATATGGGGTTTGTTTATATTTTCTTCCTGCTTTCATATTTATGAATAATTGGAATAATATTTCAAGAATATATAGAACAAGGAAAAGTTTTTTTATTTCATTGATAATAATTTTAGTTTATGGATTTATATTAAGTCAATAAAAAACGTGGTACAACACCGTATAACAACAATTGCGGCTTTGTGTCCTGCGGACACAACCGCGCAAGCATAAAAGTCGGGAATTTTAGCTATCTTCGTTTCTAATCAACCCACAACTGATTGTTATACAAGACCGTTGTGCACAATTAAAACCAAACTATGGCAATCACCGACAAATTTGATAATTATACAATTGCCGAAGTAATAAAAGCTTACTTAATAGACGGACAAAGTCATAGAAATATCCAAAGAGAGATTCTAAATTTACCTGCACCAGCCAGAGGAGGCGGTTTTGTAGCGATGGAATTATTACATCATTATAATATTCGTGGAGACAAGAAAGGTCTTTTGACTAAAAAATCGATTTCCGAATTAAATGCCACTAACGATTTAGAGTTTAAAAAAGCATTACAAATCATTGAGGAACTGAATTTCGTAGAGGAAGAAGCAGAAGAATATTTTATAAAAAATCAGGAAATAAATAAAAGTAATAATCCGACTGAATCTAAGAGTGAAATAAAAATCAGAGCTTATCAAAATAAACTAAGGGAAATTGTTTTGGACAATTACAATTCAACTTGTGCTATTTGCGAAATAAACAAATCCGATTTACTTGTTTGTAGTCATATAAAACCTTGGATGGCTGACAAAGAAGAAAGATTAAATCCTCAAAATGCGATTTGCTTTTGTGTTTTACACGATAAGATGTTTGACAAAGGTTATTTCTCATTAGACTCTGAATATAGAATAGTATTTGGACCAAAATCAGACAAACAAATAAAGAAACTTTTGACTGATTTAGAATTTAAAAAACCAAAAGTTAATGAACCAGACATATCATTTTTAGAATATCACTATAATGAAATATGTAAATAACTGTGCACAACAATGTATAACCGCAATTACGGCGGATTCGACTACGTCCGAATCCACTCGGAATTGCTAACGTCTGTGCTAAACCGAAAAATTTGCGTACTTTAACCCGTAACTGACGGTTATACGAGACCGTTAGCCACAAGCATCATTTTAAATTTAGAAAAAACAATTAAATGCCTTATCAGAAGAAATTTGAAAATTTAGTTTCAACCGCGAATTTGAAATCAGAAGAATTTTATAAAAGTAACGATCGAACTAAAATTAGTAATCCATATTATATAGGTTTTGGTAATCCTAATTCGGAGATTTTATTAATTGGAAAAGAGAAAGCTTTCGATATTGAAAATAAAGAAATATTGAAATACGAAAGCATTGAAAATCCTTCCGAATGGAACTATTATGTGGAAAATTCAATTGATTATAATAAAGATAAATTCTCTACAGAATCTAGATATTATTTAAATGCTTTTTATCCATATGAAAGAGTTAACAAAGGAGGAGATACTTGGGCAAAGTATGAATCTCTTGTGAATAGAATTTTACAAAAAGATAGAATAAAACACAACGACTTTTTTAAAGATGCTTTTCTAACTGAAGTAAATTATGTACCCTCGAAACAAAGCCAAATAAAGAAATTTGATAAGAAATTAAGGAAGGATTTCTTAAAACATCCGTTCTACAGAAGTTTCAAAATTACAATTCTAGCCTGTGCAGATTATCTGAATCAAGAAGAAATTGAAGAAATCTTCGATATGAAATTTCAAAAAGATCTTACACAGAAAAATAAATTTATAATTTATAAGAACTCAAATAGAATATTAATTAATACAAGACAATTGAGTACTTCTGTACCTAATTTATATTTACAAAAAATTGCAGATGAAGTAAGAACTTATTTGTAGAGAATGCCAGTGGCTAACAATGTATAACAACAATTGCAGCTTTGTGTCCTGCGGACACAACCGCGCAAGCATAAAAGTCGGTAATTTTAGCTATCTTAGTTTTAAAACAATCCGCAACTGATTGTTATACAAGACCGTTGGCATTAATTAGGACATAATATGAATAAATATTTAATAATAATTTTAACGATTGTCGCAACTGGGTGTTCCAAAAAATCTGAATCACAGCTTAATTTAACTGAAAAACAGGAGCATCACATAAATAATACGTCAATAGTTATTCTCGGAACAACTCAAGATGCAGGTTCACCTCAAATTGCTTGTAAAAAAGAATGTTGTGAAAATCTATTTGTAAATTCCAGTAATTACAGACAAGTAATATCGTTAGGATTAATAGACTCTGAAAATCATAAGACATATATGTTTGAAGCTACACCAGACATTAGTAGACAGATGAAAATGATTACCAGATATGAACCAAAAAGTGATAAGGAGTTTGTCGATGGTATTTTTTTAACTCACGCTCACATAGGACATTATACAGGTTTAATGTATTTAGGAAAAGAAGCAATGGATGCTAAAAATATACCTTTGTATGTTATGCCAAGAATGAAAGGTTTTCTTGCTAATAATGGACCTTGGAATCAACTTATTTCCAGAAAAAATGTTCAACTTCAAGAAATGAAAAATGAGCAACCTGTTAGTCTGTCAAAAATAATTGAGGTAACACCAATTTTAGTACCGCACAGAGATGAGTATTCTGAAACAGTGGGATACCATATTAAAGGACCAAAGAAAAGTGCTTTATTCATTCCGGATATAGACAAATGGGAAAAATGGGAAAAAAATATTGTCGATGAAATACAGAAGGTAGATTATGCTTTTTTAGACGCAGCTTTTTATAGTGGAAAAGAAATTAACAATAGAGATATAAGTGAAATCCCACATCCTTTTGTAATTGAAAGTTTCGAAACGTTTAAAGACTTAAACAAAAATGAAAAACAGAAAATAATATTTATTCATTTTAATCATACCAACCCATTATTAAATCCTGATAGTAAAGAAAGCCAAATAGTAATTGGCAAAGGTTATAGAGTAGGGAAAATTAATGATGTATTTGAATTATAACTAATGCCAACAACGTGTATAGCTCATTGCGACTGAATTCCTAATCGGAATTCATTGCAATTTGCTATCTTTGGTTTACGGCGGAAAATCCTCGCGGATTTGTCCGCAACGAAATCATAGCCAAAACCGTTAGCAAACATTAAGACAGAATGACAAAAAAGGTAAATTCAATATTAATTTTAATACTATTGCTTTGGGGCAATTTAAACTTATTTGGACAAAACAATACAATGTCTTCAAATATCCCAAAAACTGAGGATAAAAGATATATCACACAAGTTGATGCGAATTCTTTGGAGATTCAATTGAAAGATAATAGCGGTTTAGTTAAAGAAATCACTCTTGGTATTGAATGGTGGACACTTTTGAACGAGCCAGTAGAAAGATATTTGTTCCGCTGGAAAAAAGGAGATAATGTGTATAGTGAACTTCACGGAATTTATTTGAGTGAAAGTAGTTTGTCTGAGTACCCAGATTTACTTAAACGTTACAAAAATCTAAAACCAAGCTCAATAGAAATTGACATTGAAGTATGGCTAAACCATGATAACATATATAATGTAGACAATCAAACCATCTTCAAAAACCTGCCAAGTTGTTTAAGAAAATCTAGCTACGCCTCTGTTTCTGGAAAAACTTTTTATGAAATTAAGAACAATTATGGGACACGAAGTATAAACTCAAATGGTCACTTTTATATTACTAAGTCTGGTGATACAGGAAATGACCTATCACCAGGAAGTGTTGACTGGACTCAGTTTATAAAATACTCCTGTCCGGTTGACAAGAAATCAGGTTTAGCTCTTTTTAAATCTTCAACATCTGCATCGTTTGCCATCCAAGTCCTAAATATAGAAATACCAACATTAGAGATTAATGCAATAGCAAAAGAATACATAAAAAGAGAAAATAAAGAAGAACCACAATCAGTTGATGACTTTTTAGCTAATCAAAACACAAGCAAACAAACCGATGATTTTCTCTCCAATACAAATATCAATAGTGGCGACTTCTTATCCGAAAATAATGAGAACGATGATTTTATCTCAAAAGAGGATAGGACAAAATGGAAAATTAACACAAAAGATGGCAAAACAGGTATTATAACTGAATCAGGAAAAATCCTTATCCCTTATGGAAATTATAGTTTAAGTGAATACAACAACGGAATTGCCAAAGCGTCAGTCAAAATTGATGAATTTGGATGTTCTTCAGGAATAACCACAGCTTATAAAGTAGGCTATATTGATAAAAGTGGTGAGTTTATTGATGGACACAAAATAGAATTTACAACAGCAGGATATTCACCCAATCCCAACGCACCTCTCACAATTGTTCATAATGATTCCAGAGGTAATCGTGATTACGAATCTGAGAGACGCGCAAAAATGGAGGCCGCACGAAAAAAGAGAGAGAAAGAAGAACGCAAAAGAAGAGAAAAGGAACGATGTGACTCCGACACAGAATCTTGGAAAGAACGAATAATAAACCAATATAGATATGACTAACAAACTCTTATTTTTTATAGCCTTTATTTTCTTTGGGCAAATTGCAATCGGACAAGTAGATACACGTACAAAAAATCAAGTACGGGCAAAATTTGAAATAGCCAAGGATTATTATGCCGACAAAGAATATACCAGTACACTTAAAAAACTGGAAGAAATCGAAGGATTGATGAATGGTACAGTGATACCCACAGCACAGAGCCTTAAAGTTGCAACTTTATTAAAATTGAAGAGATATAAGGAAGCTAAAAAAGAGCTTGTAATTCTTGAAAACCTTGAGCTTTCTATAACCATTATTAATGAGGTAACTCAATACACAAAAGAAATTGAAGCATATGAAAAACACATAGCAGATTTGGAGTTGAAACGAAAAAAAGAACAATTGGAAAAGGAAAGACTGGAATTGATTCGTAAAGAAGAAGCTAGGAAGAAAAATCAACTTGAAGAAGAGAAAGAAAGAGAAAGACTGATAAGTCTTTCATCGGTAACCAAAATTAATATTGATTCTGAACAGAAGTATAATAGTTTTTTAAACGAAATTGATTATTATTCCAACTTACAAGAACTTTCCATTCGTCCTAACTTTGATTGGAAATACACTATTGGGATTAATGAGACAACTTTTCACAATGAAAAATTGGGTAATTTAGATAAATTAACGAAACTATTTATTTTCTCTGCGAGTCTTAAAGAAATTCCGGATTGGATAGGAAAGTTATCTAATCTACAAGTTCTTTCTTTTGAAAACAATAGACTCTCTTCAATTCCTGAATTTATTGGTAATTTAACTCAATTAAGATCCTTAGATATTTCAGGTAATAGAATTGAAAACCTACCTCAAACCTTTTTAAATTTAAAAAAACTTCGGTCGTTATATTTATCTTATGTGATACCAGAAATTGTTATGGAGATAAAGAACCTCAATAAGTTGGAAGTGTCCAATTTGGATAACCTACAACCATCTATCGCTAAACTAACAAACTTAAAACACCTTTGGTTATATAAGTATAATTCTGCATTATTACCTGAATCTATTGGTGAACTTATTAATTTAGAAAAACTTATAATTTCAGACAGCGAACTTTTATCAGGTTTACCTGAATCTATTTCTAAATTAAACCATTTAGAACTAATCTCCCTAGACGATAATAACTTAACAACTATTCCGAAACCGATATTTCGTGTTACAAGTTTGAAGTTTTTGGATGTAGAGGGTAATCAAATCACTAAAATATCAAAAAATATCGGCAACTTGACAAATTTGATTCGTCTTGACATTAGTAATAACAATATAACAAAAATCCCCTCTGAGATTGGACTTCTAAATACTTTGTATTCCTTAGACATTAGAGGTAACCCAACAATAAAATTACCTAAATCAATGAAGAACCTAAGTAAATTGAAAAAACTCATTCTCCCAAAAACAATTAGCAACTACGAAAAGGTATTGCCCGATAATTACGGTCTTCAGGTAAAAGTGAAATGAACGTTTGCTAACAAAACCTACACGCAATGCCCTGCGGGACACTGCGTATAGCCAAACCGTTGGCAATAATTTTGACCAATCATTAACCAATGATAAATTTTTTTAGAAAAATTAGACAAAACCTGCTAACTGAAAACAAATTCAGCAAGTATCTAATTTATGCAATTGGAGAGATTATTCTTGTTGTTATTGGAATTTTAATTGCTCTTGCCATCAATAACAGTAATCAAAATCGAGTTATTCAGGAAAAAGAGCAAACTTATTTGAATGGTTTAAGAGAGGAATTTCAAATTAGTAAAGTTAAATTAAGTAAATTGATTGAAGTAAATAAGAGTAATTTCCATGGAGCAAAGAAGTTATTAGAATATATAGGTAATAAAAATGAATCACCATCCGAAATACAATTTTCTGAATTATTGCTCAATACATTTTCCTCTGATATTTCTTTTAATCCTAACAACTCACTTTTAAGCGAAATGATAAGCTCTGGGAGTTTAAAAGATATTTCAAATACGGACTTAAGAATAAAATTAACAAATTGGATTTCGACTATAGATGATATCTCAAAGCAGGAAAGCGAACTTGGAATTCAAAGAGAAAAAGTTCTTGATATTTTCAGAACAAATGAAAACAGTTTAAAAACCATATTTGATCAAACTGGTATAAGCCAAGAAATAGGTTTACAAAAAATGGAGCAAAATGTTAGCAATCTCGAACTCCTAAAATCAAGAAAGTTCGAAAATAATATCTTGATGTTTATTCTAACAACTAACGCAATGGAAAAAGCACATTACGAACCGTTAATGTATGATTTGGAATCTATTTTGCAGTTGATCGAATATGAAATAAAATAACGAAAGGCTAACAACGTATAACGTTCATTGCTCATACCAATAGTTTTTTCAAAAATCTATATTCTCCTAAATCCCAAAGCAAGCTACACTCAGTTTGCCGAAGATAATAATATCACGATGAGTATGACAGAACAGTATGCCCCTTACGAAAATGCTATTGCTGAACGAATCAACAGAACGTTAAAATGTGAATACGGACTAAAACAAACCATTAAAAACACTGAATTGCCTAAAAATTAATCCAACAAGCTATCTATACTTATAATAATCTTAGATCCCATTTTAGCCTAAAATTAAGAAAACTTGCTGATGTGCATCTCAATCCAAGCATCAAATACAAATCCTATCGAAAAAATAATGTAAATTTACAACAACTCAACATCTAATAATTTGAGGGAAAATGTCACAAAAAGGTTAACCTATTTCAGTATAACACAAAACTAGCATATGAGATTTTTTAAACTGAATAGAAAATTAAATTTTAAATATATATTTGGAGAAATAGTACTTCTATTTATAGGTATAAATCTTGCTATTTGGTTTAATAACTGGAATTCTTCGAAAAAAATAAATGAAGGTAAAAGAATTGCTATCAGTAAAATTACAGAAGAAATTGAAAACAATAAATTGGAAATTAATACGGTATTAAAAAATAACAATACAATTTTAAATGCATATAAAAGTTTCAAAAATTTATATGATGGAAATACTTCAAGAATAAAAACTAGTCCTATACATCTTCAATCATTAAGAAATAAATATCCTGATTTTTTCAGCATTAACGACTCAATAGTTCTTAGTGATGGCTTATACCTTTATAGAGGGACAACTCATATCAATTTAGAAATTCCAACTTTGACCGAAATTGCTTGGAATACAACAACAACTCTAAATATTACTAACGAATTTAATTATGAATGTCTTTACCAATTAGAAAGTGTTTATAATTTACAAAGAAGGGTTCAATCTGAAATAAATAAATCTGCGGAAGCTCTTCAGAGAGGAAAGCTAGAAGAGTTAATGATTATCCTTGAATTTATTAATCAGCTCGGAAATCAACTAAAAGTTGATTATGATTCTATTAATAAAAATATATTACATTGTAGCTAACAACATGTATAACTCATTGCGGCTGAAATTACTCGCAGAAACTTAATCTTATTCACTATATTTGATTGTACAGCAGAAAATCCTCTACAGATTTCCCGCAATAAAATAATAGTAAAGACCATTAACAGTTATTAAAAAAGAAACTAAATGAAAAACTATTTACTTTTAATATTCTTACTAATTACTTCATTATGTAAAGCTGAACACAACGTCAAAATATACTATGAACAAATTGAAAATGGTTACAATGTCTACGCTGATAATGATGAGTTTTGCCCAGTAAGTATAAAAATTGACTTTACCGTAACTAATTTAAATATTGACGGTGGAAACAACAATATTTACGTTGTTAATGCAAAGGAAAAAAAACAACTTCTTACATCTCTTAAAGTTTCTAAAAAAGGTAAAGCTTATAAGTTTTCCTATAAATATTGGACAAATTACGGTAAACATAACAACAAGGAATATGATAAAAATTACATATATAACTTGCCTTTTAAAACCCCAAATAAATTTAAAGTTTACCAAGGTTACAATGGTGCTTTTTCTCATCAAAATGAAAATTCTTTAGACTTTACAATGCCAGTTGGAACTGAATTAACCGCTATTAGAGAAGGTGTAGTTATTAAGGTGATAGAAAAGAATAACAAAAATTGTGGGAAAGAAGAATGTAAAAAATATAACAATCTTATAATAATTTATCATCCAGACGGAACTTTTGCTGAATATACCCATATCAAGCAAAATGGTTCAAAAGTAAAAGTCGGAGATAAAGTCTCAAAAAGCCAATTGATTGGATATAGCGGAAATGTCGGCTGGAGTACCGGACCACATTTACATCTTGTAATATTCAACCAAAATATAGACAATAGACAGACTTTGAAAACAAAATTTAAAACAGGTGAAGGGAGTAAAATTGAATACCTAATTGAAAAAGAAGAATATTCAAGAAATTATTAAAAAACTAGTTAAACAAAATTTAATTTATAAATCATAACGACTGGCTTTTACTAAATAATGCTTAAGAAACGAAATTAAAGATGCACAAAAAAAATCACTATCTTTAAATTCATAATTATACCATATATAAAACGTTTTAAACATTAACAAACTAAAAAAATGAAACAATTAATTTCAACAACATTAATCCTATTATCAATATTGATACCTGTAAGTTTACATGCTCAAGAGTCCAAATCAAAAGATAAATTGGTATTTGAATATAAAGAAAGTAAATCTTTCTCATATAAAGGGTTTAAAAGTATAAGGGTTTGGAATAAAAACTACACTCCAAAATGGCAAAAAATTTCTGGTGTAAAAAAGGACGATGAAAAAAAGGAAGTTATTTTTTTGGTAAATAAACCTGGAAAGTATTCAATTGTTACTGAACATTGGTCTGATTCTTTTAGTAGTACTGTAACAAATAGAAAAGAAATAAAAATAGAGCCTTTCGAAGGAACTAAAACAGTAATCATTAAGTTTAATTAAACAGTAATCATAATCCTTAAATTGTTTCCATTCCATTGTTCAACAACACATAGTATAATCAAACGTTAAAAATTGATCTTAAGTCACTTATAACAGAATCCGGTTGTAGAATGGCAGCCAAAAAAGGAATTAAATAGAGAATATAGCATTCAGGTTTTAAACTTTACTGAAAATTATAAGTAAAAAATAAAACGAAACAGAAATTCAATAGCCAATGATTTAAAGAATAAAAACAACTAGTAACAATGTGTAAATTCATTGCTAGTTAAAGCCTACTTACATAAGTCCTCGCAAATTTACTATCTTGGGTTTACGGTGGAAAATCCTCGCTGATTGTCACGCAACGAAACCATAGTCAAAACCGTTGGCAGTAATATGAACTAATCCCAATCAGAGTCTTCTAAAGTGAAGATTTTACTTACTTCGATTTCAAAAATTTTAGCTAATCTCAAAGCTAAAACTGTTGACGGAACATATTTCCCTAATTCCATTGCATTTATTGTTTGCCTGCTAACTTTTGCCAGTTTTGCTAATTCTGCTTGTGTAATATTCTTTTTCGCTCTTTCAACTTTAATACTATTCTTCATAATAAGCTGATTTTTTTAGTCTGTAAATTTGCCAATTAAATCTAACTATGAAAAACAGCAAGACTGTAAACATATTAAATATCATAACCCATAAAAAATACAAACCATAAACGAACAAAAATGATAATAAAAGAATGGTATAATTGAAATAAACAGCCCAAACCAAAGACTCTAATCTAATTTTAGAAATATACTCATCCTCCGATTTTTCTTCTGAAAAAGCAACTAATAATGAACTGATAATAATCAAAACACCTAGAATCTCATTTAAAACATTATTATTAACCATTCTGAAAGCTCTTTTACTATCACTAAGTATCTCACCTACAAAAATTGCAGGAACATTAAAATCTAAAAAACTTGGCTCATATTCATAAATAAGTGTTATTAAACCAATAATTGCAGAAGGAATGAGAATAAACCACCCAACTCTTTTAAACTTATTCGGAAATAAAAAATTTAGTTTCATAATAAACAGATTTGAATTTACACAAATGTAAAACAAACAATTCTATTTGACAAACAAACTTTACTTTTAGTAAAACAAACACTACTTTACATAATGTGTATAATTCATTGCTAGTTAAAGCCTACTTACAAAAGTCCTCGCAAACGCTTAATGTCTTATTTTTAATTAACTTTACTACCTAACGCAGTAACACTCGTTACACAAAACCGTGGTGCATTTTAAAAAAACAACCATCTAAAAATTGAAAATATGATATTAGTAGCGATTATTTTTATAATTCTTGGCATTTTAATAAAGCACGGAAAAATGTATTTTTTAATTGCTGGTTATAACACAATGACAGCTAAAAAGAAAGCAAAATATAATATTAGCGGAATTGCAACGCTTATGAGAAATGTAATGTTTGCAATGGCTATTTTAATACTATTGGGATACTATGTTTCAAACTGGTTAAACAAACCAAATCTTGAAATGATTTTTATGTTTATTGCCATTTTAATTGGACTACCATATCTTCTTATCAAAGCCAATTCAAACAAGTATAAAATTAAACAATAATTAAACTGACCAAAAATGAGGAATATTCTTATTCTTTTACTACTTCCCCTTTGTTCAATTACATCATTTTCTCAACATTATGTTGGAAATTGGATTGGCGAAATACCTATTCCAAACGGCAAATTAGATTTCGCCTTTAAAATTACGAAACATGAAGATAATTATAACGCTACAATGGATATCCCTCAACAGGGATTAAATGCCGCAAAAGCCGAATCTACAATACTAAAAGACACCATATTAACAATAACTTTCCCAAGTTTTAATTTAGAATACAAAGGAAGCTTAAACACGAACGATGAAATAATTGGAAATTTGTTTAAAGGCGGTTACCCTGCTCCGCTAAACTTAAAGCGTGGAGAAATTATTCTTAACAGACCGCAAGAACCAAAACCACCATTCAATTATTATTCAGAAAATATTACTTTCAAAACTTCTGATAATTTAAAATTAGCAGGAACCCTAACACTTCCTAAAAAGAAAGGAAAATTTCCTGTAGTTATCATAATAAGTGGCACTGGCCCTCAAAATAGAGACGGAGAAATGTTTAATCATAAACCGTATTATGTTATTGCCGATCAACTCACAAAAAACGGAATTGGTGTATTAAGGTTTGATGAACGCGGTGTTGGGAAATCAGAAGGAAACTTCGACACGACTACGATTGCTGTATCAGCATCCGATATTAAATCGGCTATTAATTACCTAAAGACAAGAACGGATGTAAATGTTAATAAAATGGGATTGATAGGCCATAGCATTGGGGGTATTGTGGCACCAAAAGTGGCTTCAGAAATTACCGATATTAATTTCATTGTTTTAATGGCTGCTCCTGGAGTTAATGGCGACAAGTTAATGCTGTCGCAAAAAGCAGCTTTGGAAAGAACCGTAGGATTGAATGAGCTTCAAATTGCACAAGGACAAGAATTAGTAAAAGGCGCCTATGACATTGTAGTTAGCACCAATCTTGATAATAAAACTTTAAAAGACAGTCTAAACTCATTTTACATCAACAAATACGGTAAAATGTTTCCTGAAAACCAAAGAATAGGATTGGTTAAACAAATTACAAAAAATGAAATATTAAGCTTAATTAGGTCAAAACCTTCAGAGTATTTAGAAAAAGTTGCGTGTCCTGTTTTAGCTATAAATGGAAACAAAGATTTTCAAGTGCCTTCAAAAGAAAATCTAAATGCTATAAAAATGGCCACTAAAAAAAGTGGAAACAAAAATGTAAAGACAGTAGAATTTGAAAATTTAAATCACCTATTCCAAGAATGCAATACAGGAATGTCTTCTGAATATTCCCAAATTGAACAAACTATAGCGCCAGAAGTTTTGGACTTAATAACCGATTGGATAAAAGAACAAATTAAATAAAAAACTGTAAAACTCCATTATTATTTACTTCGTATGAGTCGAACACTAATCTTCATTATCTGTTTTTTAATGCTCTCTTGTCAACAGAAAAACAAAAAGATAGAAAACAAAACTAGGAAGACACCTAACACAATACAAAAAAGCACTAATCAATACAAGACTCAGCTTGATACGTTACTAAATACTCAAGACTACTTAATCCTTGGGCAAAAGCTTACTAAAATAAAAGTTGTTAGCGAGAATAGTATTAAAAACTTTCCAAAACATAAGGTTTTGGCACGATATAAATCGGATGTTATTATTAGTCAAAATAATACTAATGAAGAAATTAAAATATATAGAAAGTACCACCCAAAAATTTCTTTTAAAGATTTTCCTGCAGAGGTTTTTAAAGGCCAATTAGCCGACCCTGATTTTTCAACAAACCCCAACGCAAAAAGTTTTATAACCAGAATTAAAAACGAATGTGCCAACGGCATTAACTTTGCAGGACATTACACATTAGTAACTTGGGGTTGCGGTTCTCCTTGCCAAAGTGGTGTTTTAGTTGACAGAAAAACAGGAAGAATATTTAGCGGATTTGAAACATCGTTAGGCTCCAAATTTAAAAAGGATAGTAAAATGATCATCAAGAATATTGGCGCTATAGATAACACAACAAACCTTATTGAAGTCTGTGCTTACTGCGAGGTGAGTCACCATATTTGGACAGGAACAACGTTTAAAGAAGTAAAATAAACAGCTGTTATTTTCAATATGTAACTTTATAATAAAAAAGTGTAACTTTAACTAGCTGTAATCTTAAATACTATTCTTATGAAAATATTAAAAACAGTGATTGTTGTTTTAATTTGCTTGGTTTCTTCTTGTAACTCCAACAAGGAAACTCTATATGGCAGCACTTGGGAATTGGAATATATTTCTGGTCCTCGTATTGCTTTTGACGGATTATACCCTAACAAAAAACCACAAATAACCTTTAATAAAGACACTCAAAAAGTAGAAGGCAATAACAGTTGTAATGGGTATTCAGCTGAATATACAATAGATGGCAACACAATATCTTTTGGCGAACCTGGGCCAACTACCATGATGTTTTGCGGACAAGGAGAAAAGGTGTTTTTAACCTCCATAAAAAAGATAAACAGCTATAGTTTTGATGCCGATGGCAAATTGAATTTAATGATGGATGATGTTGTAATGATGCGATTCCATAAAACACAAAAACCATGAAAAAACTCCTATTTTCACTTAGTATTTGCCTAATCATAGTATCTTGTGGCAATAAGAAAGAACATAAAGAAGCTACCGCAACAGATAGCGTAACATCTTTAGACACGACTTCTCAAATAACTCCTGTAGCTAAACAAAAATTAGCCTCCGATGTGTATTTTAACGCACAAGGTACAGAACCATTTTGGAGTTTAAAGATATCAGAAAAAGGAATTACTCTAAACATCTTAGAAGATTCAATTACAACACCACACACAACTCCTGTAAGGGCACAAGATGCCAACATAAAACATTATAATTTAGAAACAGAATTGACAGAAATGGTTATTAAAATTAGTCAAAAAGAATGTGTAAACACCGCATCTGGTTTATCATCGCCATATTCTGTAACTGTAGATTACAAAAGGGGAAAAGAAACCACATTTACAAAGCTTAATGGCTGCGGCACATACATTACCGATTATCGCTTACATGATATTTGGGTTCTGGAAACGTTACATAATGAAACTGTTACAACTGCCGATTTTAAAAAGAAACTTCCTTCTATTGAAATTAATACCACAACCAATACGTTTTCTGGATATGCTGGTTGTAATACTATGCGTGGAGCGCTTTTTTATGAAAAAAATCTATTGCGTTTTACAGATATAATCACTACGAAAATGATGTGTGCCAATAATAAAGAAAACGATATTATAAAAGCACTAAAATCGGCCACAAATTATTCAATAAAAAATAATAGGTTGCACTTATTTAATCCTAATGAAGAGCTATTGGTTTTTAAAAAAATAGATTAATTACGTGAGAAATTTCAAGATTCTATTACTATTAAGTATTGTATTTTTTAGTTGTAACAACACTAGAAAAAAACAAATAACTTCAAAAAAAACTTATCCAGATATCACCATTATTGGTGCTATGAAAAACGTGATGTGGAAAGGCGAATTAGGTAGCAGTATCACTCTCGATACTATTTCTAACAAAAATGGTCTTTATGGACTTGGACCAGAAACCTATCTAACAGGCGAATTATTAATTAATAATGGGAAAAGTTACGTCTCGAGAGTGACTTCGGATTCGACTATGATAGTTGACAAACAATTTGATGTTTCAGCACCATTTTTTGTATTTGGAAACGTCACAGAATGGCAAAAATTTAAGTTACCTTCTAACGTTAAGACTATTCAACATTTAGAAAAATTTATCGACAACAAAACCGTAAACTTTAAAAGACCTTTTGCCTTCAAATTAAGTGGACAAGTTTCAAATGCAATTATTCACATTCAAAATTTACCAAAGGGGACTAAAGTTTCGTCTCCTAAAGAAGCACACCAAGGACAAACAAATTATGAATTGAAAAATGAAACTGTAGAAATAGTAGGTTTTTTCTCAACAGAACATCAAGGTGTTTTTACGCATCACGACTCCTTTTTACATATGCATTTAATTACCCAAGACGAGCTTAAAATGGGTCATTTGGATAGCATGGAAATAGCAACTATCACATTGTATCTCCCAAAACAATAAATCCAGTTTTAAAAAAACTGGATTTATTACTTCAAACTTTATTTTAATTGATAATTAAAACGCTACAACGTCGCCATGGAAACAAGCGTTATAGATATCTTTTAATTCTTCAACTGTTGGTTTTCTAGGGTTAAAACCTGTACATGGATCTACAAAAGCATTATTTGCAATGTAATCTAAGTTCTTTTCCCAATCTTCTTGAGATATTCCAAACTCTTTAATGGTTGCTATATTGTTTACTTCAGAACGTAAGTTTTCAACAGCTACAGCAAGATCTTCTGCCGTTTCTTTTCCAATCACTTTCGCTAAATCTGGAAAACGATTTGAGACTTTTGCATTATAACGAATTACATTTGGTAAGAAAATAGCGTTTGATGCGCCATGCGGAATACCATAAAGTGCGCCAACTTGGTGCGATAATGAATGTACAATACCTAACCAAGCATTGTTAAAGGCTAAACCTCCCATAAAAGAAGCATCATGCATGTTTTGACGTGCTTTAATATTTGTTGGATTATTTACAGCTTCCTTTAAATTATCAAATACTATTTCTAAACCACCTTTTGCTAACGCGTCTGCATAGTTATCATCAATATTAGATACATAAGCTTCCACACAATGCGTTAAGGCATCTAATCCTGTGTTTGAGGTTACATTTGCTGGCATTGTAGCACAAATTTCGCCATCTACAATAGCAATATCTGGTGTTAGTTCATAAGATACAATAGGATATTTAACACCTTTTTCGCGGTCTGTTATTACAGCAAGACCCGTAGTTTCTGTTCCTGTTCCACTTGTAGAAGGAATAGCAATAAATTTGGCTTTGTTTCTTAGTGTTGGCACAGAGAAAGGTTTTGTCATAGCATCAAAATCGGCATCTGGGTGTTCGTAAAAAACCCACATCATTTTGGCGGCATCGATTGCTGAACATCCTCCTAAACCAATAATCCAATCTGGTTGAAAGTTTGCCATAACCTCAGCACCTTTCATACACGTAGCCGAAGATGGGTCTTCTTCTACACCTTCAAAAATTTCGGTTTCTATACCTGCTTCTTTAAGGTATGATATAGCTTTATCTAAAGAGCCGCTTTTTCTCATCGAGCTTCCACCTGTTACTATAACTGCTTTTTGCCCTTTAACATTTTTTAATTCTTCAAGACTTCCTGCACTATGAAGCACTTCTCCTGCAATAAATAATTTACTCATCGTTTATATTTTTTTTGATGAGGCAAAACTACTTTAGGTGACAGCGTATTTAATTATAAAAAACTGCCTAATACTTATAAATTTTGGAAAGTTCTTCTTTTAACTCGCTTGGCGTCTCTTTTAATTTAGCATACACAAACTTGTTAAGTGCTGATGGTGAGTCGAATCCTAATTCGTAAGCAATCTCTTTATGGTTTTTTCCTGAGAAAATAAGAAGTCTTTTTATTTCGGTAAGTATACGTTCGTGGATAATATTTAAAGCCGTTTGGCCTGTTTTGCTTTTACAAATTTCGTTGAGTTTTTTTGCGGTTATTTGTAGTTGATCTTTATAATACGTTACGGTGCGTTTTGATTTAAAATTAGCTTCTATTAATGTTTTAAAACGCGCAAAATAGTCTAACTCGCCTGGGGCTTGAAATCCCTGGTAATTTTGGTGAGCAGCTTCAATTATTTCAAGTAACATAATTTTTATATAAAATCGAATTTGCTCTTTTTTGATAGGTGACAAGTCCTTGAATAAATTAAGAATTTGAACACCGTAATTATTTATTTTTGAAAAAGAAGTATCATCTAATGTTACATGATTTAACTTGTTCATTAAATCGTTGTTATAAGAAATGAGTTCGTTTTTTAATAAATCGGAACAAAATAAAACCTCATCAAACTGAATGACAATTCCTTTGGCTTGATCATGCATTTTTAAAGCGTTTATTTGATGCGGAAAAACAACAGATATTTGATTCTTAGTAAGCTTAAAAGTTTCATGTTCTATCCCTTGCTCCACTTCACCTTCTTGTAAAAGTAAAACCTGAAAATAGTCACTTCTGTGAAGTGGTCTTTCATTTTGAATACTTTTATCATCTAAACCTAATACATTAAACGAAAGACAAGGCGACTTTTTTTGATTGAAATATTCTTTAAGGGTATAATTAACAATTTCCATATAGCCGTAAAATTTTGGGATGCAAAGTTAGGCAGAAATCCTTCTAAAACGATACAAGTTTTAAAAAGTATTACGGTTTAAATAAGTATCTTTCGTAACTATTAAAATCTACAAAAAATAAATGGCGCCTTTTCTAACTGTTTCAACATATATGTTTCCTCATGAACTTGCAATAGATAGAAGCAAACTAGAATCGTTTGGCATAGAATGCTTCGTAAAAGATGAATTTACTATACAAACCCATAATTTTTTATCGAATGCTTTAGGTGGCATTAAACTTCAAGTTAAGCAACATGATTATGATGCCGCTTTAAAAATTTTAAATGATAAGCCCGATTTACAAACCGAATACTCCTATAGCAGCATAACATGCCCCAATTGTGGTTCTGGAAACATTAAAGGAGTTGGTTTTAATGGAAAAATAGCTTTAGTTCTTTGGATTATAATTGGTATTCCTATCCCTATTTTTTCTAGTAAATTTTACTGTTTTAGTTGTCATCAAAAACATACTATAAAAAGATAATTAAAAACTAATTTATCTTTTTGGATATACTTTCACTATCTTAGTGTCATAATAACCATAACCTAATTTTAATTGGTTTTTAACTGTTTTAAAAAACTGCTTAAAAAATGACACGAATTCTCATAATATTAATTTCCATTATATCATTACATTCTTTTAAAACCTATGCGCAAAAAGAAGGTGATAAACTACCCTATTTAAAACATAAAAATGGCCGTCATGCTTTATTTGTGGACGATGAACCTTATCTTATTTTAGGAGCGCAATGCAATAATTCTAGTGCATGGCCAGAAACACTTCCTAAGGTTTGGTCTGCAATGGAAAAATTACACATAAACACCTTAGAAATCCCTATTTATTGGGAGCAATTTGAACCCCAACAAAATAAATATGATTACAGTGTTATTAATACTATTATTACACAAGCTAGAGAACATAATATAAGACTTGTTTTACTTTGGTTTGCTACCTGGAAAAATGGCTCTAATCATTATATGCCACAATGGATGAAACAACAACCAGACAAGTACTTTAATATGGTTGATAAAAACGGAAACACCATTGATTCTCCATCGCCACATGCACAAGCAACACTACATGCAGATATAAAAGCATTCTCGGCTTTTATGGAACACTTAAAAGCATTTGACAAACAGCAAACTGTTATCATGGTGCAAGTCCAAAATGAACCAGGCGCTTGGGGTTCGGTTAGAGACTATTCTAAACTAGCAGAAAAAATATTTAATCAGCCCGTTCCAAATAAAGTTTTAAAAGCTGCTAAAAAATCACCCAAATTAAATAATAATTGGACTGATGTTTTTGGCAAAAATGCCGACGAATTTTTTCAAGCATGGCATGTTGCTTCCTATATAGGAAAAGTGGCCGAAGCAGGTAAAGCCATATATCCTATACCGCTTTATGTTAATGCTGCTATTCGCAATCCTATAAACCCTGGACCTCCTTATTATCAAGTTGGAGGACCAAACGACAATGTTTTTGAACTATGGAAAGCCGCTGCACCTGCTGTCGATTTATTAGCACCTGACATTTACTTTAGCGACCCTAAGGTTTACCTTAAAGTACTTGAGGTATATAGTCGTACCGATAACCCACTATTTATTCCAGAAACATTTTGGCATGACGATTATACAAAATTCTTTTATTCTGCATTACATCACGGTGCGATTGGTTATGCGCCGTTTGGTTTAGACGACAAACGCATTCGTTTAGGGAAAGATGGTACTAAACTAACAGAAAAAGACATGTATCATCCTACGGCAATTAACTACAAGCTTTTTAAACCTATGGCTAGAACTATTGCCAAACTTAACTTTGAAGGTAAAATTAAAACAGCTGTTCAGCTAAATAAAATAGACTCTCTCTCCCCTCGAGGAAATGCTTTTGATAGAGTAAATTACCTAACCGATAAAACACTTCATTTTGAAAATTGGGATATAGATATTGCGTTTGGATTATTTACAAGATTATCAAGAACTAAGTATCAACCAAAGTTAGCAGATGGCCGATTGCTTGCTGCAAAATTAAACGACAACCAATTTTTATTAGCTGGATATCATAGTAGAGTCATGTTTAAACCTACTGGAAAAAATAAAGGAAAACAATGGCAATATTTAGTTGTAGAAGAAGGCCATTACGAAAATGGAAAATTTAAACCCGACCGTATTCTTAATGGCGATCAAACAGATTGGGGACTTGTTTTTGATACACCTAAATTATTACGTGTGACAGTTTATACCCGTTAATGGTGAAGTTTTATTTATTAACTTTAAACATATAAACGACATGCTGCATGCAACCGCCCAAAATAAAAATAGCTAAAACTCCTTTTGATAGTATTATTGAAATCATAACTTTATGTTTTCTTATTATTTCTGTGGCTATTATAACTTATTATGATGCCCAGTTACCCAACCAAGTGCCTATATATTTTAATTGGCCAAGCAAAGACATTAATGGTATGGGAGCAAAAAACTTACTTTGGGTCAGCCCAATTATTTGTGGTATTATCTATCTCGCTATTTTAAAATTAAACCAATACCCGTGGATTTTTAATTACCCCACAACTTTAACTCAAGACAACGCAAAACAACATTACAAACTATCTACACGTTTACTACGGTGGATAAACCTTATTGTTGCTATAAGTTGTTTGGCTTTAACTTTTGCAACCATTGCAACAATTCTATACCCTAGATTAAACATTGATAATTACTTATTTCCAACATTTCCTATTCTATTTATCCTTCCTTTACTTGTTTATTTAATTCAAGCCTCAAAAATCAAATAATCTTTATAAAAGGTTAAAGTTTTTAAAGCACTGTAGTTAACTCGTTCTCAAAACATTATTTTTTGTATATTGCAACTCCCCTTTAAGATTAATAGTTATGATAGTTTCCTTTAATGATGAAGTATGGAAAGAATTTTCCTTTCCAGAAAACAACCCCTTGGAATATTTTAAAATTTCCAATTACGGTCGTGTCATTCGTGCAAAGCATGGGCAAGAAGACAAAGACGACAAATTATATCAATCAAGACCTGTAAATGGTTATGAAGTGATAAACCTAAAGCTTCCTAATGGGAAGAAAACAACACGGTACTTGCACAAATTAGTTGCAGAGTTGTTTATTGAAAACACCGAAAACAAACGGTTTGTAACACATTTAGATTTCAACAAAAAAAATAATCATGTTGAAAATTTACAATGGATGACTCATGTAGAATTAGGTAAGCACCACGATAACAACCCTAAGGTAATAGAAGGTAAGGCAAAGCGTAAAAAGAATATTCCTTACTCTAAACTTAGTGAAGCCAAGGTAAAACTAATTAAACGTAAAATATTTGATCCCAATAGAAGAACACGTTTAAAAATGATTGCCAAGCAATTTGGCATTTCTGAAATGCAATTATGGCGCATTAAATCAGGTGAAAACTGGGGTCATGTAACAGATTATTAAAAACCCTTATGCAAAGGCAATGTTTGGAATGTGGCGACAAACTTATAGGACGTGTAGATAAAAAGTTCTGTAGCGATGCTTGTCGTAATACTTACAATAATAGATTAAATAAAGACTCTAAAAATCTGGTAAGAAACGTTAATAACCGACTTAGAAAAAATTACAGAATTTTAGAACAACTTAATCCTAATCAAAAAACAAAAGTAAGTCGTTCTAAACTTATTGAAAAAGGGTTTGATTTTAATTACATTACAACACTATACACCACAAAAGTGGGGAAAACATATTATTTTGTTTACAACCAAGGTTATCTACCTTTAGAGGATGATTATTTTGCTTTGGTTAAGCGTGAAAACTAATAGGTTATTTCCACTTTTGCCCTTTTAATTGTAAAGCTGCTTTAAGAATATCTTTTTGACTGATTTGACCAACCAACTTTCCATCCTCCAAAATAGGAAAGCGTCGTATTTTAGAGGTTAAAAACTTTTTAGCAGCGTCAAAAACATCCATGTTGCCATCTATCGTTTCCACATTTTTTACCATGCGGCTCTCTACATTATCTTGTTCCATTGGCATATTGTAATATCGGCTTTCGCTAATTTGTTTTAAGCAATCGCCTTCAGAAATTATACCTACTAATTCATTATTATCATTAACAACTGGTCCACCAGAGATTTTGTTTGTAATGAGTGTTTGAATAACTTCTTCAACAGATTGTTCTGGCTTAAACGTAATTAAGTCCTTTGTCATATAATCACTTACTTTAATAGGCTCATGCTCAACATTACCTTGTTGTTGCTTTCTTGCCCCTTGAAAACTTTTTATACCCATGATTGTCAGCGTTTAGAGTTACTTAAATATAGGTTTTTTAATTCATTTTTCCTAAACAAAATTCTAAATTCACATTTCCGCAATAAGTTGTATCTTTTGCCATAAATTTTGTTTTATGTTAAAAAAACTTGTCGCTTTTGTCCTACTTATTGGTGCCGTTTATTGGAGTTTCTATGTCTTGCTTCCCAATACTATTTCAGATTTAGATGCTAATGACAATACATTTTCTACACAACGTGCTTTAGTTCAACTTAAAGAGATTTCTAAATCGCCTCATTATTTAGGAAACCAAGCACACACACAAGTTAGAGACTATATTATTTCTGAATTGGAAAAGCTAGGACTTCAACCCGAAGTTCAAGAAGGTTACTCCATGAGCCAATGGGGGAATTTATCTAAACCTAAAAATATTGTGGCTAGAATTCCTGGCACAAACCCTACAAAAGCCTTGCTTTTAATGTCGCATTACGATAGCAACCCACATTCGTCGTTTGGTGCTAGCGATGCCGGATCTGGTGTAGTTACCATTTTAGAAGGCTTACGAGCATATCTTAAAAGTAACACACCAAAAAACGATATTATTGTATTAATTACCGACGGTGAAGAATTAGGCTTAAATGGCGCCGATATTTTTGTAAATCAACACCCGTGGGCAAAAGATGTTGGGCTAGTCCTAAATTTTGAAGCACGAGGAAGTGGCGGCCCTAGTTATATGCTTATTGAAACCAATCAAGGCAATGCCAATTTAATGAAAGGCTTTGTAGAGGCTAACCCTGAGTTTCCTGTAGCAAACTCTTTAGCTTATAGCATTTATAAAATGCTCCCAAATGACACCGATTTAACTCGCTTTAGAGAAGACGCTGATATAGATGGATTTAATTTTGCTTTTATTGATAATCATTTTGATTATCACACTGCATTAGACACTTATAAACGTACCGATAGAAACTCGTTAGAGCATCAAGGAAGCTACCTCATGCCTTTGCTCGATTACTTTGCTAAAACCGATTTAACACAAGTAAAAAGCAACGAAGACTATATTTACCTTAATGTGCCTTTATTTAAAACCGTTATTTATCCGTTTTCATGGAATATGCCTATGCTTATTATTGGTGTAGTTTTCTTTATTTTTCTACTCATTTATGGGTTTAAACGCCGAATTTTAAACATCTCAAGTATTGGAAAAGGATTTCTTGCTTTTTTAATAGCGTTAGGTATTACAGGAAGTTTAGGGTTTGTATTATGGAAAGGTATTTTAGCTCTTTTCCCACAGTACCAAGAAATGCTTCATGGCTTTACTTATAATGGACATACCTATATTGCGGCCTTTGTTAGCTTATCACTTTCTTTATGTTTATACATTTATCATAAATTCTATACAGAAAAAAACACAGCCAGCTTACTTGTTGCTCCTATTGCTATTTGGTTAATTATCTGCACTTTTATTGTTTTTAAGTTAGAAGGCGCTAGCTTTTTTATTATTCCAGTATATTTTGCCCTTATAAGCTTATTTGTACTTATAAGACAACAAAAACCTAACCTTATTCTGTTAGCCTTATTAGCTTTTCCTGTAATAACAATTATGGCGCCTTTTGTAAAAATGTTTCCTGTAGGCTTGGGACTTAAAATCCTCTTTGTATCCTGTATTTTTGTGAGTTTAATTTTCGGATTTTTAATACCTGTTTTGGGGTTTTTTAAACATAAAAATCGATGGGCCTTACTCTTTTCTGTTATTGGATTATGCTTTTTAGGTTCGGCATGTTTAAATTCAGATTTCACAAATGATACACCAAAACCTAATAGCTTAGTCTACATTCTTGATGACAATAACAACACAGCTTCTTGGGCGACTTACGATACCATGTTAGATGAATGGAATAAAAGCAAATTAGGTGATTCACCTAAAGAAGCACTTCCCTTAAAAGATTACACAGCCGCTAGTAAATACAGTACTGGATTTACTTACATGAATACAGCCGAAATTAAAAAACTACCAAAACCTATCGTTGAAATATCTTGGGATACTATAATTAATGGAAAAAGAACAGTTGAATTATGTTTTAAATCAAAACGTCAAGCCGAACGCATTGAGGTCTATGCAGATACTTCTTTAGTCTTTAATAACGCCATTATTAATGGTGTAGAAGCACATAAAAACACACCATCAAAAACCGTTTTTGGCAACCGAAAAAGCAAACGTTTATTCAGCTATTATATAGCTGATAACGAACCTTTAGATATAGTGTTAACGGTTCCTGCCAATCAAAAAACCACATTAGAATTCTTTGAAGCAAGTTTTAATTTGTTACAAAATAATATGTTTAACGTTCCTAAACGACCTAAGAATATGATTCCAAAACCATTTGTATTAAACGATGCTATTATTCTTAAAAAAACCATGATTTTAGAATAAATGGAAATCCGTATTAATTTTAGTAGTTTTGGCACTTAATTTTTTGAGAAATGAAACAGATTACAACATTGTTTTTATTGGTATTAGGGTTACACAACAGTATAGCACAAAACCAAACCAATTTAAAAACACATTACGAAGCTTTTTACAAACAAATGAAAGCCCAAGGTGATGCTAGAGGAATTATAGATGGTTTAACACATTTAAACATCCTAGACCCATCGAAAAAACGACAAGACACCTTAGCTTATGTTTATATGAGCGAAGGCATGTACATGCAAGCCTTAAATACCATTGGTGTTAAAAAAAACACAACCGACTCTAATTTAGCTGTAGAAGTTAAAGCAGTGTCGCTAAAAGCTATCGGGCAATCACAAAAAGCCATAGAACATTTTGAGGTTTTATTTAAACGAAACCCAGGAACTTCTGTAGCCTACGAATTGGCCGAGCTTAATATGCAAAATCAAAACCTAATACAAGCCACAACTTATGTAGATTACGGTTTAGAACATGCTAAAGACGATATGTATAAAGCCTATTACGAAATGCAACAGCCTTATCGTGTTCCTTTAAAAGCAGGTTTTTTATATTTAAAAGCTTTAGTAACTTTTAATAAAAACAAAAGCACCAATATAGATAAAGCGATTACATTACTAGATGAAGCACTTGTATTAGCTCCTAATTTTAACTTAGCACAATTAAGTAAAGATGCTTTAATAGGTCAAAAACCTAAAACAGAAGACTAATCAACTAAAGTGAATTCAAATAAAAAGAGCGGCAATTTTGCCGCTCTTTTTATTTTTTAAAGAAACTAATATTACCAAATTTTCACACGATCTTCCGGTGCTAAATACATACTATCTGTTTCTTTTACATTGAAAGCTTCATAAAAACCATCAACATTCATTAACGGCATAGTAGCTCTATACATTCCTGGTGAATGTGTATTTGTTTTTATCTGGCTTCTTAAAGCATCTTCTGTATACTTAGTTCTCCAAACGGTTGCCCAAGACATAAAGAAGCGTTGCTCTGGTGTATACCCATCAATTTTTCCTGGATTACCATTCTCTTTTAAGTACAATTGCAATCCATCGTATGCAGCATTAACACCACCTAAATCACCAATATTTTCTCCTAATGTATATGCGCCATTTAAATTAACATCTGGCAAGGCTTTTACATTGCTATACTGATCTGATAATTGTTTTCCTAAAGCCGTGAATTCTTTTAAGTCTTCATCTGTCCACCAATTATTTAAGTTTCCATCGGCATCGTATCGTGATCCAGAATCGTCAAAACAGTGAGAAATTTCATGACCAATAACAGCTCCTATTCCACCGTAATTAACAGCCATATCGGCTTGATAGTTATAAAAAGGTGGTTGTAAAATGGCCGCTGGAAATACAATCTCGTTATACGGAGGCATAAAATAAGCATTCACAATTTGTGGTGCCATTAGCCACTCGCTTTTATCAACTGGTTGCCCTAAATCAGCTAAATCTTCTTGGAAATTCCATTTTGACACGTTTTTCATATTATCAAAATAAGTTCCGCCGTCTTCTACACTAGAAATTTCTAAGTTAGAATAATCTTTCCATTGGTCTGGATATGCTATTTTAACCTTCATTTTCTTAAGCTTTTCAATCGCTTTTTCTTTGGTTTCAGGCTCCATCCAATCCAGATTATTAATACGGTTTTCAAAAGCTATTTTAATATTATCTATCATATTTTTAGCTTTTTCTTTAGCTTCTGGCGGAAACTTTTGGTCTACATAAAGTTTTCCTAAAGCTTCACCTATGGTGCCATTAATCGTATTTAAGGCGCGTTCTTCTCTATCACGTTGCTTTTTAGATCCTCTTAAATCTCTACCATAAAATTCCCAATTTGCTTTGTCTATTTCGGTTGATAGTAATCCTGCTGAGCGACGTAATAAAGTCCAGTCTAGGTAATTTTTCCAGTCTTGTACATGTCCTTCTTTTAGTATTCCATCTAGTGCTTTAAAATAGCCTGGGTCGGTTACTATAACCGTATCTATATTTTTTACGCCTATACCTGTTAAATACTTTTCCCAATCTACAGTAGGTGTCATAGCGTTTAATTGCTCTAAAGATTTTGGGTTGAAACGCTTACGTGCGTCTCTACGGTCTTCTTTAGTCATTCTTGGTTTAGCCATACTAGTTTCAAAAGCCAAAATACTGTTTGCTTTTTCTTGAGCTGATGCTTCGTCTTCTCCTATATATTGCAACATTTTAGCTATATGCTTACGATACTTTTCTAACTTTTCCTTGGTATCGGCATCTTCGTCAACGTAATAATCGCGACTCAATCCTAACGAACCATTACCTAAATAAGCGGCATTTAAATCGCTGTTTTTTGGATGCGATCCAACGCCAAAACCAAAAAACCCAGCACTTCCTGTTGGCTCCATTTCAATTAAGAAATCTTCAAGGTCGTCTACATTTTCAATGGCGTCTATTTTTGCTAAATAAGGTTCAAGTGGTTTAACACCTTGCTCGTCTCTTGACGTTGTGTCCATGATAGTTTGAAAAAGTTGCACGGCCTTTTCTTGATCTGACCCTGGTAAAACATCAATTTTATTTAGGTCTTTATCATCGGCCATTGCGGCTTTTAAAATGCCTAAAGCGTCTTCATCGGTTTGTTTTCTTAACTCATCAAAACTTCCCCAACGTGTTCTATCTGATGGAATTTCGTTGTTATCTAACCACGTTCCGTTAACGTGTCTAAAAAAATCCTCGCCTGGTGTTACCGACTTATCCATGTATTCCAGATTAATTCCTGGAACAGCTTCTTCCTCGACTACTGCAACGTCTTTTTTCTCGTCTTGTTTACAAGATGTTAAAGCTGCCATGGCAATAACGGGAACAATTAAAAATTTATTCATTTTAGTGTTCATTTGTTAGTAGTTTAAATTATAGCTTACAATTTACCAATATTTTGATTGTTTTGAGGGTTTTGTATTTATAGATTAACATAATATTAATAAAAAAAGCCCCTACATTAAAATGGGCTTTTTAAAGTTATGTGGAATAGTAAATTTAATTCACAATTAATTTTTTAGTGATTTTTCTATTCTCTTGTTCTAAATTAAGTAAATAAACACCTGATGCTAATTGACTTAAATTTAAGGTGTATTTATTGGAATTAGGTTGAATGTTTTGCTCTTGTAGCACTATTTTTCCTGTGATATCGACTATTGAAATATCGAAGTTTTTTGGTTGGCTCATTTTAATATTAACATAGCCTAAAGATGATGGATTTGGATATACTTGAAAACGGTTAACATGAGTATCCTCAACACTTAAAACTCCTGATACCTCAAAATCATCTACAATAACACCTTCTTCTACAACAGCTTGATCTGAATGAAATACAAAACGAAACATAATATTACTTTCTGATGTAAATCCAGATAAGTCGTAGCTGTATTGTATCATAAAAGGATTAGTTCCTGTCCATTGTGCTCCCGGGCAGTTAAAACACGTATTATTTTCACCTTCGGTAGTATCGCTATTATACCAATTAGGATCGTTTGCTGTTCCTAACACATGCCAAGAGGCTCCAGAATCTGTCGAGTATTCCATATAAACAATATCCCAATCTTCTTCTAGGTTGTATGCCATATTAAACTTTAACTCGGGATTATTTAATTGAGTTAAATTATAGCATCGTGATACTAAATGGCTTTTTATATTATTATCATAATCTCCTGATAGATTTGTGCCATAAACTTGGGTTCCTGAAGATGTTAAATTTAATAAAGCCCCTGTTGGAACACCACGTTGCCAATAACCGCTACCACAACTACCACCATCGCTTACTAAAAGTTCATCGCTTTCAGTTTCGAAAGTATTAACTTGGTTTACTTCACCAGATAAATTAGTATAAAAGTACTTTACCTGTTTATTATTTGAACTATAAGAATCGCTAGAAAATGATGAAATTACTTCTAATTCATGATTACCAATAGTTATATTTTGTGTTGGTAGTGGTATTATGGCTGTTTCGCCTGCAGGAATATTACCATTCCAAGTAAAGGTGTTTTCTGTTCCATCTAGAGAGTAATTAACATCTACGGTTGTAACTGAGTTAGACCCTAAGTTTTCAACTTCTATTTCAACACCACTTAATTCATTACCACAATTAAAGTTAGCTTCTAAACCTAAAATAGCCGTAAGTGCAATCTCATTAGCAACCGTTTCGGTTTGCAAGTTTGATTGCCAAATTCCACGTCCATAAGTTGCTGCAGTAATTTTATTATCATTGGTATTAATTTCTAAATCGGTGATAGACACTGTTGGTAAACCAATGTTAAAAGGTTCCCAATCTTGTGTAGTATCATCATATCTATAAACACCTAAATAAGTCCCTAAATAGAGTGGATTTTGCGTATGTAAGTCTTGATGCTTTATCACATTTTTTGTTACTCCTGGTAAGCTTCCTGTGATATTTGAAAAATTAACACCACCATCAATCGATTTATAAACACCTCCATTTAGTCCAGAAGTTGTCACATACAAAATATCGCTATTTCCATTATTAACCTCTATAGAAGTAATACTGGACGAAAAATTTTGAACAGTAGAAAAACTAACTCCTCTGTTAGTACTTTTTCTTAAAGATGAATTAATTGCAATGTAAATATTATCTGGGTTTAAGTCGTCTATTTCAAGTTTGTCTATATTCTCTCCAAAACTTGGCGATACGACTTGCCACGAAGAACCACATAATTTATATAAACTTGAAAATCCAGCATATAGTTCGCTTTCGCTATTCATAACTAAAGGCGTCACCCAATTTCCTTGTTCACTATCAGGACTATTAATTTGAGCGTTTAATCCACCTCCGGCAGAATTAGACACATTTAAACTTCCTCCAAATTGTGTAAAACCATAATACATATCTGGATTAGCTGGATCAATTGCTGTATCCATACCATCGGCGCCATAATAGTTTTGCCATTGGTTGTTATTAAGAGCGTGTCCGCCGTTATCTTGCAAGCCTCCAACCATCTTATCTGATGTTTGTTTAGAGACTGCAATTTTATAAAATTGACTTATTTGCATCCCTTCTGTTAAGTCTGTAAAATTTGCTCCAGAATCGGACGATTTATAAAAGCCGCCATCTGTTCCAGCATACAACTCCCCATTAAAAAATCGTAATAAATGAATATCTGCATGCGTGTAGCCAGCACTAAACGGTGCGTTCCAGTAATTTAATTTTGTAAAACTAGTTCCGCTGTTTGTCGTCTTCCAAATATTAAGCACGCCAACATAAACTTCGTTTTCATTTACGTCTGATACCGCCATAGCCATATCGTACCAGGCTTGTGTGCTTTCAAAAATATCGCCAACTGTAGCTTGCGAAGCTGTTTCGGTAAAACTTGTTCCAGAACTTGTTGATTTAAACAACCCTCCAAAAGCGTTATTTCCGTCAGCTGAAAGTACATAAACAACATTAGAATTTGCTGGTGTTACATCAATAACCAACCTAGAAGAAGTAAAAGGTAAGCCTTGACCTATGACTGAGCTAAAGCTGTCGCCACCATTGGTCGACTTATAAAACACACTAGATGACACAGCATAAATAGTACTAGGATCTCCTGGTTTTAATTTGATGTCTTTAATATTACCTGAAAGTGTATTAGTCCATGTAGTTCCTGCATCTAAAGATTTATAGACACCACTATTGGTTGCTACCCATAAAATATTGGAGTTTGAAGGATGAATGTATATATCGTTCATCGATGAAGGTGAATTACTGGTATTTAATCCTGTTGTATTCCATGTTAAACCACCATCTGTAGATTTTAAAACACCTACACTATAAGAATCTCCAGCGTCGTCATCGCCTGTGGCAATATAAATTGTGTTCGAATCGTTATAATCAATTGCAATTCCAGAAACCCCTATTTGTGGCAGATTATCTGTAGTTGTAGTCCAAGTTACACCTCCATCTATAGACTTCCATAATCCACCAGCAGGAGCTCCAGAATAATACACATTTGGATTATTAGGATCTACTGTAATGGCATTTACTCTACCTTGACCAGAAGACCAAGACCCTGTATTTGTATGCTCGAATGGTCCTATTGGGTACCAATTACTTTCATCAACTCTATTAGAATTACGTGATTGCGCACTTTCCCAAATGGTCCATAACTCCTCTGGTGTTGGAAGAACACCTTCTTCGTTTACAAAATTTTGCCAGTAATTTTGCCAACGTTTAAACGGCTTAAATCCACTTCCTTTAGTATTTGGGTTTCTGGTTTCCCAATACGTATTAAAAGCAGTAACAATTTCGTTAAACGTAACAGGATTATTAGTAGCACTTCTTTGATTAATGTTTAGCTCTTGCATCCAAGGGGCATCTTGGTTAAATTGTGCAGTAGCCATAAAAGCACATAATAATGTACCTAAAAATAGTATCTTTTTCATTTTTTTGTTTTTCACAAAAAACAACATTAAGCATTGTTGCTTTTCTTATAAAATTCCTCAAAAATAGAATAATTTTTAAAAAAACTTAAAAACAAATAAGGATATTTAATTTACTAAATTAGACAGGTTTTTCAATTTTTTGAGATTCTCTTTCTAATTTTTTATTCATTTGAAATTTTAAGTTAGAAAAAGATGTAAGTAGTGTTTTTAGCGACTCAAGAACATTTTCCTGCTTACTATTAGAAAGGCCTATCAAGCTTTCAAATTTATAAAAAGCATTTTCTAAAGATACTATTCTAGCTTGTACCGAAGGAGAGTTTAGTTGTTTTGGCAGCGAGGTTTTAAAATCATTTAACAACGCTTCTAAAGTTTCATGATTTCCCATAAAAAATGACGTATCGCCATTCTTTACATTATCTATTACATTACTAAGTTCGTTATATTTTCCCCAGTCTTGAGTTATCTTTTTTACTTTAGCGTCAAGCTCAAATTCAATAATATTAATTTTACTCACCTCTTTTTTAGTCAACTTGTAAGAAGTAGTCTCTTGAGCAGTACTTTTTTGCGTATTATTTTCTTCTTGGCCACAAGAAAAAAACAACAATAACAAACAAATAACAACCAGTTTTTTCATAGGAAAACGCTTAGAATTACAAATATATTGATTTCGTGATTTATACATCTATAATGAGTGATTTTAATATATTTTTAAGCTATTTAAGGCAAAATATTTTTACTTTTGAACCCTTAAAATTGGGTACATGACTCCGAAAATTTTAATTATTGGCGCTTGCGGGCAAATTGGTTCTGAGTTAACATTTAAACTAAGAGAACTTCATGGCAACGACAACGTGATTGCCAGCGATATTAATTATAATAATTTAAGTGTTGTAAACTCTGGTGCATTCGAAATAGTTGATGCGCAAGATTACGCTTCGGTAAAAGATTGTGTAGAAAAACATGATGTTAATACCGTTTATTTAATGGCCGCTATGTTAAGTGCTACAGGAGAAAAATACCCTATGAAAGCATGGGATTTAAACATGAATTCTTTATTTCATGTGTTAAACCTAGCCAAAGAAGGCTTTATAAAAAAAGTGTTTTGGCCGTCTAGCATTGCTGTTTTTGGACCAACAACACCTAAAGACAATACGCCCCAACATACCATTGTAGAACCTTCTACTGTTTATGGTATAACCAAACAAGTTGGCGAACGTTGGTGCGAATATTATCATAAAAACTACGGGGTTGATGTACGAAGCATTCGTTACCCAGGTATTATAAGCTGGAAAACCCTTCCTGGTGGCGGCACCACAGATTATGCTGTAGAAATTTATCACGAAGCTTTAAAAAATAACACTTATGAGTGTTTCTTATCTGAAGACACCAAACTCCCTATGATGTTTATGGACGATGCCATAAAAGCTACCGTAGATATTATGCATGCCAACAATAGTGCTATAAAAATAAGGTCGTCGTATAACTTAGCTGCAGTAAGCTTTACGCCTAACGAGGTGTTTAAAGCCATACAAAAACATATTCCTGACTTTACAATTACTTACAAAACAGACTACAGGCAGCACATTGCAGACACTTGGCCAAAAAGTATTGATGACTCTCACGCTAGAAACGATTGGAACTGGAAACACTCCTTTGATTTGGATGCCATTACCAAGGAAATGCTAGATAATTTATCTAAATCTTAAATTGGTTAGGTTTTCTTTTTTGTTTTATTTTCTTACTTTGCCCGCTTCGCGTATTTAACCAAAGTAAATTTAAAACATGAAAAAAAACATTGTTCTTTTAATCCTAAGTCTTTTTTTAGGATTAACGGTCTATTCACAATCTAACAATACATCTTCAGAATATTCATATGAAGTTGGTAAGCCTTACGAAGTTATTGATGGAAAAAGAAAATTCTTTGTTCACAATGATAAAATGGTTGCCATTAAAATGCGTAGAAGTTCTGTTTATGTACAACAGTTTAACACCAACTCTTTAGAAGAAACGATAAGAAAAGAGTATAAAGAAGATTATTTTCTGCCAAAAAATTATCACCCAGAGAGAATGCTTCAATTTAATGATAAGATCTATTTTTTCTACTCATCTTGGTCAGATGAAACACAACACGACCGTTTATTTTACAACACTATCGACATAAACACATGTGAAATAGACAAAAATTCGGTTAAAGTTCTAGATATAGAAGGAGAATTAGGTGGCTCCTTTTTTACAACCATGCATATTATGGGATTACAAATCTCTAAAGGCATGAAATTTGACTTTTTAACCTCTCAAGATAATGGTAAACTTTTAATTCAATACAGAAAAAAGCCTGAAGTAAAGCGAGATGTTAAAAGTTACGACATTATAGGTGTTAATGTTTTCAATACTAACGACATGTCTCTAGATTGGAGTAAAGAATACAAGATGCCTTATACCGAAAGACGCATGGATTTACTCGATTTTGCTGTAGATAACGAAGGCAAAGGTTACATTCTTACAAAAGTTTTTGACGATGATAGCAATGATGATAAAAAGAAAAAAAGAGACGAAAACGCTAACTATCACATTGAGCTATTTAGGTTATTAAAAGGCGAAACCAATATAGCCAAAACCAAAATAGAACTAGACAAAATTTTTATAAACGGCATTAGCCTGTTTGAAACAAGTAACAACCAAATATATTGTGCCGGATACTATAATAAAGGGCTTTTAAAAGGAAGTTTTATAAGTAAAAAACATAATAAAGATAGTGCCGATGGGGTTGTTATTTTTAAGCTATCTAAAGATGGTGAAATTTTAAAATCAGTCACCCATGAAATTCCTTTAGATGTTATAAACCTATACATTAGTAAAAGAGCTAAAAAAAGAAATAGTAAAAAGGAAAACGATGAAGGTGCCGAACTTCAAAATATGGTTTTAAGAGATTTTGTTATTCATAATAATGGATCCGTCACTTTAATAGGCGAACAGTTTTATGTTGTAAGACATCGCTCGCAATATACAGGTACATATTACTCCTACCACTACGAAAACATATTAGCTACTAAAGTAAATGCCGATGGCTCTTTAGCATGGTTTAAAAAAATACCTAAAAAACAACAAGGCGACTATAGTCAAGGAGGTATGTCGTACACATACCTTACAACACCTAACGATTTGTTTGTGTTATTCTTAGATAATGTGAAAAATATGGATTTACCTGAAGACAAGTACCCTTACAAACATACCGACGGTAAAGGAGGCTATTTAACGTCTTACAAAATTAATTTTGATAGTGGAAACATGTCTAAAAGTAGCGTTTTTGATACACGAAACCTTACCGATGAATTTGTAGCAGAAAAATTTAATACCGATCGTGTTATAAAAACATCTGATACATCATTTATTGTTGAGTTTTACAAGAAAAGAAAAGAAGATGTTCTTGTAAAAATTGGCTTAAAATAATTTACTTAAAACAAGCGAATAGACTTAACTATTCGCTTGTTCTTTTTCCATATTAATTAAATGGGCTAAATTAGCCACAATTCGTTTATGCTTTCTTACAAAAGGATTGGTTTTATCCCATACATATCCAGCTAAAACAGCACATATTTGTTTTTTAATGTCTGGATTTTCTGGTCGGTGAAAAAATAAGGTTTGTAAATTTCCCGTATACCATTCTTCAACATAAGTTCTAAAAACATCTACGCCATACGTTATATAATCGGCGTACTCTTTTTCCCAATCTACAGTTTCTCCCTGTAATTGTTTTGCAATTAACTTAGCTGAACACAAAGCCGATTCGGTAGCAAAAGTTACTCCAGATGAAAATACAGGATCTAAAAACTCAGCGCTATTTCCTGTTAACACAAAACCGTTTCCATAAAATTTAGTAACAGCCTTGGAATAATTTCGAATACAAATAGGATCGAATTCAAAGTCTAATCCAGAAAACCGTTTTTTATAATACTCAGAGGTTTCTATCATCTGTTTCATGCGCTCTGTAGTTGTTCCTTCAAAAGAATCTATAAATTCATTTTTACCTACAAACCCTAAACTGGTTATACCATTAGAAAATGGAATAACCCAAAACCAGGTATCTTTATCTAATACATCAAACGTAATCATGGTGCCTTCCTTTCCTTCAGGCCTATTTAAGTCTTTTACATGTGTAAAAATAGAAGAATGTTCTGGCATACTAGAAGGTTTATCTAACCCTAAAAGTCTTGGTAAAACACGACCATAACCGCTAGAGTCTACAATAAACTTTGCATTGACCTGATAAGCTTCTCCTTCGGCATTTTTTATGGTGGTTTGAGAGCTTCCATCGTCATTAAACACAACATCAACTACTTCATGCTGAAAAGCAATATCAACACCTTTTTTTATGAGTTCTTGAGCTAAAGCATTATCAAAATCGGCTCTAGGCACTTGCCAAGTCCAATCCCAACCGTCGGTATGTTTTTTACTAAAATCGAAATGACATACAATATCATCTCTTAAAAACCGCGCGCCAGGTTTAACCTCAAATCCTTCAGCTTTTAAACAATCTAAAAGTCCTACTTCCTGAAAATGATCCATACACCTAGGCAACAAGCTTTCGCCAATAACAAACCTTGGAAACTGGCTTTTTTCAACAACTTTCACGTTAATTCCTTGGCGATGTAAATAGGCCGCCGAAACGCATCCAGATGGCCCTGCACCTATAATTAAAACATCTGTATTTACATGGCTCATAGTCATAATAGTATATAATTCATATATTATTTTAAATTTGCAATCCAAAATAACTATTTTAGTTTTAGTTTTTAAAGTTTTACACAAAAAAATAACCCAACCAATAAATTAATGCTAACATTCAACGGGACCTTAGAAATAGCAGATTTCTACAAAATCATTTTTGATAATCAACAAATCACCATAGACGAATCGGTTATTGAAACCTTAGATAAAAGTTTCAATTTCTTAAAAGAATTCTCTGAAAACAAAGTTATATACGGAGTAAACACGGGGTTTGGACCAATGGCTCAATATAAAATTAAAGACTCCGAACGTATTCAACTACAATACAACCTTATACGCAGTCATGCCTCTGGAACGGGACAACCTATTCCGCCTATGTATGTTAAAGCCGCTATGGTGGCTAGAATGAACACCCTTTCCTTAGGAAATTCTGGGGTGCATAAATCGGTTGTAAAACTTATGGCCGAATTTATTAATAAAGACATTACACCTTTAATTTACGAACACGGTGGCGTTGGTGCTAGCGGCGATTTAGTGCAATTAGCACATTTAGCCTTAGTCCTTATTGGTGAAGGCGAAGTGTTTTATAAAGGTGAAAGACGCCAAACTAAAGATGTTTTTGAAACTGAAAACTTATCACCTATTTCTGTCGAACTCAGAGAAGGACTAGCCTTAATGAACGGAACGTCGGTTATGACGGGTATTGGCTTAGTTAACACACTTTATACACGTCGCTTACTTAATTGGATGACGGCCTGCTCGGCAGCTATAAATGAAATTGTTAAGGCTTACGATGATCATTTATCGTTAGAGCTAAACAATTCAAAAAAACACAAAGGGCAACAGCAAATTGCTAAAAACATGCGAGAGCATTTAAAAGATAGTAAGCTTACCCGAAAACGCGAGCATCACCTTTACTCTAAAAACGAAGACGTTTCTGTTTTCAAAGAAAAGGTCCAGGAATATTACTCCTTACGCTGTGTCCCACAA